>JALWMA010000126.1 GCA_027081015.1 Campylobacterales bacterium | reverse complement strand
CGGACGAAAAGGATGCCGAAAAGTTCAAAAACGAAAAGTATGCGGACTATGTTATGGTGGTCGACCTCGATAACAGAATGGTCGAAAAGGTGGAGTTCGTCACAACCGTAGACGAACTCAAAAAGAGCCTGGACTAAATCGGCACTATAGTTTAACACTCATCAGATCGTAAGCCACTTCGACCTCTCCGTCGAAGCGGCTCTTCGCCTCTTCAAGCAGTTCGAAAACCCTTCCATCTTTGTCGTAGCGCGGGCTGATATGAGTTAATATCAACCTTTTTACACCCATTCGTGATGCCGTTTCCGCTACAGATTTTGCGGTAGAGTGCATAAACTTTCTCGGCAGTCTCTCGAAATCGGGCTCCGTGTATGTAGCTTCGTGTATCATCAGGTCGACATCTTCGAATTTTTCGAAAAGAGCAGGGGAGTCGTTGTCTCCTCCTATGATAACTCTTTTACCGCGCCTGGGAGGCTCCGTAAAATCTTTTCCGTCCACTGTGCGCCCGTCGGGAAGGGTGACTCTCTCTCCCCGTTTTAGCCTGCCGTAGAGAGGCCCCTCCGGAATGCCGGCCTCTTTAGCCTTTTGCAGATCGAACCGCCCCTCTTTTTGCGCCTCGGTTACTACAAAACC
The DNA here is from genome assembly GCA_027081015.1 of Campylobacterales bacterium. Classification (GTDB taxonomy): domain Bacteria; phylum Campylobacterota; class Campylobacteria; order Campylobacterales; family Hydrogenimonadaceae; genus Hydrogenimonas. The sequence continues at coordinate 1,545 of JALWMA010000126.1, read as the reverse complement.
GAACGTTGTGATCGAGTGCGACAACTTTAGCGTCTCTACGGTGAAGTTTTCAAAGCGGTAGATATCTCCTTCGCGAATCTCCGTCACCTCCAGTGCAAACGGCAGATTCAGCTGTGAGAGTCGAAGCACACTCTCGAGCAGCTGCGAAATTCCTTCCGGTCCGTAAATCTGCAGGCTTTTTGACGCCCTCGAAAGGCCCCTTGAGGCAAGCAGGCCGAAAAGGCCGTAAATGTGGTCTCCGTGAAGGTGTGTTATGAAGATTTTGGAGAGGGTGAAAGGGGATAGGGGAGTCTGCATGAGTCTGTACTGTGTGCCCTCTCCGCAGTCGAAAAGCATCCACTCTCTGCTGTTTTCAAGCTGCATAGCCAGAGCGGTGACATACCTGTTTTTCGTCGGAGCACCGGCCGACGTTCCCAGAAAAGTCAACTTCACTCTTTGCCCCCCGCTATCTCGTCCATCACACTCGCGGCCTCTTTGAGTCTATCTTTGTCGAAATGGGTATAGATGCGTGAAGTGTCGAGGCTCGCATGGCCCAGAGCCTCCTGCACAAGCACCAGATCCTTCTTCTTCAGGTAGAGCATCGTAGCGAAAGTGTGGCGAAGCATATGGGCTCCGTTTTTCTCCTTCCTTATTCCCGCCTGCATCAGTATCCTTTCGACTATACGGCTTACATACGCCTGGGTGAGGGGAGTACCTTTGTTGTTGCAGAAAAGATACTCTCCCTCGCACCGCCTGACGGCAAGCCACTCTTTTAGATATTTATCAATATGAGACTCTTTTATCATCACGATACGCTCCTTGTTCCCTTTACCAACGATTCGTATGAGGTAGACACCGTTTTCTGGAATCAGATCTTTGACTCTGAGGTTCAGGGCCTCACCGACGCGTATGCCGGTAAAGAGTATCATCTTTATAAGGAGCCTGTTCCTTGCAGATACGTCCTTCCGGAACGGATGTGTCTCGATAGCCTCCAAAAAGCGCTCTACTTCATCTTCACGCATGTAAGAGGGGAGTTTGGCTCCGCTCTTTCCCGATAGGCCGCCCCAGTTTTTAAGCTCTATGCCGTAATGGTGCGCACTCCCGTCATCTTCACCGTTTTGCTTCTCTATATAGCCGAAGAAGTTGATCATGGCTACTCTATAGTTCTTTTTCGTCGCGTCCGACAGACCCGCCGTCGCAGTAGCCAGAAAGTCGCTTATAAGCTCCTCGTCTATCTCTCTCATCGAAGCTGGGCCAAGATCGCGAAGATAGTAGTAGAGCTTCTCAAGGGGCTTGTAATAGGTGTTTATTCCTATCAAGCCGGCATTGCGCGCCTCTTTGGATAGTCTCGACAGCTCTTCGATACTTCTGCCTCCACGCCTTAAAGATGCAATGACTCCCGCGAGCCGCCGCGGATCTTTGACCTGCCTGTTGGAGAGAGAGTTGAGCTTGGAGTGCATATATCTGCTCATCCAAAAAAGCAGCGACTTTTGGAAGTCTTTCTCAAGGTCCAGCGGATAGCGCATGCACAGATTCCTTCCATATATTTTGTATTGAAAACTATAA
>JALWMA010000125.1 GCA_027081015.1 Campylobacterales bacterium | reverse complement strand
TCGCCCGGCAGATAGCTGCACGGGTAGTCGAGCATACAAAAATCTATGGAGTGTTCGCTGTTTTGTTCGATATTCACTGCACTATCTCGTAAACGATCTCTTTTCGGTTCTTTATCTGCTTTATATCCACGATACCGAGATTTTCGATATCCATAGCCAGCAGACTCTCTTCGTCCATGATAGCACGTTTCGCCATCTCTCTCAACACCTTCCCCCTGTACACTTTCGCCCAGTGGCTTACGCTTTTGCCGTTTTTCAGAAACTTCATCGTTATATGCGGGCTCTCGATCTTGTAGAACTTTTCATAAAAACCGGCTCTCAGGTCTACCACCGTGCCCCTCTTTTGCAGATACTCATCCAGCGCATCGCTGAAGTGCTCTTTGTAGAACTTCTCGGGTGCGAAACCCTCTATATGTTCGCCCTGCTTTAGCTTGTAGTCGGGAATCTTGTCGCTCGCGCATAGCGGCCCGAAGAGATTCGAGAATATGATCAGGTGTTCATCTATATACTCCCGCCCGCCCGGTGCCAGCGTTTCGTACCCGAGATATTCGTAAGCCACCCCGCTGTAACGCTCCACCGCCTTCATGACGGGCGCTTCAAATATATTTGTACGGTAGCGCTCTATCTGCTTTTCGTCTTTGAGACCCGTAACCTTTTTTATCTTCTCGAGAGGGCCCTTTTCGAGCAGTTCGCTGTATCTGAGCGCGACTTCGAGCCTCTTCTCATAAAGCTCGGGAAAGCAGAACGAATCTCTATCGAGGCAGGCGCTGCCGCCCTCTCGTTTCGCTTCGCTCGGTGCGAAAAGTATCGTCATCGTCACCTCTTTTTGGATGAAGTTTACCAAAAGAATCGGAATTTGCGAAGAGTGCACAAAAACTACACAGAGAACAAATAAGATATAGGTGTAAAGCGCAACGGCGCGCAGTTGTAAAAGGCGGTTTGAAACCCGCAGAGAGGTAGAAGCGTGAAAAGCACTCAAAACAGCGGCCACAGCGGCCATATGATGCCTACGGGAGACTCCCGCGCACTGAAAATCACCGGATGGCTTACCGGGATCTATTTTTTCATAGAGCTCGCCATCGGCTACTGGAGCGGATCGGTCGCGGTCATATCGGATGCCCTGCATACATTCTCCGCGGTAGGCGGTGTGCTCATTGCCCTTGTGGCCGGCCATATGGCGGCGGCCCCGGCTTCGAAAGAGGCGACATTCGGGCTGATTAGAGCCGAGATCGTGGGTGCTCTGTTTAACGGGCTCTTCCTGCTTCTCATGGCGTTTTACGTCTTCTGGATGGGGTATCAGCGCCTCAAATCGCCCATAGAGATTCCCACGGGTCCGATGCTGCTGGCAGCGGCGGGAGGACTGGTTACGGAGTTCATAAGCCTCTGGCTTCTGTTTGGAAGGCAGAAGGGGAACCTGAACATGAAGGGGGCGCTCTGGCACGTAATTCAGACATTTGTAGGAAGCATAATCATCATAGTGGCCGCGCTGGTCATCAAGTTTACCGGCTTCTACAGGATAGACCCGATTCTGGGGATGCTCTTTGGGCTGGTGCTTCTGTGGGCTTCGTGGGGGATAATCCGCGAAGCGACCGCGATACTCCTGCAGAGAGTGCCGAGAGATTTCGACTTCGAAAAGATGGTCGAAACGGTTGAGGGGATGGAACATGTCATAGATGTACACCATCCGCACGTATGGGCACTGACGACAGGAAAGAACATAGTCTCGATGCACGTGCTGACAGACAAAAAGGGTGACCGTGACGAACTCTTGAGCCGGATTCACAAACTGCTCAAAGAGCGCTTTTCGGTCTATTTTTCAACTATTCAGATCGAGACCGAGTGCCCGGAAGTCTCCGAGGCGGAAGATATCGACCTGAAGCCGAGAGAGAAAAAGGAGCTAAGATGAGAACAGGAATATTTTACGGCAGCAGCGGCGGCAATACCGAAAAGGTCGCGAAGATGATAAAAGAGGCGCTCGGCATCGATGCCGACCTGATCGACGTGGCGAATGCCAGGGCGGAAGATTTCCAAAAGTACGATCTGCTGATTCTGGGTAGCTCCACGTGGGGAGAGGGCGATCTTCAGGATGACTGGGAGGATATTTTCGACGAGTTCAAAAAGATCGATCTATCCGGCAAAACGGTCGCGCTCTTCGGTACGGGAGACCAGGAGGAGTACCCCGACACGTTCGTAGATGCGATGGGAACGCTCTACGATCAGGCAGTGCAAAACGGCGCCAGAGTAGTCGGAGACGGCTGGCCGACGGAAGGGTACGACTTCGACGAATCTACAGCAGTAAGAGACGGGGCCTTCGTGGGTCTTGCCATAGATGAGGATAACCAGGAGGATCTTACATCCCAGAGGGTCTGGAAGTGGGCCGAAGGGGTTAAAGCCTCCGTATCAAAAAGAGATTCGGACGAACCCCTAAGAATCCTCTAAGCGGCTCAGAAAATCGGCCGCCACGCTGTCCATGGCCTGAATATGCAGGTTCAGCCACTCCATGAACTCATCTTCGATAAACTCTCTCAGGGCCTCGCGCTCTTTGAAGTTTCTCCAGTTCATGTAGGCCATGCGGGTCTCTCCCATTATGCGGTTGTGGTCGCTTCTGTGTATGTCGAACATCCCGAAGCCCCTGTTTTTAAGCATATTCTCTTCATACTCGAAATGTTTCTGCATATGCGCCAGCAGCGCCTCCACGGCGGAAGTGACCTCTGAATCGGAGCTATTTTCTATTTTGGCCAAAAGATCGTTGATGAGGTCCGCCTCTTCGTAGTGCATGGCGTTCATATCGTCGTAACCGACGGTCGGCAGTTTGGTTTTGTCAATCATGCGGCTCCTGTCGTTTTAAATCTCCGGCGGGCTTTTGATGTTTCCACGCGGTTTAGCTTTCGGGTTATGCTCTCTTTTTTGCATGATGGAATAATACCTTGAATGTGCTAATAAAAAGGCAAAATGGCAGTTCAATATAGGAATGTTGTAGTAAAGTCATAAAATAACATATTCATGCATTTATAAGTTTATATCTGATACTGTTTGTTAAACCAATAAATAGTTATCTCGGATGCTGCGCGTCCGAGATAACGGGACCGCGGGCTGAACACCCGCTTGTTATCCGTTGCTGCGCACCAGATAACAAGCGGCTGCACCGAACAAACCTCAAAAAATTAAAATTTTTAGAGGGCCGTCGGTGACCCGCGGCCCGTTAGCCAAAGGAAAATTATGCGTTATTCAGAAGTTTTTGTCCCTGGCGGCTTTCCGCGCCACACATACAACCCTAGATCGAGCCGTAGGCTTGAAGAACGACTTGCAGAAGTAGCGGACAATCTGTGCAAGCTAGCTATTGTTACTGGGCATACAAAATCGGGGAAGACAGTTTTGGTGAGGGGGCTTTTCCGCCTGACAACGCTATTTGGGTAGATGGTGGAACAGTGGGTGAGGAAGAAGATTTTTGGGCTACTATCATTGAGCAACTCGAACTGTTTCAAGGTGTATCTGAACAGAGCTCGAACGGCAGATCTAATGAAATTGGCGCCGAAGGAACAGCAGAAGCCAATTTCTTAGTTGCGAAGGGAAGCGGGAAATTGTCCGCAAAGAGTGCAGAAACGAAAGCCTCATCGAAATTACAGACTAGGGCTGTGAGTTCCCGCGTTACAGCTCTTGCAGGTCTGCGCGAGGCTATGATTCCCCTCGTAGTCGATGACTTCCATTACATACCCAGAGATCTGCAAGGTTCACTGGTTCGCGCATTGAAGTCCCCTATATTCGATGGACTCCCTGTTGTTCTAATTGCCATCCCCCACCGTCGATTCGACGCGTTGAAGGTCGAGAAAGAGATGACCGGGAGGCTTCATCCAATTGAAATTCCCTTATGGGAAGGACGGGAGCTCGGCTACATCCCGCGGACTGGCTTTCCTCTGGTTGCATGTACATTAAGTGATGATGCAGTTGCTTCTTTTTCACGCGAGGCCATAGGAAGTCCGCATCTTGTTCAAGATTTTTGTCGAGCGCTCTGTCGACAAAATGCAATCAAAACGGACGCCGACGGCCGTGCGCTAAATCCCTCAGAAGAAGAACTGAAGGAAGTTTATTCAGAAATTGCGGAAACCATTGGTCGGCCTATTTTTGAGAAGCTAGCGAGGGGGCCGCGCCAAAGAACAGACCGTATCTCACGTAAGCTCAGGAACGGAGGTGAGGTCGACATCTATGGTTTGATACTTCATGCGTTGGCGCACATCAGGCCGGGACTCGTAACAATCGAGTACGAGGAACTGAGGGCCGCTATTCGAGAGGTTGCTATTGATGCCCCGCAATTACACGAAGTTGCCCGAGTTCTTCGGCACATGGCAAGTATCGCCGCATCAGACGAGAGCTCTACACCTGTGATTGATTTTGATGAAGAAGAGAAAGTCCTGCATGTAACTGACCCGTTTTTTGCATTTTATCTTCGTTGGGGAGAAATCGATAGCTAATGTTAGTGTTATCTTGGATGCTACGCATCCGAGATAACGGGCCGCGGGCTGAACACCCGCTAGTCATCTGCTGCTGCGCACCAGATAACAAGCGGATGCACCGAGCAACCCTCAAAAAATTAAAATTTTTAGAGGGCCGTCGGTGACCCGCGGCCCGTTATTCGCTTTTTAGGCAAAAGGGGTCAGACGATAACAATAACATAATCCAACCCGTGCTGAATTCCCAAACTGTCAAACAACAAAACAAAAGGGTGTAGAATTATTATTACCTGACTTCTGCCTATGAGTGGCGGAAACAACGATCATCTGAGTGGTCTTATAGCCTGCCTAAATGGCTCGACTCGAGTGCCTACTTCGATATGGACTGCTTCAAAAAGCGCACCGTGCGGGTTGAAAACGGCGACGGCCTTTTGGTGCCGGAAAAAAACGGCAATCATGCAATAAACAACCGGGATCTTAAAACATATAAAGGTGTAGCATAGTGGATAATGGAGTTTTGAAATACAGACAAACTCAGTTTAGGGATTATGACAAAGAACCCATTGTGATTGAAGACTATAACTATATTTTCGGCGGCATGTATTTAATAGTTGGTGCATTGGTTGTTTTGTATTTTTATTTCATTAATCCATTTGGAGCGCACAATGAGATATCAAGAGATTATTTTTTTACACATGCCATATTTGTAGTAGTAATACCGGGGGTAGTTTACTATTTTCAAATCAAAAAAGCAAAAAGAAAGATAATCTTGACTAATGAAAATATTATTTTTAAAGAGGGTGATGCCATTATCACAAATATCAAGGTAAATCATGTTGAGTCAGTGAAAAGAACATTTAATGATTATTATATGAAAAACCAAAAAGCCGGAGATCTGGAATCGATTTTTATCTTTGCTTTTTTGATATTTAACGTGCCGATTCTGCTTATGAATAAATTTTTATTTCACCTTTTTAAAGGCGGTATTAAGAGTTACAAATTTTTTGATTCGATTATCATATTTGATGATAAAGAGAACTTTATAAATATTCTGCCGACGACAAAACAGGAGTGGGATGAGATAGAAATCTATTTCAATAATAGATTAAAAGTTGATTTAAAAAACACCAAACTGTTTTTTAAATTTAATTATGGCAATGAAGAAAGGAAAAAATAATGACGCCGTTATTCACCCGGATGGCAAAAAGTGCCACCGGTTCTTCCTCTGCTTTTATCGCCGGTAATTTTCAACGTTCCTTTAGAAACTTTCAAATAAAACTTATATATAGCACCAAATTAAGACTAAATTTGATACAATGCTAAAAAGCAAGCAAGGATTTTTTCATGCAACTTAGTGAAACTATAAAACCGATAAGTTTTTTAAAGTCAAAAACAGCCGATGTAATTAATAGCGTAAATGAAAACAGGCAGCCCATCATCATAACGCAAAATGGAGAAGCAAAGGCTGTCATCCAAGATATAAAAAGCTACGAGAGTTTGAGAAACTCTATATCTTTACTAAAATTAATAATTCAAGGTGAAGAAGATATACAAAATGGAAATGTGATTCCTCAAGATGAGATGTTTGAAAATTTAGAAAAAAAACTTTTTGATAGCAATAGCAAGTGAAAACTTTTGAAGTTTTATGGACAAAAAATGCAGAGTTTGATTTAGAGTCGATAATAGAATATATAAAAACCGATAGCGTTAAACTCGCTAAAGATATATTTTTTGAAATCAGAAATAGATGTAATGACTTATCGACCTTTCCTACAAGCAGGAGAATTGTTCCTGAGCTTCAGCAGATTGGAGTTTTAAAGTATAGAGAACTTATATATAAAAGATGGAGAATTGTTTACAAGATTGAAAATGATAAAATTTTTATTGTTGCAGTTGTCGATTCAAGTAGGGATATTGAAGATATACTGTTTCAAAGATTATTGAAAAATGACGACAAAAACTTGTTCTAAAGGGGTCAGACGATAACAATAACATAACCCGGCCTGTACTGACCTCCCAAACAACCGAATACCTCCCTGACCGTAAACAGGTTTTACGACTCCCCTTAAATGCAACACGCTCTGACTTTGTACCGTTTTATATTCCATTAGATTTAAGCAATTCTCAGATATTGTTTAGTTGGAGATAAAGATTATTATCTATGGGCGGCTCTCTGCATCTGCAGCAATCGGCAGGCAAAGATATGCCGAAATTGATTTTTCTCGGCGATTGTCGATTTTGTGTAGTGTTGGATTACTGATTTTACGCAAAAAGCGTAAAATCATCTCGAAATCTTGGATTTCGAAGCTTTAGGGGGTTGTAGGGCCGTCCAGGCCCTGCCAAATTGCGGGCTTTGCCCGGAATTTGCGTAACATGGATGTTTTACGCAAAAAGCGTAAAATCATCTCGAAATCTTGGATTTCGAAGCTTTAGGGGGTTGTAGGGCCGTCCAGGCCCTGCCAAATTGCGGGCTTTGCCCGGAATTTGTGTAACATCGGTTGTATTAATTATAAAAGGAAATATCTATGAACCAAGAAGGAAGGTGCCCGGTATCTGGCGATGCCTACAAACATACCACTCTGGGCGGCAATATGATCCGCAAATGGTGGCCCGAGCAGTTGAATCTGAGGATTCTCTACCAGAACCCGTCATCGTTGAAGCCGACGGACGATGGGTTCAACTACGCCGAAAAGTTTGCGGAGCTCGATTTCGAAGCTCTCAAAGAGGATCTTCGGCACATTTTGAGAGAGTCGCAGGAGTGGTGGCCGGCCGACTACGGCCATTACGGTCCATTTTTTATCCGAATGGCATGGCACAGCGCCGGCACATACCGCGTTTTTGACGGCCGCGGCGGCGGGAGTACCGGAAATCAGCGTTTCGCGCCGGTAAACAGCTGGCCCGACAACGTCAACCTCGACAAGGCCCGCCGTCTGCTTTGGCCCATAAAGAGGAAATATGGAGAGAAGATCTCGTGGGCCGACCTGATGATTTTGGCGGGTAATGTCGCACTGGAGGATATGGGGTTTGAAACCTTCGGTTTCGGCGGCGGCCGCGTAGATATCTGGGAGCCCGAAGAGGATGTCTACTGGGGTCCCGAGTCGGAGTGGCTGGGTGATGAGCGCCACAGCGGCGAGCGTGAAATGGAAAAACCGCTTGCCGCCGTTCAGATGGGCCTTATATATGTAAACCCGGAGGGTCCGAACGGTGAACCGAATGTTCTTGCGGCGGCGGAAGATATACGCGAGAGCTTCGGGCGTATGGGCATGAACGACGAAGAGACGGTCGCACTCATCGTAGGCGGCCATACGTTCGGCAAATGCCACGGCGCGGCCGACCCGCAAAAGTATGTGGGGCCGGAGCCTGAAGCCGCTCCGCTCGAAGAGCAGGGAACGGGCTGGAAAAACAGCTACCGAAGCGGCAAAGGGCCCGATATGATAAGCAGCGGCCTCGAGGGCGCATGGACACCTACGCCGATAAAGTGGGACGACAGCTTCTTGAGGCTGCTGTTTAAATATGAGTGGAATCTCGAAAAGAGTCCGGCCGGCGCGTGGCAGTGGGTCGCCGTCAATCCCGACCCGGAAGATATGGCCCCCGATGCGCACGATCCGCAAAAGCGCCACAGGCCCATCATGCTCACGACCGACCTGGCGCTTCGAATGGACCCGGCATACGGGGCCATCTCGAAGCGTTTCAGGGACAATCCGGACGAGTTGGCAGACGCCTTCGCCCGAGCCTGGTTCAAGCTGACGCATCGGGATATGGGCCCAAAAAGCCGCTATCTGGGGCCCGAAGTTCCCGACGAGGAGCTGATCTGGCAAGACCCGATCCCGCCGGCAGACCACGCACCGGTAGAAAAAGAAGATATCGAAGCCCTGAAAAGAGAGATTCTCGCTTCCGGCCTCTCTGTCTCGGAGCTGGTATACACCGCATGGTCCTCCGCATCGACGTTTAGAAATTCGGATAAGCGCGGAGGCGCCAACGGAGCCCGCATACGGCTGGCGCCGCAGAGGGAGTGGGAGGTAAACCGCTCTGCCCGGGTAGATAAGGTGATAGCCGCTCTCGAGCAGATCCAGAACCGCTTCAACAGTGCGCAGAGTGACGGCAGGCGGGTCTCTTTGGCCGACCTGATCGTCCTCGGAGGCACCGCGGCGGTAGAGGAGGCGGCTCGCCTCGCCGGTCTCTCCGTAGAGGTTCCATTCGCTCCCGGGCGCACGGACGCTGCGCAGGAGCAGACCGATATCGAGTCGTTCGGCTACCTCGAGCCGGCAGCCGACGGCTTTTTGAACTATCTGAAACCGGGCTGCAAGATCAGAGCCGAGCAGGCGCTGATAGACAGGGCGCAGCAGCTTACATTGACGGTACCCCAGATGACGGTACTTGTAGGCGGTATGCGGGCGCTCGGGGCCATATACGGTGACGGCGTGCAGGGGCGGCTTACGGAGCGGCCCGGTGTTTTGACCAACGACTTCTTTGTAAACCTGCTCGACATGGGTGTGGAGTGGAAGCCTGTTTCGGAAGAGGCCCTGCTCTTCGAGGCTTTCGACCGCAAAACGGGCGATCGCAAATGGAACGCTACCCGTGTGGACCTCGTCTTCGGCTCCAACTCGCAGCTGCGTGCGCAGGCGGAGTTTTACGCCCAGGACGACAACAGGGAGAAGTTCGTACGCGACTTCGCCGATGCCTGGAGCAGAGTGATGAACCTCGACCGCTTCGATCTTTCGTGGCGGTAATTAATAGAGTGCGGCGGTTCCGGCCGCCTGCACTCCTCTTCAAGTCAACTGACTCGCCAGCTCTCTGTGAGCAGGGTATCTTCCGCGCTGAATAGCTCTACTTCGAAAAGATCGCCTTTTTTGTAGGTGGAGACACCCTTCGGGGTGCCCGTCATAACTATGTCGCCGTCTTCGAGCGTCATAAAACTGCCTATCTCCTCGATGATCTGCCGCGGTTTGTAGATCATGAGCTCGTAGTGCGCCTCCTGTGCCGGCTTGCCGTTTCTAAAGAGTCTGAAGCCTATCTCTTTCAGCTCTTTCGGTGCGGTTGTGAAGCGCGAGAATACGGCGGAGCCGTCGAACGCTTTTGCGCGCTCCCACGGCAGACCCCTCGACTTCAGATA
>JALWMA010000124.1 GCA_027081015.1 Campylobacterales bacterium | reverse complement strand
GGCTAAATATTTTCCCCGAAATAGACGATATTGAAAACACATTCGACAACAACGAAACTATAGGAGTCCATAATGAGAAAAGGGTTTACGCTCATTGAGTTGATCTTCGTGATCATAATAATAGGAATACTCGCCGGCGTGGCGATTCCGAAGTACAAGGGGATGAAGCAGAACGCCGAGGTGACCAACGTCTTCAAAGTGGTGCAGGATGCCGTATCTTCCGTACCGCCCGCATACCTTAACCTGCTCGACCTAAACGGGACCGACGCGAACATCACCGACATTTTCGAAGTCAAGGGCTCTCCTTACTGGAGCATAAACGCCACATACAACGCATCTTCGACGGCGTGGGAGTACAAGGGCAAAAACGGTGAGCTGAACGCGACGATTCTCATCGACCACACTCAGAATCCGCCGGTTCTCTCCGCTCAGATAAAAGTGGTGAACGACTCGACGAACCTCAAATACCAGAAGCTCAAAAGGCTCGTCTCCCCGAACTCAACGTTCAACGGAACCTACACGGTAAACATCGATCTGCAGTAGACGCATGAGAAGAGCCGCCTTCACCCTTATCGAGCTGATATTCGTCATCCTTCTCATAGGGGTGCTCGGCGGCGTCGCCGTTCCGAAGTTTCTGGGGATGCGTGACAACGCCAAAATAACCTCGGAACTCTCCACCGCCTCGTCGGTTCAGACGGCGATAGAGGCATGCCACGGAGAGTGGATAATAAACGAAGGATCGTTTACCTGCGGTTTCGACATAGACCCATCCGACCCCACACAGTTCGACGCAGCGACAGGATACCCGATAAAACTGGGCAGCAGCGACACCGCACCGCTTGACAAAATATTGAAAAACGGGAAAAACGTAAAATGGCTAAAAGGGGCCGACGGCTTCTACAGGGGCCCCGCTTCCAACGGCGGAGTAAAGGCGGCGTCACCCGACATCGCCGGCAAACCGGACGCAAACGACTACTGGGAGTACAACAGCACCTCCGGCACCTTCACCCTGATCGACAACTGACACCCATCCCCGCAGCTCGGGCGTTTCGTTCTCTTTTTCCGGTTCGACGCAGGATAGAGCCGAAAAAGGCCGCCCCCTATATCTGTGTCAACTTTCTGATAATCCAGAGTCCGAACGCCAGAATGAGCGTGCTTATCACCGCAACCGTTATCGTACCGAATTCGCTCTCCATCACATCCCCATCACTTCGGCCATGCTCCACATGGGCAGGAATATTCCGAGCGCCAGTACCAGTACGAACCCGGCTATCGCGGCTATCAGGATCGGTTCGATCATCGACGCTACATTGTCGACTATGTGCTGATACCTCTCCTGGTAGTAGTCGGTGACCTTCTGAAGCATCGTACCCAGCGCGCCGCCCTGCTCGCCCGCCTTCACCATCTGCACTATCATGTTTGCGAAGAGTCCGCTCTCTTCAAAGCCGCTGTGGAGCGGACGCCCCTCCTCTATGGCCCTTTTTATCGCCTCGAGACGCCTTTTCATATAGCTGTTCTCCACCACGCCTATGGCCGCATCGAGCGCATCGGTTATCGGAATGCCGGCATTTAGCAGAACGTTGAATATATAGACGAAGCGTCCCACCATCGCGTAGTGCGTCACCTTGCCTACGATATAGATTTTAAGCAGCAGACGGTCCGCTTCGAGCCTCACTTTTTCATTTTTTCCGTAGATGTACGAAAAAAGGAGGCTCAAAACGACCGCACCCGCTACGATGAATGGGCCGTATTTCGTCATCGCATGCTCCACCCAGATCAGAAGCTGCGTAGGAAAGGGCAGATCGGCCCCGCTTTCGGCGAATATCTCCTGAAACTGCGGAACGACCATAAGTATGACTACGACGAAAGCGATCATCATAGCGATGATCGTAAAGAGCGGATAGCGCGTCGCCCGCACCAGCTCACGCCTGTTGTGCTGGATCTGCTCGAGTATCTCCGCCAGTTTTTTTATCGAGTCCGAAAGCGTTCCCGTCTGCTCTCCGAGGTTGAACATGGAGAGCGAGATGCTGCCGAGCTGGACCCTGAAGGGCCCGAGCGCTTCGCTGAGGCTCATGCCGCTCTCTATGTCCGAGAGTACCGAGCGCAGAATCTCTTTGAGCATCTCGTCGTCGGTGGAGCGTATCGCCTCTTCGAGGCACTGGTTTATCGGTAGTCCGGCATCGAGCATGACCGATATCTGCCTCAGTGTCGCTATGTAGGGCTCCTGAGAGACCCTTTTACGGCGTACCGGCGACCTGTTGGCCTCGAGCCACTTACGCAGTTTCAGCGAAAAGGGCTTAGAGACCTCCTTTACCGAAAGCATGACTCCGAGGGTGCGCTGCCTGAACTCGGTTACCGCATCCATTTTCGACTGCGCCTCGAGCACGACCGATTCGCGCCTGTTCCCGTGCCTGTAATCTATCCTGAAGTATCGCATACTCAGCTCCGCGTAACCCTCAACACCTCTTCGAGGGTGGTAACCCCGGCGAGAACCTTTCTGACGCCGTCTTCTACCATCGGGCGGTACTGCCCCGTTTCGAGCGCCGCTTTGGCTATCTCGAGCCTCGGTGCCCCTTCGGAGATCTTATGCGCGACCGCTTCGTTTACGCTCATTATCTCCACTATCAGCGTTCTGCCCATATAGCCGGTCATCTCACACTCGGGGCACCCTTTGCCCCTGTAGAAGATCGGACTTTCGGGCAGGTACTTCTCCACCCTCTTTATCAGGTCGTGGTGGGGCCTGCTCTCGGTTTTGCAGTAGGGGCAGATTTTACGCACGAGGCGCTGAGCCACCACGGCTATGAGCGCATCGGCTATCAGGTAGGGCTCCAGCCCCATCTGCACCATCCTGCTGACGGCGCTCGGGGCGTCGTTGGTATGGAGTGTGGAGAAGACGAGATGCCCGGTAAGCGACGCCTGTGCGGCCGCGGAGAGCGTCTCGAAGTCGCGAATCTCGCCCACCATTATGATGTCGGGGTCCTGCCTCAGAAAAGATTTCAGCGCCTTCGCGAATGTGAAACCGATCTTTTCGTTGACCTGTACCTGCTGAATGAGGGGGAGCTGGTACTCTACGGGATCCTCTATGGTCAGCACCTTGTTTTCGATGCTTTTGATCTCGTTCAAGGCGGCATAGAGGGTCGTTGTCTTTCCGCTGCCGGTGGGGCCTGTTAGCAGAACTATGCCGTAGGGCTGGTGAATCACCTCATGGAAGGTTTTGAGGTTATCCTCTTCGAACCCGAGCTCCGACATCTTCATCAGAACCTTCTGCTGGTCGAGAATTCGCATCACTATCGACTCGCCGTGCAGGGTGGGGGTCGCCGAGAGCCTGAAGTCGTACTCTTTGCCGTCGACGACCAGCATGAACCTGCCGTCCTGCGACTTTCTGCGCTCGGATATGTCGAGGTTCCCGAGTATCTTTATGCGCGAGGCGAGGGCTGTGTATACCTCCAGATCGAAGACGAAGGTCTCGTGAAGCACGCCGTCCACCCTGGCGCGCACAGACACCTCGTAGGCGTCCGGCTCTATATGCAGGTCGCTCGCGTTGCGGATCACGGCATCTTTTATTATGAGCTTTATGAGCTTCAAAACGGCGCTCTCTTCGCTCTCGTTTTTGATGCCGTGCTGTTTTATCTCGCGCTTCACTTCGGCTACGATCGACCTGGTTGAGTCTATGATTTCGATTCGCTGGAATATGTGCTGGATCTCGCCCTTCATCGCCAGAAAGAGTTTGATCGGCTTCGTTACCACACTTCTTTCGAGAACCTCGAGGGCGTCGTAGTTGAGCGGATCGGAGGTGGCTACGAATATGTTCTCCTCATCCTCTCCGAACGGCACCGCCCATGCGTTTTTTAGAATCTGCAGGGGAAACTGCTCGAGCAGCTTCAGATCCAGCTCCACGCCGTAGAGGTCCACGAACTCCAGCCTAAGCTGGCTCGCCAGCTGCTCCGCTATCTCCCTTTCGGTCACAAAGCCCTCGTCCACCAGAATCTCGCCCAGCTTTTTGGTGTAGTCGCTCTCCTTCTGCTTCTTCAGGGCCTCCGTCAGTTCATCTTCGGTGATGAGACCCTTTTCGACCAGTATATCGCCCAGCCTTACACTCTGCCTAATCATTCACTTCCCCATGTCATCAGCAAAGAGCGCGCTTTTGCCGAATCTTTGTAGTCCAAAAAGAGCCTCAGTATCCGCTTCGCCCGCTCTTCGCGCCCGAGCGCGTACTCCGACTGCGCGTAGACAATCCACGCCCCCTCGTCGTCACGGTCCAGAACGTTCGCTCTCCTCGCCCACAAAGAGGCCTTTTCGAAATCTCCCTCGTCGAAATAGTTCCGTGCGATTTTAAGGGCCACGGAGTACCTCGGCGCATTCGCATACTGTTCGAGCAGCGCCTCTACGCCCGCAACCTCCTTTACCTCCAGCATAACTTTCGGTTTCGCCTCTTTTTTCTCGACTTCCGGTTTTAAAAGTGCTGCCTGCCCATCTTTATCCGGTTTCGCTTCCGGTTTGACAACCCCTTTTGCAACCTCTTTTTTTATCTCTTTCGGTTCGCTATTTTCGCCCTCTTTCGGGGCATTCCCCCTCTCTTTCACAACCGCTGCGGCACCTTTTTCGATCTCCCTCTTCGGCTCGGCCGCCCTCGCGGTTTGCGGCTCCGCCTCTCTTTTGGCCGGCTCCTCTTTTGCAGGCTCCGCGGGGGCGGGCGGGGCCGTCACGACAACGGTTTCGACATCTCGTTTTTCGCTTCCGCCGCTTAAAAGAGGCCCCTCATAGCGTGTCAGATATGCCGCGGCGCCTCCCAAAAGAAGAAGCAGCGAAACTGCACCTATCCGCTTGGCGGCGACCCTTCTCCTTCTCGATCCGCACCTGCTTAGAAGCGATTCGAAACGGCTATTCATCTATCAGCTCCAGATCGAGTGCGGCCATATCGATGGTGCAGCCGTTAGGCACGGCATACTTCGTGAGCCCCTCGCTCTTTGCGTAATCCATGATTTCGAAGAGGGTCTGCACCATACGTTTTAGGGTCCTGAAGTTCCCGCCGGTATAGCGGTATATGCGCTTGAAGTGCTTCGCTTCGAACAGGCGCGAAACCTCCTCCAGCCCGTTTCCGGCAAGCCTCCCCTCCACATAGCGCCGCACCTCGTCGGCCGAGAGGGCGCCTATCTCGACGACGCGGTGGCTTCTGGTTCTGAAGTGGGGTTTGGCCAAAATCTCCTCGCCCTCTTTGCGGTGCATCGAAAGGAGCAGCCTGAAGGCTTTCGTGTCTGCCAAAATCCTCAAAAACTCGAGCGACTTTTCATCGAGAATCTGCGCTTCGTCTATCATTATCAGGTGCTCTTTTCGGCCGTAGGCATCGACGGCCGCCCTCTTCATACCGTCCAATCCCCCCTCCCTCTTTTCTCCTATTTCGCGCAGCAGGCGCTCCAGGAAGTCTTTCGGCTCGAAAAAGGGCTCTTTCAGATGTACGACGAGCCGCTCGCCCCTCATCTCTTCGGCAACCGTCTCGAGCATATGGCTCTTGCCGACGCCGGGCTCCCCCAGAAGGAAAAGGGGTCTCCTCTCCTCTTCGCCCACGACCCTCCTCAGTGTGCTTCTGGAACGCTCGGCACTCGCCGAATCGAAGTACTCTCCGCTGTCGGCCCTGTCTTCGAAGAGAGCAGCCGCCCTTTTATAATCGAGCATCTACCTGCCCCCCATCCGCAGTGCGTCGTCGATGGACGGGAAAGATGTTCCGTCCACGATCTTCGGAGTCAGTATGATGATCAGCTCCACCTTCTGGCTCTGCGTACCGTTGTGGCTGAACGCCCTGCCGACCAGGGGAAGGCTTCCAAGCACCGGTACTTTCGTGTTGGTCGAGTAGGTGCGGTTGCTTATGAGCCCGCCTATTATCACCTTGTGACCGTTCTTCACTTTCACAATGGAGGTGAGCTGCTTTATCTTCACATCGGGCGGCATGCTTCGTACATAACTATCGGGCTGGGTGTATGTAAGGTCGCTTGTACTGTTGTCTCCCAACATTTCACTCACGACAGGATTTACACGCAGTATGATGAAACCGTCGTCGGTGACTTCCGGTACGATGTTTAGAGTAAGCCCAATAAATACGGATCCTAGCTGGTATGTGTTGGTACCCACAGGGTTCCCGGTAGTTGTGGTCGTGATCTCGCCAGTCTGGTACTTGTAGTTTATCTGGTCTCCCACGTTTATTACCGCGGGCTGGTTGTTGAGTGTCATGATTTTGGGGTTTGAGAGGGTGTTCACGGTGCCGTAACGCTGCAGAAAGTCGAGAAGCCCGTCTATCGTGAAGTTGTAGCTGAACGAGTAGAAGGGGCGGTCGGTAAGCGAAGAGAGCCCCCTTTGGTAGGTATCCGAAACCTCCCCTTTCAGAGAGAGGTCGAAACGGCTCCAGTCCACCCCGGTGGTGTTTTGGTCGTTGTAGCGCAGCTCCACCAGGCGCGCTTCGAGCATGATCTGTTTGTGCAGCCGCCCCATCACCTGCTCTATATATCTCTGCACCCTCTCGATCTGGCGCTTGGTTCCGGTAACCGTAACGATTCCGCCTTCGTTGTTCACAAGCGCTTTGCTCTTTACCGTGTGGCTGTCTTCGTCGCGCTGCAGTATGGCGTCTATCTGGCTCTTGAAGTCGCTCCAGAAGTTGAACTCGGTTACGGTCTTAATGGTGGTGTAGTCGGAGTTGTCGCCGCCACCGGAACCGCCGTAACCGGCTCTGCCTACCGTAGAAGAGCTTCCGTATGAGCCCGTGGTGCCGTATACTCCGCCCTGGTTTCCGGAGGCCCCGACCGTTATGGACTTTACCGACTCCGTCTTCAGCTCGCTCAGGTTCACGTAGTCAATGTGAAAAGATTTTGTCTCTATGTAAGATACCGTCAAGACCCTTCTCTCGCGGTCGAAGTCGTAGAACATATTGTGGTCGTCGAAGAGGAAGCGGAACATGTCATCGAGGGTGTAGTCTTTTATATAGACCATCTTCAGCGGACTCTTTAAGACCCTCTGTACCTCTCTGTCGGCGAACATGACGGTGAACTCGCAGGTATCGGCGAGGTTTTCGAGAACGTCGTAGAGGGTAACGGTACCTGCTGCACCGGATACCTTGAACGAAAAGAGTTTCGTCCGGCAGTCGGCCGAACCGTATAGCAGCATGGTAAAAAAGAGTAGTGTTGCAACCGCACGTCTCATTATAGGTTTTCCTCTATCTTCAAAATTCTCTTCCTCTTGCCGAGCGGTACGAAGCGGGTCATGTTTCCGCTCTTTAGCACCACACCGGTAGCTCCTATCCGGGCTATTTTGTAGCGGCCCAGATACTCGCCCGTACGGACCCACCGCCCGTTTATGAAGGCCCTGTCGTTGAGTATGGCCGTCACTCTTATAGGAGCGGGCCGGTGCGTCGCGAACCCCCTGGCGCTCCTTTTGACCAGCGGCGCCGCACGCTTGAAGGGGTCATAGACCCTGTACTCCACCGCGGAGGGGATATGTATGCTTTTCAGGGTGTCGAACTTCTTCAAAATATCCTCCGCTTCGCCGGCCAAAGCCGCCATGCTCCACAGATTCGCCGAAATCAGCACGAAAACCGCCCTCTTCACTCTTTCACCCCGTATGTAGATATATCTATTCTGAATGTCGTGTTCCCCTTTTTATCGAGCGATATATCGAGCGAATCGATCTTCGCAAGCTTTGGGCGACTCTCTATGTAGTGGCTCAGGCTCACGATCTTCGCGAACGCACCCGCCCCCTCGACGGAGACTCTCCTCTTTCTCTGAAGAAGCGGCGTAAGATCGAGAGGATCCTCTACGCTCTCTATCGAGTCGATCCTCAGCCCCAGCCTAACCGATCTTTTGAGAATGGCGTCAAGAAGGTCGGCCATGACGCCCTGGTCGAACTTCAGCTTCTCGACTCTATCCATCTCGGTGCGCAGATAGAGCAGCTGCGCACGCCTGCGCTGAAGCGTTTCGGCCGCCTCCATCCGCTTGCGGCGGAGCTCTTCGATCCTGTTTGAAAGCTTTTTGAGGTCCACCATCGCTATCTGTTTCACTATCTGCCCGTTTTTGGCTCTCGTACTATCTATGCCGGCTTCGAGATCCTCTACCCAGCCGAACCATACCCCGGCGGCCGCCATCGCCGCGGCGGTAAAGGTGAGGGCCAGCCGTTTGGCCCTCCCCATATCCGCCAGCTGCCGCTCCGTGTCTTCCAGAAGAGTCATCGCACTATCTCCACCAGGCTGCTGTAGAGGTTCTCGTCAAGCTCTATCGCTTCTGTGCCTACTCCCCTGTAGCCCATGTCGATAAGCTCCTTCATGAACTTTGCGATCCTGTCGCGTTTCGCATAGTCGCTCAGGATCTCCACCTCCATCCGCCTGGAGCCGTTCTGCTCCAGCGATGCGGCGCTGAGCCCGTATTTGGCGAGCGCCCTGTCTACATCCTCCACCATCCGCCGCCTTTTCAGCTTCGACTCCTCTATCAGCAGTGCGGCATCGGCCGTATCGCCGAATGCCATGATTTCACGCGCTGCCTCATCGAGCCTCTCTCTCTGCTCCTGCAGCATGGAGCGCTCTTTCGTCGCGCTCTTTCGCAAAACCGCGGCTCTCTGCTTCACACTCTTGAGTCTGGCGTCAAGCATAGCGCTCTCATCCTCCAAAGAGGCCAGTTCCGCCTCTTTCAGGAGGGCGTACCCGCATACCAGGAGCGCCGAGGCCGCCACCGCCGCCGTAAAACGCCCGGTATGGGTGGCCCAGAAGCCCCTCTTTTTCTCAAAAATCGTCAGGTTCGGCGGCTCCAGCCTCCCATCTTTTGCGGCAAGCATATAGAGCGCTTCGACACCCATGTGCTGCTTGGAGGGCTCGAGGCTCTCGCAGCAGGCGAGCTCACCCTTTGCGCTCCCTTCGAAGCCGTAGCCGTCGAAAAGCTCCCAAAGACCGGGAATCGGGCTCTCTTCGAAGTCGAGGCTTATGCGGTCTACCGCCTTTATTCCGAAAATCCCGCGCTTGTGGTTTACGGTCTGCGCCACACGCTCGACGATTTTCGAAAACGCACTCTCTACGCTCTCTTGCAGGAGCAGCTCGTCGGGTCCGTAGAGTTCGCCCTGAAGCCCCCGTTTGCGCAGTGTATCTTTTACCGCCTCCACGGTTACATTCGCCTTTGCGGCTATAGAAGAGATCGACGGGAGGTCCCTGTGGGCTATGTAGCGGCCGTTTTTGCAAAGAACCGCGTAGGAGTCGTCGTCGCCGAGATAGAGGAAGAGATCCGTCCTTTCGCTCTCGGCTTTGTCGTAGAGGTAGAGCCCCTCGTATACCATGTAAGGTACGGCGAGAAGGTCTATATGGCCGGCCCTGGAGGCAGTCGTACCGAAGAGCTCTTTTAGTTTCGAATGCTCCACGGCAAACGCCTCTATCAGCCATGAAGATTCGAACTCCAGCGTATGCTTCACATAGGCGACGGAATACTCCTTCTCGAGATCGAGCCCTCCCGCCTCGAACATCGTGATCTCTACGAGCGTATCGAGCCTTTCGGCATCGGTATCGGCCGGAATCTTGAAGGTGTGGGAGCGAATATGGCTCGGCGGAACCACCGATGCACAAAAGCCCCTTTTGGCCCTTTTTATATCGGTTACGGAAAGGGAGGAGCCGTCGAACTCCAGCGCCTCTTTTTCGTCGATACAGTAAAATACGTTCCGTCCAGCCATCTCTTTTTCCGTCTCTTTATTCGGTTATATTCGCCGCCCCTTCTGCGCAAGAGATGCGAAATAGATCAGTAGACTATCTTCGCATATCCGCTGAAGGGCATTACGCTTATGATGTAGCTATTTTTCGGTGTGCTGACATTAATATCGACCTTTTGGTGCAGTAGTGAACCTGTCGTAAAGTCACCGTCGTGCGGATACCCCTTCTCGTCAAAGCAAATTGTGTTCCCCGAGAGGCCGGTTACGGATATCTGCGTCCTTTTGTCGAGCCTGTAGCCGCCGGCTTTCGACGGCGGATCGTCGAGCCCCGATCTGTCGAGGGTTATGCAGCCGACACTCCCGGCAAGCACACTCGAGTCGAAATTCAGGCGCTCGTAGCCGATCGCTACATATCTGCTCTCCATAATCTTCGAGGCTACGAATCTTGCGTCGGCCAGCCCCCTGTCGGGCCGGTAGAGCGAGATGCCTATACCGCCCAGTATGCCGATCAGAAGGATAACGAATATAAGCTCTATGAGTGTAAAACCCCTTCTCATGGCCGCTGTATGCTCCTTCTGAGGATTCTTACCGGGTGTACGACTTTGGCGTTCGACGGGTCGCTTCTTACGACCGCCTCCATCATCACCATGCCGTGCGACTCGGCGCTCTTTATCGGGTAGCCGAGGCTGCCGCAGAGCGCGAGGTCCGAGCTCCCTTCGAGCAGGTAGTACCTCGTGATGTTTATATCGGCTATAAACTTGCCGTCTCTCGAGAGCACCTTCACGCCCGAGAGGCAGCCGCCGCTCCTGTCGTGGGTGCTTATCTGAAGCATGGCGGTCTCCATGGCGCTTCTCAAAAAGAGCTCCGCCTGCTCTTTGGTGTAGCTGTCTGCGGTGTGCACGGCCGCGATCCGGGCATACCTCATCGCCACCGTCATAACGACACCGACTATTAGTATGACCGCTATCGCCTGCCACAGCCCGAAGCCTCTTCTTGCCGCCATCAGAAAACCGCCTTCTGCTTCGATATCCGCACCGGGGTGGAGCCCCTTATCTTTCGCACACTGTCTATGCCGAGCCTGATTACTCCGTTTACGCTCTGCGCCCTGAAGCCCGATACATCGTCGGCAAGAAGCGTAACTTTTCCCGAAGGGGCGCCGCCGGAGTCTGCGCAGAAGGTCTCCCCCTTCCAGGGCCTGTAGTCGTAAAAGAGAAGCAGGGAGTCGGCAGATACGGGTACGCCCAGAGAGGTTACGCAAGACGCGCTCAGATTCACATCCGCACCCCTGGCCGCGGCGTAGGCGGTGTCGGCCAGGTAGTACTTTTCGTATATATAGGGCGGGTCGGCGCTGAAGCTGATACTGCCGTCACCGCTCATCGATACGGCGTAGATCCTCTCCGCACCGCCGCCGTGCCAGCCGAAGAGGGCGTTAAAGGAGACGCCCTCTACCGCCCCCGTGTCGTAACTGCCGGCAAAGACGAGCCTAACGAGATCGTTCGCGAAGAAGTCGGCCGTCGTGCCGAACTTCTGACGCAGGGTCGCATCGACCTTTGTGCCGTCACTCTCCGGGGAGACCGCGACGTTCGCCGCAGGGTCGCTTGCGTTCATATCCACAAACCCGCTGAAGTCGCGCCTCTTTAGGCTCTCCTGTGCGCTGCCTATCCACTCCAGTACCGGCTTCGGCGAAGCGAGACTCTCCAAAGATGCGTAGCTTCCGTCGGCCGGGTCGTACCCTATGACGCTTCCGGGCACCCTCGCGTACAGAATCGTACTCAGCTGATCGAGGGCAGACTGCGTATTCAGCGAAAGCTCCGTAACGGCGCGAGCCTTTGCGCTCCTTACATAGAGAGCGTTGAGCGCTTTGAAGGCTCCCACCGCCAATATTCCGGAGATGGAGATTACGACGACTATCTCTATGAGCGTAAAAGCGCGTCTCATCTCCACGCCCTCCTCTTGACTGCTGTCTGCCCTATGTTTGCGCTTTCGTAGTAGACGGAAGATACGAAGGGGCTCTTCACCCTTCCCGCCGCGTTGGTAACGGTTACGTTGACCTCTTTTATGTTCGAGCTCGTCGAAACCGCGGGAAGCGTAGAGAAGTCCACCACCCCTCCCGGGGGCGGGTCGGCGAGGTATCTCGCTTTGACGCTCAGGAGATATTTCGAGCCGCCGGGGGTTGCGGTGGTTACGCTGTATCCGTCGTAGTCGTCCAGATCGTTATAGAGCGAATCCTCCCGGCCGATCGGAGATGCCTTCGCCGCCGCCGAAGCCTCCATGCAGTTACGCCCACCTTTGAAACCGCCTATCCTGTAAAAGCCGGTCGTCGCGTCGCAAAGGTAGGCCGGCCGTGTCGAGTCAGTGCCCAGAACGTCACTGTAGATGGTGTTGTTCTCGTCCCACGGCAGCGAGGCCACGATCCCCGCCATAGATACGGCGTTGTAGAGTGCATCCTCTCTCGAGACCGTTTCGAAACTCTTGTTGGTGACGAATACGATCTTCGGAACCACCGTAAAGACGAGCCCCACTATCACCATCGTAAAGATAAGCTCTATCAACGTAAGCGCACTTCTCATCTGAAGAGTTTCACTCCCTCTTTACGCCTTATCGTGGCGTTGGCGTCTATCGGCCCGGTATCGAAGTCTGAGCCGTTGAAGTCGCCGCTCGCGACACCCGTGGCCGACCCTTTCACTTCGAAGCTGTAGAGAAAACAGGGGTGTGAGGCACAGTCCGAGGAGGGGGCGTAGCTGTAGGGCAGGCCGAATCCGCGCGGGGCGTACCATAGCCAGCTCTCTACCCCCATATGGACCGTTCTGCTCTTTCGCAGACCAGATGTGTTGTTTAGCTCCATCACCACAAAACCGCTGCCGAACGTCGAGTAGCCGATCGAAACGGAAGTGTCCGAACCGGAGTCGAGGGTGAGCCCCAGGGTGACGTTCGCCTCCGCTATCCTGCCTGAAGAGGGGCCGGTATGCTTTTTGTTTCTGAACCACCTGAGCGAATTCTGCCTGAAGTCCGATACCAGTGCCGAGCCGCTGCTGTCGTAGACCTCTATCTCCACACTCTTTTCTACCGAAGGCTGCGTCGTAATGACGTCATCCGCGCGCAACCTGCCGTAGTAGAATGTGGCATTGCCGTCGAAAACCGAAAAGATGCTCCCTCCTACGGCCGGATAGCGCGAATCGGTAACCGTTACGGAGATATTCGCCTCGCTGCCGGAGATGAAAAATGGATCCAGCGGGGTGTCGAAAGAGCGGTCGTAGTTGAACGGCACATCGGCGTAGTTTACGAACGCTTCCCCCGAATCGAAACCTATATCGGCCCCGGACTGCGCCGATGGGGCGGCCGTGTAGCGGGCGACGGAGTGTTTCGCCGGCAGGTTGAGAAGGGGCGAGATGTCGACAGGGTCCGCAAAGAGGCGGTCGGACGGGTTCGAGAAGTTTTTCATCGTCGAGCTCTTTTCGCCGACGGCGGTGACGACGACCGTAAGGCTCCTGGCCCACGCGCTCATGTTCAGGTCGTTCGAGATGTATGTAAAACGGTTTGCAGTGTCGTTGTCCTCCATCGTCGGAGCGGAGAGAAACTGCAGATCGAAACGCTTCGGGATGAAGGTTACGTTTCGTTCGCCGTAGATCCTCCTGCTCTGCGGCGGCGTATCGTCGCTGTCGACCGATGCCCAGCCCACATCGTTGAAACGGATAGATACGATCGCCACGTCACCGAAGCTTACGTTCAGATCGGCCGATCCGTCCGCGAAGGCCGAGGGGGAGGAGCTCAGGGTTCCGGCAAGGGAGGAGTTCTGCTCGCCGTTTCTCATATACTTGACGCCTATCGGCGTAAGCGAGGTGTTGTAGTCGGGGGCGGCCGTAGTGCCGTCGGAGAGAACCGCTTTGAGAGCTGAGGTGAAAAGGTAGCTTCGCTCTGCGGTCAGATTCGCATCGGCCTCGGGCTGCAGAAAGAGGATCGTGTCGGGCCTGACCGCGAAGTCGTCACTGCTGTTGCTCTCTTTGAGACTTGCCGAAGCGGTATCGTTGAGATCTTTGCCCTCAATATGAACCTCCACACACTTTGCAGCCCTGTCGTTCGCCGAGGAGGGGACATCGAGCCTCATACACCCCGCCGCGTCGGTAAAGCCGCACCCCCCGCTGCAAAGGGTGATCGAAGAGTAGGGAGCACCGCTGCACGCAGCCGTATCGCCGCTCGAATATCTGTAGAGATCGACTCTTGTAATATTGGCCTCCATAGGTAGACCGGTGGCCTCCTCCTTCGAAAGTATGGAGAGTGAATAGGCGCTCCCGGCCACCTTGGTCGTGATATTGTCGTCCCAGTTAGATACGGCACTGCAGACCGAGGTGTAATCGACGGCGTTGAACGTACCGTTTTTGTAGACGGGCGGCCGGGAGCAGTCGGCGCAGCTCCTCTGCGTTCCGTCGTAGTTTTTCCCGGCACTCTCATTGTCGTATATGCTCTTTATATCTGCACCAAGCACCTCGCCGTTATATATCTTCAGCTCATCGATGTTCCCGCGAAAACGGTAGCCGCCGTCTCTTAGCCAACCGCCTATCCTTGCGCTGCTCTGCACGACCGCGCGACTGTTGTCCGGAGAGCTTAGGCTCTGGGTAAGTGTCTGCTCCGCTCCATCTATATAGAGTCGGTTCGCGCTTACGTCTCCGTTTGTGAATACCGCCGCCACATGGTGCCAGCCGTTTGCAAGGCCGCTCGAAGATATTCCGTATATATCCCCGTTTCCCGTATTGAACCCGAAATTTCCGTTATAGAACCACAGGTCGTATATATCCCAACCAAACGGCATTACACTGTTCGTTCCATCCCAGTAGATCCAGAACATAACAGTCGTCTTCTCGCCGTTTGCCGTGCTTACCTCGAGGTTGTCTATATCTACAGCATCCCCGGAAAAAATTCCGGCCCGGCACAGCATCCCGGAATCCGTAGTGTCCGCCCCTCCACCGGTGACCGTACCGTTGCTATCACCCCCGATGCTATCCTCCACCTCACCCGGCACCCCGCTCCAGCCGCACTCGTCCATCCTGTACTCGGCTATCGGAGAGAGCGGGGTATATTCGATGTTTACGGTATAGCTTCCGCCCCTTCTGCCGCCGCCCCTTCTGCCCCTGTAGAGCCTGAGGTTGAAATCGGCGGGTCCCGTAAAGCTGTATGTAGCACTCTGTGAAGCGGGCGGGTCTCCTGCGGCGGGGCAGCTGTTTTGGGAGTATGAAAAGAGAACACTCCTTGATGAGACGGTTACGGTAACCGTGCCCGCCGCCGCTACGGATACATAGTATGTATCCGAGCCCCCTCTCGCGATATTGCCGCTGTTTGAGTAGGAGCTGTTTGAGGCATCGAGAGATACGGAGAAGTCGGAGGGGGCGCAGTTGTCGGCAGCTCTATGTTCGGTAGGGTATAAAAGAGCCGTAAGAACCGAAAAGAGGAGAAAAAGCCTGCCAAAATACATCTATGCTCCAGAAACCATCTACCTTGAAGTTGTTTTACGCATTCTGCGTAAAATCAGTCGTTTAATTTACGGACGCCCCGTTAGGCTTGACCGGATTTGTACAGAGTGTGCAAAATCTTTTACAAAATGAGCCTTGCTCCTACTGCCGCTACGGCGCTTTCGCTGCGCAGTATCAACGGCGTATCCAACCCATAAATCGTCATATTTTCAAAAAGTTTTCTCTCCTCTTCGCTGAATCCCCCTTCACACCCCACCAGAAGCGAATCGATCCGCTCTTCACAACCAAGAGGTGATCCCCCGAAATCGAGTATGGCACTGTCGGGATACTTTTCGAGATACTCCTCTATCGAGCCGAGAGTCTCCAGCTCCATCATCTCGCTTCGGCCGCACTGCTGGGATGAATTTACGAGTATGCGCTTCATGCGGCCCGGGTCGAGAGTGAAACTCTTCTGGCTCCGGTCGCAGTATATGAAAGAAATCTTCCATATGCCGAGTTCGTTCAGAGTAGGCAGGCTCTTCTCCACACTCTTGGGATCGATAACACACCACCCTATATGGAGCCTCTTCGGAGGCATGACCTCAAACTCCCTTTTCTCCTCGAAGAGCAGGATCGCCTCCCTTTTGGAGACCGACTCTATGCGGTAACTGCAGAGGTAAGAATCTTTCAGGTTGCGAAGGGCGACAGAATCGCCCGCTTTACGGCGTCGGACTTTGAAGAGATAGCGGTAGGCCTCCCCCTCTACCGTGATCGAAGGGAGGCCGGCATCGGGATGGTAGAGAAACTGCATAGATGCCCCTTTATCGAAGCTGCGGCGAAAGCCCCCCTACCACCAGAAGCCACAGCAGTTCGAAGATATAGTAGCGCAGCGCCCTTTTTTTGAACTTTTCGAAGCAGTCTGTTTCGACCTTCACCCGCTTGAGATCGAGATGGCGCCTGGTTTCGAGAGTGATCAGCGCCAGGGCGGCCGCGATCATCGCCACTATCTTGACGCTGAATCCGCTATGGGTAACCGCCATGAAGATCATCCCGGTAAATATGACCATGCTAAGCACGGTAGACCATGCGGTCGCCTGGATCCTCAGATACTTTTTGAGCCTCCAGTCATCTTTTTGAATAAGAATCATCGCGATATTTACGACGATTATCAGAGCCAGTACGACTACGGAGGATATGTGAATTTCGAGTGCCATCTTTTCCATAAGAGTGATTGTACTATAATCACTATAAAAAGTGGGCTTATGCTAATCCCAAGCAAAAAATAGAACGAAGCATTCGGTCGTCACCGCAGCGATACCTGCGGGAGCGAGTCGAACGAAAGCCGGCCGAAAATCGCGCAGCAGAGCTGGGAGAAGCGTATAGCGAAAGTAAACTGCTTTACTTTCGCAGCTTCGCACGACGCTGCGTATATGCCGAAGGCATAGTAGACGTCCGTTTACGATTTTCAGGCTTTCGTCGACGACTTGACGGGCGCGGAGCACTCGTCGAACGAGGATGATGACCGGGTGTTTCGTTTTCATTTGGGATTTGGTATTACGCCTCAAAAAAGGAGATCGATGGTATCGATAACCGAAGCGCTGGAGCTGATCCACGAAAACGTAAAAGCGGTCCACACCCAAATAGTGCCCATAGAGTCTGCGGTAGGATATATATGCGCGGAAAACATATACGCCGCCTTCGACCTCCCCCGGTTCGACAACTCCGCGATGGACGGCTACGCCGTCACGATGGCGGATGCCGGCGGCAAGATAGAGCCGCAGACCACCGTTTTCGCCGGTGACGAGAGCAGTGTCAGGGTGACCAAAGGGCACGGAGTCAAGATCATGACCGGGGCTGTCGTGCCTGAAGGCACCGATGCGGTCGTACCCGTGGAGAACACAAAAGAGAGCGGCGAAGGCGTTCTGATGCCAGACTCCCTGAAGCGCGGCGCAAATATCCGTAAAAAGGGGGAAGATATAGCGAAAGGGGAGCTCATAGCGGGGCATGGAGAGAGGATAGGCGCATACACGATAGCCGGCCTCGCAAGCCAGGGCGTAACCCACCTGCGCGTCTACCGCAAGCCGACGGTCTCGATATTCGCCACCGGCCACGAGCTTAAGATGCACTACGAGGGTGTCGAAGCTCACCAAATCTACAACTCCAACGCGCCCACCTTCATATCCAGGGCCCTGGAGCTGAACTGCGACGCCCGCTTTACCGGAACGACCGCGGATACGATGGAGTCGATAACGAAGCAGATAGAGGCGTCGCTCGACAGCGACCTCATAATAACCAGCGGCGGCGTAAGCGTCGGCGACGCCGACTTCACAAAAGAGGCCTTCCGAAGGCTCGGCATGGAAACACTCTTTTCGAAAGTCGACATAAAGCCCGGAAAGCCGACGACACTCGGACGAATAGGCAAAACATGGATAGTGAATCTACCCGGAAACCCCTCCGCGGCCGCTGTGAACTTCGAGATCTTCGCACGCTCAGTCATAGCGCGTCTGAGAGGCGTGAAGAGCCCCTACCTTTCGCCCATAACGACCGTATGCGCACGCGATACGAAGGTTAAACCGGGCAAATTCACCGTACTCATGGGACGTTTCGACGGAGAGAGTTTCGACATCATCGAAAAACAGGGGCCGGGAATGGTCGGCCCGCTGAAAGAGATGGACGGGTTCATAATTACGACCCCCGAAACCGATTTTCTGGAGGCCGGAAAGAGTGTAAGAATGATCCCGATTCACTGCACGGAAGGCGCCGAAGAGGCGCGCGAACTGTTTAGCTGACAGATGTTGCGCAAATTGCGGGCAGAGCCCGCGGTTCGAAATGGAGCGAGCGGCCCATCGGCCCCCTCCCTGAAGCTCTCAGAAGTCCCGGATTTCGAGAGCGATTTTACGCAGAAAGCGTAAAATCGGTTACTTGATCTTGGAGATATAGTCGGAGAGGGCTCTCATCTGCCCATCGTCCAAAGACGAGACCTGCGAAGCCATTATGCTCTTCATCGCCCCTCCGTAGGTACCGTTTTTGTACCCGTCGAGCTTTTTCTGAAGCTCCTCTGCAGGCTGCCCGGCTATGACACCGCTCTTGCCGAGCGCGTGCTTTTCACCTTTGGCGCCGTGGCATCCGGCACATTTGGACTTGTAGAGAGCCTCCGCATCTACGCCTGCTGGCTTGGAAACCGCGGCCGCCGCTGCGGATGCGGCCTCTTCCGCCCCCTCTTTGACACTTTCGGCGATTTCGGATGCCTTCTGTTCGACCTCTTTTGCCGCCTCGTCAACCTTTTGGGCCACCGGGCTCTCCACTATTTCCTTCCCGGCACCATCCGCAGCCTCCTCCGCTTTCGCACCGCTCTCTTCCGCTGCCGCCTCTTCAGCCGGTTTTACGGCCTCCTGAACGGTTTGACTCTTTGCCGCGGGCTCCGTTTCGTGCCGCACACTCTCGCCCTCTCTCTTCTCACACCCCGAAAACAGCATCAGTGCCGCAACGGCTGCCGAAATAACGACTCTCTTCTTCATTGTAGTTCCCCTCTTTCTGTTAAATATATTCCGAACCCGAACAGAAAGAGAACGAAACGGTCTCATCACGGCACTCCATAACTGCCGGGACGGTAAATATCCGCTCCGTTTCGGTTCGGATTCGCAGCTCAGCAGGCTGTGCCTAAACGGCCGCTCAAACCTGTTTCGATATCCTATTCTCATACCGCTTAAAACAGACTTCAAAACCATACACCCATTTATAACGATCTTAAACCGTATCCGGGTTGACGAAGCTCTTGCCATCCAGAAGATCGTCGAACATATGCGGATTGTCCCACTCCTCTTTTACGCGCCGAGAAAAGAGCACCCTCCCCAGGTCGATCTCTCCGAAAGCCGGGTTGTACGCATCTGCTCTATCGGCCTCGGCATACCCCGTTTCGGTCTCGTGTACGATCACCCTTTCGAGCGTGACGCCGCTCTCCATATTTACCATCTCCGTCTGCTCGAGCACCCTGTCCACAAGTACGAAAAAGAGGCGCGCGTACTGCTCCGCCGACGGGTTTACAGGTATCTCAACCCACCTCTCGCTCCAGCGCTTCATATCTTCGAGATATTGCGGATCGTCCCCGCTCCAGAGCGTTATGGCGTGGTCAAACGAGTCGATAAAGGCCTTTATGATGCCCTTTGTGAGCCCGAAATCGTAGACCATCTGGCCGCGGTCGAGCGCCGATGAGGAGAGGATTAGCTCGGCCCTGTAGGAGTGGCCGTGAATGCTCCTGCTGCACCGCCTTGTCGTACAGCCTCGTACTATATGGGCGTTTTCGAACCTGAACATTTTTCGTATCTTCATCTTCTCTCCTCCCTGTTCCAGAGCCTTACATGGAGTCTGTCGCTGTAGCGGTAGCCGTTTTTGAGGCAAAATTCGGCTACGGCCGCCGCATTGGCGCTCAGCTCTCTCTCGTCGCCGCCGAGGGGCATACAGTACACCTCGTTGCCGTATCCGTCACAAATTTCGGCAATCTCCTCCGCTCCCCCCTTTTTCGTCAGCGCTGCATCGAGGGTAAACTTGAAAAAAGAGTCTCTCCCCTTCAAGGCGAGCGCCTCGATCGCCTCCGGAACCACTCTCCTGCTTTTGGGCTCGCCGCTTCCGGAAAGCTTTACAGCCATAGCAAAGGTGACTCTACCGTAGAAAGGGCGCTCCGAAAAGGAGGGGGCGATCGTCGCGTTGGTCTCTATCGTAACCCTGTAGCCCGCGTCGACAAACTTCTCGAGCATGGAGTTGAAAACGGGATTGGAAGCGTATATCATCGGCTCTCCGCCCGTAATCACGATGTCCGGGCGGTAGGCTACGCTGCTTTCATATTCGGTCACTATGCTTTCGATCTGCCGCACTTTTGTCACAGGATGCCAGCTTTTGCGGTACAGCCCCCCGTATACCGCACGAATCGTATCGCATCCGTAGACCATTTTTCCATCCACTTCGCGGCAACCGAAGCCGGGGCAGCGCAGATTGCATCCGCCGAAGCGCAGAAAAACGGACGGAACCCCGCAGTAACGCCCCTCTCCCTGAATCGAAAAGAAGTGCTCGACAAGATAGAGAGCGCTCTCCTCCAAAGCCATCTCGCTCACCCGCCGGTTTCGTAAAACGCCCTCGAGGACTCTTCAGAATCCTCCTCGCTCCAGCGGTTCTTTTCCGGTTTGTTGCGCAGCACCTCCCTCAATATCTCGGTCGCTTTCGTTATGTCTCCGGACTTTACGGCCTCTCTTATGCTCATCGCCTCATCGAAGTAGAGACACGGAATCAGATGCCCCTCAGCGGTGAGCCGAATGCGGTTGCAGCTCTCGCAGAAGTCGTGCTTGTGGGGGTCTATCACACCGAACTTGTATCCGTCGTCCGTTATATAATTGAATGCCGGACTGCTCCCTTCGCGACCGATCTTTCTAATGCTGTATCTCTGCTTGACCCTGGAGAGTATCTCTTTGCCGGTTAGCCCCTTCAGCCCAGCTTTTGCGTGTACGTTCTCCATATACTCGATGTAGCGGATCGTCATTCCCCTCGCCTTGGCGTACTCCATCACATCGACTATCTCCTCTTCGTTCACACCTTTGAGCGGCACCATGTTGACCTTTACGCTCAAACCCGCCTCCAGAGCCTTCTCAACACCGGCCAAGACCCTCGAAAGGACATCCTTTTGGGCTATTTTTGCAGCGACTTCCGGCTTAAGGGAGTCTATGGAGACGTTTATCCTTTTCAGACCCGCCTCTTTGAGCCTGAGCGCAACATCGGCAAGGAGAAACCCGTTTGTAGTGAGCGCAAGATCAAGCCCGCTTTTGTGGCCGTTTATCATAGCAATGAAACGGTCGAGGTCCTCTCTTAGCAGCGGCTCTCCGCCCGTGATGCGTATTTTGTCTATTCCCTCGTCTATAGCCACCCTGACAAACTCGAAGAGCTCTTCAAAACTCAGAAGATTCTCCCTTGGAACCCATGAGAACGGTTTCTCGGGCATACAGTACTGGCACCTGAAGTTGCAGCGCTCGGTTACCGAAATTCTAAGGTAGTTGACTCTGCGCCCATGTCCATCTATAAGCATTGTTCGACTCTTTTAAAAATATTGTAGAGAGTTCGACACCAAACGGGTGCCTACTTTTTGACTCTTATTCTACTCTAAATAGCTTGAATATGGGGAAAAAGGAGGGGATCGGCCGCAAACTTCAGTTTGCGGTCGATCGGGAGGTTATGTTAGTGCAGCTCTTTCCAGATACTCTGCTTCCACAGATATGCGAGGAAGGCGAAGACAAAGAGGTAGAACATTACGATTACGCCGACACTGTCGCGCTCGTCACGCTTCAGGTCACCGGAATCCTGCAGATATTCGATAACCTTCTCGGCAGCCTCTTCGTTTACGCCGACCCTCGGCATGGAGGTTCCCGGAAGCAGCGCCTGCGGGTCTTCCATGAAGGTACTGATGTAGTGTTCGCCGCGAGAGCGGATATACATCGAAAGATCGGGGGGAAGTTTACCCATATACTTGGTCAGATAGTCCTGATAGTCGAGCACTTTCGCGTCGAAGAGGAGCTCATCTTTTTTATGCTTGAACTTGGGCTTCTCCCCGATTTGGGTCCACTTCTCGTAGTGTACGGCATGGCATCGGCCGCACGCATCTTCAAACGCCATCTTCGGAGTGATCTCCTCGATGTTTTTCGATATAGATTTCAGATATGCGACGATATCGGCGACCTCCTGCTCTATATCGCCTCCCACACCGTAGAAGCCGGGCATCGGATGCTGTTTCCCTTCGGTGAACTTGTGCTCAACCTTGAGTGCGTGTGCGGGATTTTTGATAAGCGCCGCGAGGAACTTCTCGTCATAAAGCGCACCGGCATTACTCAAATCGGGCGGATTCACACCGAAACTCGCCGCCGCGGAGATCGGATCCATCGGGGCCGGCATATTGGCGGCCTGAACCCCGTGACAACCGGTACAGCCGGCATTTACGAACGTTTCGGCTCCTCTTTTTGCATCGCCTCTCTTCTTCAGAGGCTTGAGATCTTCATACTTGAAGTCTTTGCTCTCAACATGTTTGTGCATAACGGAGTGCGCATAAGGCTCAACTCCCCAATAGGTAAGCAGTGTAAAGAATACCACTACCGCCAAAATTTTCAACTCTTTCATTTCAGCCTCCCTACACTGCTTTTTCGTTTTTCGTTATGAACGGCAGCGAAATCCAGAGTGCGAAGAACACAACCGTAGCCACCAGACCTATCGTACTGAATATGCCTTCCGGAGGAAGCTTGCCCATCACCGTAAGAACTATCACATCTACGAGCATTACCCAGAACCAGATGTTAAATTTGCCGCGTCTTGACGCTGGAGCGACGTTCGGGCTTCTATCCAGGAACGGAATCAGGAAGAAGATCACCTGCGCTATGCCGAATGCCACCAGACCGGGGTCTTTCGGGAACGGACGCAGAATCTCGTAACTCCAGAGGAAGTACCACTCGGGGTAGATGTGCGGCGGAGTCTTCATCGGATCTGCCGGATCGAAGTTGATCGGGTCCATAGCGAAGCTGTAGTGCCAGAAGACCAGGTAGAAGAAGAAGATAAGGAATACGCTCAGAACGAACATATCTTTACTCAAAAAGTCGGGTTTGAAGGCTATGACTTTCGCCTCTTTTTTGTTGCCAGCCTTGTATTTGGCCGCTTCGGCTTCGAAATCTATCTCCTCACCGTCCTGGTTGTTTACGTGCGGAATCCTGAGCGCCCCGAAGTGCAGTCCGATAAGACCGAGAATGGCAAGCGGCAGGAGAAGGACGTGCAGCATGAAGAACCTGTCGAGGAACGCCTGTCCGGGAACGTAGTCTCCCCTGATCCACTCTACGAGTCCGTTGAGTTCGAGAGAACCGATGCTAAATAGGTTCGTAATAACCATACCGGCCCAGTAGCTCATCTGTCCCCAGGGGAGCATATAGCCGCTGAAAGCTTCGGCGGAGAAGGTGACGAAAAGGAGCATACCGGAGATCCAGATCATCTCCCTCCCCTTCTTGTACGATCCGTAATAGATGCCAGTGAACATATGGATATAGATGATCAGAAAGACTACCGATGCCGCGACGGCGTGCACGTGTCTCCAGAGCCATCCGAACTCGACCTCTCTCATGATCGTATAGTTTACGCTGTCGAACGCAAGGTTCACGTTCGGCTGATAGTACATCAGCAGAAAGATCCCCGATACCAGCAGGATACCGAATGTGAACGCAAGTACCATACCCATCGCCCACAGGAAGTTGATATTTTTGGGAATCCAGTACTCTTTTGCCAGTACTCTCTCGAGAGTATCTATGGCAAGACGCTGATCGAGCCACTCATGCAGGCTGTTCGCTTTTTCAAATTGTGCCATCTCTGCTCCTTTAGGCTATTAAGCCGGCTTCTTTCATTTTTTTATACTCGGGTCCCTCTTCTCCAAGTACCAGTTTGGTTCCCTCCACCTTGAAAGGGGGAATTACGAGAGGACTCGGCGGCGGCGGCTTGATATTGTCTCCGCTCGTGTCGAACATACCGCCGTGGCATGCACAGAGGAAGTCTTTCTTGTCGGGACGATATGCCGGGATACAACCGAGATGCGTACAGAGGCCGATAGCTACCAGAAAGCGATCTTTGCCTACGACAACATCGCGATCGCTCTTCTCCATATCCGGCGTCTTTTTGAGAATGAAGATAGGCTTTCCGCGCCACTTCTCAACGTTTAGAACGTTTGGCTCCGCCGCGGAGAGATCAACCGTTGTGAATCCGGCTGCCTTGACACTTGGAAGCGGATCCCAGGTTTTTTTGGCGGCATAGAGCACACCAAGACCGCCGAGAGCGGCCCAACCACCGAAGACCTTACCCATAAAGTCACGTCGGCTATTTTCTGCCATTGCTGATCCTTTAATGAAATTGAAATCTGAATATTATAGGCTTGCGAAGGTTAATTTTTCATAAAATAGCGTGTCACAACCGCATCATACGGCTTTTTCTCCACTCTTTCGAAAAACTGTGTTGTTTCGTAACTTTTTAGGGGGCGGCCCGCTTTTAGATAAGAAAATCATATATCATATCGGCTACGTTCCCTGCACTTTGCGGACTCAGCGACCCTTTTTCGTACTCGTTCTCTCTCTCTATGCAGTTTAAAAGACTCTCCCTGTCGAAAACCTCGAGAACCGGAACGGAGTGTTCAGAGAGCCTCCCGCACCAAAACTCCGGCGTCGAACTCTTTTTGACGAATATCGGGGAGGAGCCGGCTACCAGCGCTTCGAGCGCACTCTGCGGTGAAGATGTGATGAAGCGATTCGCACCCTTGAGCAGCTCATCGTACGATTCGCTCTCGTAAACGGCCTTGAAACACTCCTGCAGCTCGCCTGCGTACTGAAGAAAAAAGTAGTACCCCTCCAGCAGCGCTACCCCGCTTCCCCTAAAAGCGTCGCAGAAACCGGCAAGCTCCCTCTCGTAGTCGTCGTCACCCCAGAAGTATACATCTCCCATGGAGTGCCGCGTCTCTTCGAAGTATCGCGGGTCGACAACCTCGGAGTCGCTTCCGGAGATGGATAGAATCCGCGAAGAGGCGGCACTCCTGTTCGGATCGTCGCCGATATGCACAAGCCTTCCGTAGTAGTCGGCCATATCGCTCAGCAGAGTCGGGCTTTCGGAGTCGCTGTCGATCACCACCCTGTCTGCCGGAGCGGCTATGTTGGCTATGTTTCTTACGAGATCGACGCTTACATACTTTCCGATCCCGAACTGCTCTTTCGCGTACTCGCCGGCGCGAAAGTCGTCTGTCAGCATCGTTACCTCTACGCCTCTTCGCTCAAGTACATTTATTACCGGTGCGCTCCGCCTAAGCCTGTCGAGCCCCCTCCTGTGCCCTGTCTCTATATAATAGTAGAGTTTCAAATTTCGCCCTTTCTGTAACTTTTTACTCAAACTTCGGTCAAAGTCCGCACTCGGTCGAGCCTGCCGGCCCCATGAAGCCTCGAAATCACTCTTTGAGCTTCCCCTTTTCGGCCATCTTGATATAGACATGCAGAATCTCGAGGGCGGCGGGGGTCATGCCGCTTATCCGGCTCGCAGCCTGGAGAGTGGGCGGGTTGAACCGGGCGAGCTTCTCCTTTATCTCGTTGCTGAGCCCCGATATCTTCTCGAACTCCATACCCTCGGGAATCTCGACCTCCAGCATCTCGTGCATCTTCTCGATCATCTCCCTCTGGCGCTCTATATACTTGTCGTATTTGGCGTTGATGAGAAGCTGCTCTTTCACATCTTCGGCGAACTCCGCCGTCTCCGGAACGAGCCTCTCCAGCTGTTCATGGGTGACATCTCCGCGTCCGGCTATCAGCTTCAGCGGCGTCTTGTCGGAAATCTTTTCGAGACCTATCGACTCCAGAAACTCGAGCGACTCCCTGCTCGGGGTGAGGGAGCGGCTCTCCATCAGCTCCATACCCCTGGCTATCTGCTCCTTCTTGCGGAGCATCTTCGCATATGTAGCCTCGTCTATCAGCCCGAATGCGTGACCGTAGCCCATCAGCCTGAGGTCGGCGTTGTCCTCCCTTAGCATCAGCCTGAACTCCGCACGGCTCGTGAACATCCTGTAGGGCTCTTTCGTGCCCTTGGTGACGAGGTCGTCTATCAGAACACCTATATAGGCCTCGTCACGGCCCAAAACGAACGGATCTTTGGAGCGTATCGCGAGTGCGGCGTTTATGCCGGCCACAAGACCCTGGGCCGCCGCCTCTTCGTAGCCTGTGGTCCCGTTTATCTGGCCGGCAAGGTAGAGCCCCTCTATCTTTTTGGTCTCGAGGGTATGCTTCAGCTCCGTGGGGTCGACATAGTCGTACTCTATCGCATATCCGTACCGGACGATCTTCGCACTCTCCATCCCCTTGACGGAGCGGATCATCTCGAGCTGCACATCCACCGGCAGCGAGGTGCTCATGCCGTTTATGTAGTACTCCGTCGCCTCGAGGGTCTGGGGCTCTATAAAGAGGTGGTGGCGCTCCTTGTCACGGAAGCGGTTTATCTTGTCTTCGATACTGGGGCAGTAGCGCGGACCCACCCCCTCTATCTGCCCCGAAAAGAGCGGGGCACGGTGGAAGTTGCCCTCTATCAGCGCATGCGTGCGCTCGTTTGTGTATGCGATGAAGCATGGAAGCTGCTTTGGGCGGAAACTCTCTCTGTCCGTACGGAAGCTGAAAGGTCGCGGCGGCTCGTCGCCCGGCTGCGGCTCCATCTTTGAGAAATCGATGCTCGAGCCGTCTATACGCGGACATGTCCCGGTTTTGAGTCGCCCCACATTGAACCCGAGCTCGCGCAGGTGTCCGGCAAGCTCGGTGGATGCGAACTCACCGGCACGGCCCGCCTCTTTTTTCGTCTCGCCGATATGGATGACTCCGTTTAGGAAAGTGCCGGTCGTCAATATCACCTTTTTGGCATAGAAGCTCTCTCCAAGCTCCGTCCTGACTCCGGCCGCCCTTCCGTTCTCAACTATCAGGCGGACCACCATTCCCTGCAGGATATCGAGGTTTTCGGTCCCCATGCAGACGGTGCGCGCCTCCATCCTGTAACGGTCCATATCGATCTGGGCCCTGCTCCCCCTGACGGCAGGACCTTTCGTCTCGTTCAGGATCCTGAACTGCAGGCCCGTTCTGTCGGTCAAAAGCCCCATCTCCCCGCCGAGGGCGTCGAGCTCCTTTACGAGGTGCCCCTTTGCCAGGCCGCCTATGGCGGGGTTGCAGCTGGCCGCACCTATCTGCTCGGCAAGTATCGTCACCATAAGGGTTTTCAGCCCCATTCGGGCAGGGGCCAATGAGGCCTCTATTCCGGCATGGCCTCCGCCTACTACTATCACGTCATATCTCATCGACTCTCTTTTCCAATCTGATGTTACGCAAATTCCGGGCTAAGCCCGCAATTCGGCAGGGCCTGGCCGGCCCTACGACCCCTTGAAGCTTCGAAATCCAAGATATCGGGACCGCTTTGCGCAAAACCGGTTTTACGGTTACTCTTTGGGCGGATTATAGCTTTTTGAGGTTAAAAAAGATATGATATTATCAATTTACGGCAGGCCGCGGCGGCTCTGACGCCGTGATGCCACTCGAAAAGGCGGTGTGTTGCAGGGTAAAATTATCGTCTACTCCGACCAGACCGGAATCGGAAAGATCATAACGAGAGAGAAGAAGAAGTACAACTTCAACGTAGACGAGTGGGACGACTACGAAAAGACCCCGGCGGTCGGACAGATAGTCTCTTTCGAGCCGGACGGTATTAACGCAATGGCGATAAGCGTGACCCGGGATGCGGAGCCCGCCGCGGAAGAGAAGAGTGGTCCGAAAAAGGGCGAGGAGCCCGACAAAGAGGCCGAAAAGAGCGCCGAAGAGGCTGTAGGAGAGCGGGAGCCCGCCTGGCTTATCGAGTCGGACCTCGATGTCGAAGCCTGTATCGAGATGCACTTTTCCGACATACGAAAAAGGGTGGTGCAGAGCCGGGAGCTGCTCGAACAGAACCGAAGGCTCGACTTCGTCAGAATGGAGCGCTTCCTGACGACGGCCTACAACAACCTGATAGAGATAGACCACAGTTTCGAAAACTATGAACTTGCCGAAATCAGGCAGGAGCTTCTCGAAGCGAACAGCGCATACAGAAGCTTCAAAAGCAGAACGGACTACATACAGAACGCCTACGAAAAGGTTTTTTTGAACAGGCAGAGCCGCTACAAGGAGCTGCGCGCCAGACTGGAGCTGAACAGAAGCAAAATAGCGAAACATACCGAAAACGCCGCCAAGCTCGAAAAGGAGATAAAGCAGAAGGGCGAAACCCTCAAGAAGCTTCGTGCCGGAACGGAGGAGCATATCTACCTCTCCAACGAGATAAAGATACTCAAACGCTCGCATGTGGACGCGATCCACGAGATAGCGAAGCTAACCGAAGAGAACAGGCTCTACATAGACCTTCTCGACAACTTCTACAAGATGCACTACGAGAGGTTCAAAAAGAGTTTCGAAGAGTTCACGAAAAGCTACGACTCCCTTATGAGAAAGATCCAGGATGTTCTCGCCTACAGGTTCGATTCGCTGATGTGGAAGAAGGCGAACCGCTCCAAACCCATACAGAGCTTTTTTGCAAAGGCGGGCATTCATGACGAGTTCAGTGCCGTTACATACATGAAGTACTATCTCAAAACCCTCGACAGCTCGAAACTGAACCGGCAGAACCAGGAGCTCATGGAGCTCATGCAGTACCTCGAGGCGCAGACGAAGAAGCGGCTTGTCTGCATAGACGACGATACGGAGTTTCTCGGCATGGTCAAAACGGTACTGGGCGAGATAGACAGAGATATAAAGGTGGTGCTCTCGACAAGAACCGAGACAGTTTTGCCCGATCTCAAGAACATTCAGCCCCATATTCTGATCATTAACCCCTCGATGCGCGGGGTAGACGTCGAATCGGTCATAGAGTACGCCAGAAAGATCGTCCCCGACATAGAGATAGCCTTTTTCGCCAGGCGCATAAGCAGGGAACTGCTCCTCTTCGCCAAACGGTGCAATACGGCTGCGATCATTCCGAAGACCATGCACCGAAGCGAACTCGACGAGCAGCTAAGAGAGTATATAGACTAAAGGATAGCGATGTTCACAGGACTCATTCGGGAGATGGCCGAAGTTGTCTCGTACGAGAACAACAGATTGACCCTCAAAGCCTCCTACCGCCCAGAAATAGGCGACTCGATAGCCGTAAACGGAGCCTGCCTCACCGTTATCGAGCTGAATGAGGCGGGCTTTACGGTGGAGCTTGCGGACGAGACACGCGAAGTTATCGCCCTCGAAAACCTCAAAGGCAGAGTCCATATAGAGCCGGCGATGAGAATGGGAGACCGTTTCGAAGGCCACATAGTACAGGGCCACGTGGATACCGTGGGTACCGTAGAGCGCATAGAGAAGAGAAGCAACGGGACGGACTTTTTCATAACGATCCCCAAAGAGTTCATGCGCTATGTCATACCCAAAGGCTCCGTCACGGTCGACGGGGTCAGCCTGACTGTAAACGGGGTGTCGCAGGAGGGCTTCAGGCTGACCGTCATACCCCATACGATGAGAGAGACCCTCTTCGGCAGCTACCGGATAGGAACGAGGGTAAATGTGGAGACCGACCTCTTCGCACGCTACGTAGCTAACATCCTCGAAAAGAGGGAGGATGCAAAAAAGGTCGGCTGGGAGACGATAGAGCGCATACAGGCTATCTATTGATATCGGGAAGTCGGCAGGCGGCGGAGGGCAGAAACGGTTTTACCGCAAAACCGCCGTCCAACACCGTTCACCGTTCACTATTCACCAGAAAGGAGACACATGCGTCTTTTTCTTGCGAGCTTCGCGAATGTCGACTTCTACGATGATATAAGAAGAGATTTCGAACCCTGCTTCGACGCAAAGTGGGTAGAGCCCAAAAACCTGCACCTTACATGGTACTTCCTGGGCGAGCAGACCTCGGCCGCACCGATAATCGATAGATTGAGGGAGCTCAAAACGGTTCCGAAACTGCCGCTCTCGATGCAGGGGTACGGCACCTTCGGAAACCCTGATCCGAAAGTTCTATACCTTAAAACATCGACCGTGGTCGCCTCTATCATGCACCAGAAGATCGTGCAAATGCTCGGAGCGGAACCCGACGAGCGGTTCAGGCCGCACGTTACACTGGCCCGCATAAAACGTACACACTCGAACGGCTACAAAACCATGGAGCGTCCATGGATGAACGAGCCTCTCGGCACCATAGAGGCCCCGATCTACCTGATAGAGAGCCGCCTGACACCTTCCGGGCCCGTATACATTCCCCTTGAGGAGTTTTGAGATGGTGAGAAACCTGCTTGAAACCGCCCCTCCCGAAAGCGGGGAGCTCTTCGAGGAACTCTTCGAAAACGGATATGTAGATATCGAGCTGATCGTAAGCAGCGAATCCCCGGAGGCCACTCTTTACAACCAGCCGCACGACGAGGCGGTACTTCTGATCGACGGCTCCGCGACTCTCGAGATTGCGGGGGAGATCGGAGAGCTCGAGAGGGGAGACTTTTTGATCATACCGGCAAACACTCCCCACAGGGTGCTGAAAACCGAAAACGGCACCAGGTGGCTGGCTATTCATATGCGCGGGGGGCGAAAATGAGGAAAAAAGCGGCCGCATTGAGGTACGGCGAGAACGACGGCGCTCCAAAGATCGTGGCATCCGGGCGCGGAGATATCGCCGTTAAAATCATAGAGAGGGCGAAAGCCTTCGACGTACCGCTCTTTCAAAACGAAGCGCTCGCCGAGGCTCTCTTGAGACAGGAGGTG
The DNA here is from genome assembly GCA_027081015.1 of Campylobacterales bacterium. Classification (GTDB taxonomy): domain Bacteria; phylum Campylobacterota; class Campylobacteria; order Campylobacterales; family Hydrogenimonadaceae; genus Hydrogenimonas. Next base: position 2,932 of record JALWMA010000124.1, on the reverse strand, counting down.
GGCAGCGAAATAGATCCGCAGCTTTTTCAGGCCGTCGCGGAGGTCTTCGTCTGGCTTCTGAAGGCCGAAGGGAGTGTCGAACTCTCGGGGTAGATATTTAGCCTGCAGACCTCAGGCAGAGCAGCCCGCACTGTCGCACTCTTTGAACTTCTCTACACGGTATGTGTAGATCGTCGGGCGGTACGAGAGGCAGTTTTGCGGAAGTCCCGCTTTTGCGCACAGGTGTGCGAAAAAGAGGTCGAAATCGTTCAACTCCTCCCACACCTGCGGCAAAAATGTAGCTTGCCGCCCGTCCAGCTGCAAAATCACACCATCTTTACCCGGGAGGATTTTACTTTTTAAATCCTCCACATCGCTGTACTCGAGCTCTTTGGGTACCGTAAGAAGGGATACCTCTATATCCACCTTTTCAAACTCTTCGACACCAAGCGGCACGAACCTCGGGTCTTCGAACGCCGCCGCTTCCGCGTTTGCGACAAGATCGTCGATCAGCGGCCTGTGCGGAACTATGGAGCCGATACAGCCCCGAAGCCGCCCCCCTGTCGTCAGCGTTACGAATGTCGCCTGCTTCTGCAGAAGCTCTGGGTGCTCTTTTACGAGCCTCTCTCTATCTACCTGCGGCGCAAGCCCGAGTCTGGCCGCTATCGCCTGCCGCGCGATCTTCAGTAAAAGCTCTCCCATTTGAGCCTCCTTCTATAAACTATATTTAGTAGTATAGCATAGCTTAAGAAGTTTTTAAAATTCAATCGTCATCTTTTTTTTCTCCGAAGGTCCGGACGAGCCCCTCTATCAGCTCCCTTTTTTCAGCTTCGTCCAGTCTCGCCTCCGGATGTGCAAAAAGATAGGCCCAAGGAGGCATCTCTCCCTCCCGAACCTCTTCAGCAGCCTCTTCACCCTCATTCTCCTCCTGGACTCCCCACATAGATACGTTGAAGTGCTCACGCCCCTCGTCTACATCGTAAGCCACAAGCCACGATATCGGAGCTATGCCGCTGTACCATGGCCACTTCGTCTCGTTGGAGTGGCAGTCTCCGCACGCACGCATGAATAGTTCCCTGGTTCTCGGCGAATCCCATCTCGGCTCCGAAACTACCTCCGGATTGGTGTGCTCCCTGCCGTACGGCACAAACTGTATAAGTACCGACAAACCGACAATCGTTAGAAGCGCTTTCGTTTTGAGCTTCATCTAATCCCCTTTCCGTAAAGGCATAAAATATAAAAATATTTTATCTTGCTGCTTGATGATAGCACAACTCTGTTTCATTGCACGTATAGAGTGGTTCATGGGCCCTCGGTTGAGCGGCCATCTTTACAGATAGCGGGATCTTCTCAGCGCGTGAAAACCTCTCTATCTGTAAGCGGGTGGGCTGAAGGGTTGCGCTCTCTCTTTAGCGCCATATCTATAGGCTCCAGGGGCAGGCTGGAGGAGGGTGAGGCTATCGTACCGCTTCTTACTCCCCCCTCCGGCGGGTGGTAGAGGTGTAGACCACTCTCCTCCATCGCGAGGCGAACGGGGGTGGCACAAGAGTATGTGGTTATGACGGCCCCTCTTTTCAGATGAGCTGCCAGCTCCGTAAAATACTCCTTCGTCCAAAGAGCGGGGTTCTTTTTCGGGCTGAAGGCATCCTGGTAGACTATGTCGAAAGACCGATCGGTGTTGCGCAGAAACTCCCTCGCATCGCCGAACTTCACCTCTATGAACAATCGTTCATCTTCATAAAATCCCTTTTCGGCTATCGACTCTATAACCGCTTTAAAGGGTTGCAGGGGGGCTGCATAAGGAAAATCAACGAGCGATCGCACCAGCTCCTCATCCATCTCCGGAGATGTGACATGAAGCTTCAGCGACAACCCGTTTTGGTGAATATAAAGGAGTGTCGTGAGTGTATTGTAGCCCAGTCCGAAGCAGATATCGAGAATCTCCAGCCTCCCTTTGGCGGTATCTACCAGCCTGAAAGCGGGCTCGACATGCTTTTTCAGAGACTCTCTGAGCGCCCCGTCTTTCGTGGAGTGGTAACACTCGTCGAACTTCGCGGAGCGAGCGGTAAATGTGCCGTCGGCAGTCTCGACCAGCTCTTTTTTCACTATTTGTCGTCTCAAAAACTCGCTTCGTGAAGCTCTTTGAACCTGAAGCGCTCCATCACCTCGTCGAGCTTCATCCCCTCTTCTGCGACAAGAACGAAGATGCCCTCCTCCATCAACGGCCAGATCGGTTCGCCCTGCCTCGCGACGATCGCGTAGTCTACGAAGTCGTTGATATCTTCACGCCGATCGAAGCACTCTATGCTCTTCACGACGCCCTCTTCGAAGGTTACGAGCCCCCAGCAGAGGGCGGAGTCCATAGTCGCGACCCCGGCAGTCTCCATATCTTTCGAGTCGAACGGTATCTCTATCAGCATGACGCCCCCTTCAATTTTGCGGGATCGAGCCTCAGCTCTTCGTTGTGCATTATTCCGATACCGCGCTTCAATACCCCGTCGGCTATAGCCTTGGCCTCGTCCAGGGAGTGCATTTTACAGCTTCCGCACTGGTAGATATTGAGCTCAGGAATATCGGCCATACTGCGTACGTTCATCACATCCTCCATAGAGGCCTCCCACGCTTTGGCTACTCGCTCCTCGTCAGGCTCTCCTATGAGGCTCATATAGAATCCCGTTCTGCACCCCATCGGCGAAATATCTATGATCTCCACATCGTCACCGTTTAGGTGCTCCCTCATAAAACCCGCAAAGAGGTGCTCGAGCGTATGGGTCCCCTTTTCGCTCATCATCTCCCTGTTGGGGCGGCAGAAACGGAGGTCGAAAACCGTAATGATGTCTCCGCACGGTGTCTTCATGGTTTTGGCCTTCCGCACCGCGGGTGCCGGCATTACTGTATGGTCTACGGTAAAACTCTCGAGTAACGGCATCAATATCCTTTTTGAAGTATGAAC
>JALWMA010000123.1 GCA_027081015.1 Campylobacterales bacterium | reverse complement strand
GAGCCCCTTCTCCTTGAAAAACTCCTCTACGACTATCGGCTCTTCGGTTACGGCCACACGCTCCCGGATTCTCTTCTCAAGAAGTCCAAGCTTGCCCTGGAGGCGGCTCGTACCCGCAGAAGCGGCCGAATGGCCGTGTCTCGGCGTGCCCATCTTCATATATAGATCGATGCGCAGAAACTGGTCCTGCAGATACTCCAGATGGTCCGTATAGGGGGTGATCTCCGGCAGCATAAGATCGAGATTGCCGTTTTCAAGAAGCTTCAAAAGGGCGACGCTCGGGCTCACGCCCGCGTGCAGTATCTCCAGCATCGAAAGCTCTCCGAGCCTGATGGAGTGGAAACTGTTCTGTACGAGCCAGCCGAGTTCAAAGAGTGTACGAATCTTTTCGATGTGGCGGACATACCCGTACGGCTCATCGCCGTATAGCTCGCCGAGCAGCTCTATGATGCCGCTCTCCTCGCTCCCCTCGACATAGCGCCTGGTTACGGCCTGAAGGATTCTGGCCTCTTCGACAGAGCACTTCAGGTGCTCAAAAATATGACAATTTTGCGGGTTTTCTGCCTGGATAAATTCAAGGAGGTATCTCATACGGGCATGATACACGAAGGGTTTTGGGATGTCAAGGGGGCTCAACCCCTCATCTCCTCCCTGAGCCGCTCTTTCAACAGGCGCTTCAAAACCTTCCCGGTAGCGTTCTTGGGCAGTTCGTCTATAATCCGCATCTCACGCGGTATTTTGAAGTTGGCAAGCTTCTCCTTCAGGTAGACTCTAAGCCTTTTCAGATCTACGCTCTCACCCTCCTCCGGCTCTATGAAGGCTACCGGAACCTCGCCCGATTTTTCGTCGGGCATTCCCACTACGGCCGAGGCCTTCACCCCGTCGAAACCGTTTATCACCTCTTCGATCTCTCTCGGATAGATGTTGATTCCCCTCGAGATTATAAGATCTTTTTTGCGGTCGACTATAAAGAGGAAGCCCTCTTCGTCGAGATACCCCATATCTCCCGTTAGCAGCCATCCGTTCACGATCGTCTCGTCGGTAGCGGTCGGACGGTTGAGGTATCCCTGCATAACGTTGTCGCCCTTTACGATGATCTCGCCTATCTCCCCCGCCGGAAGCTCGAGCATATTCTCGTCCACAATCTTTATCTCCACTCCCGGAATCGCCGGACCGACCGAGAGGGGCTTCTGCTTCCAGGGCGGGTTCACGGAGACCACCGGCGAACACTCGCTCAGACCGTACCCCTCCAGCAGCTTCGCTCTCCTGAACTTCGATGTGAACCTCTTTATCGTCGCTTCGCTCAAAGGTGCGGCACCGCTTACGAAATAGCGAATCTTCTGAAACCACATGAAGTACCACGGCAGTTTCGCGCGGCTGAGTGCGTTGTAGACATCGGGAACCCCCACGAACATCGTCACCCGCTTGAAGAGTATCTGCTTTATGATATTGCTAAACGGCATGATCTTGCGAACGATCACATAGGATGCGCCGTAGTATATGGGCATAATCACGGTTACGGTCAGGGTGAAGGCGTGAAACATCGGAAGATAGACGATAAACCTGTCCCTCTTCGTAAAATCGGTAAGCTCTCCGATCGCCTTGCAGTTGTGCAGTATGTTGCGGTAGCTGAGCATCGCCCCTTTCGGATTCCCGGTGGTGCCGGAGGTATATATTATGATCGCCAGATCGTCTATTTCGGGATACTCCATATGCTCATGGCTCTCGAGGATCTCGAAAATTTCGTCGAAGCGTATGTTTTTGTTGTCGAGCGCTTCGTACTCCCCCTCCCAGACGACCCTCTCTATAGGGGTATTGCCCCAAAGCGGCTCAACTATCTCTTTCTGTTCTGCCGAGGCCATCAACATCCTGGCGCCGCAGTCGTTGAGTATGTAGGCGACCTCTTCACTCTTCAAAAAGGTGTTCACCGGTACCGCCACGGCGCCTATCTTCGTGATGGCGAAGATCGAAATGACGAACTCCTTGGAGTTCTGCATAAATATGGCGACGCGGTCACCCTTTTTTATATCCGAAAGCTCCAGGAACCTCGCCAGAGTATCTACCTTCTTCTTCAGCCTCGAGTAGGTGAGTGTACGGTTCTCCACCAGCAGGGCCGGCCTCTTCGGCTGCCTTTTTGCGTGGTGTTCGAGCATCTCATAGAAGTTTCTGAAAGGGTACTGCATGGTTTTAGAATCTATACCCCAAAGAGATATTGGTCAGTACGGCCCCTCCCTTTTTGAAGGTCCCCTCTATTC
>JALWMA010000122.1 GCA_027081015.1 Campylobacterales bacterium | reverse complement strand
AATGGAGCCCGAATAGATGGCTCCCGACCTATCTATCCGGCCGCTTCTGTTGATATTGTCGTCATGCAGCCTGAAAACATCGGCCTTTCTCTTACCGCCCCAGTAGTTCTGGTGCAGCTGCACCTGAATATCGAGATCTACGGTGGCCTCTTTCGAATTGTACCATTTGTCGTTCGAGTATATCTGGTACCAGCCGTGCACGATGTAGGGAACGTAGACCCGCACGTTACCGTATCTGCGCGGCCAGAAGGCGAAGAATAGTTTGATCCATGTATTGACGTCGTTGTCGTCCGTGATACCCGAGCCGTCCCCTCTGGCGTAGGCGTAAGGGAACATCTTGTTGGCCGCCAGGTCGAAACCCGCGCTTCCCGTTGTCAATCCGCCCTCGTTGTGCCTGTAGACGCCTCCCCATCCATGGTACGGGTTGTGGTCGTAGTAGTGCCCCGGGCCGTTACCGGTAACCGTCTCTATCACGGCATTGGACTCCAGCATCAGCTCTCTGTTTATCTTCTCGTCGATTGCCAGAGACGACTGGCCCGCAAGCGTCTTTTCAGCCTCCGCACTCAACGCTTCCGCCCTCTCGTTCTCCGCCTTCTGCTCATCCTCGAGCGCTTTGGGTTTGATCTTTACGACGGATGTGACGATCTCCCTCATCTCCTCTTCGTTTTTTTTGCGATCCTCCTTCGTATTGGCGATCGCGACCTCACTCTCTACAAACTCCTGCTCCGGCTCTATCTGCGCCTGCTCGTCGAGCCACTCTCCCTGCGGTAGTTGTTCCATCATCTCTCACTCCTCTTTGATTTTTGTTTATACTGTCACAGGCTCTACGTTTAGAGCCGTCATGACATTGGATATATTGTTGTGTATCGTTGCGACCGATGAGCCCGCAAAGAGCAGACCGACCGCCTTTCTATCCTTTTTCGAAAGCAGCAGGGAGCCCGAATCGCCTCCCTGCGACATCGCATTCGTGAGTATCTGGTTTCTGAAGTAACCCACTTTTCCGGCACCGTAACCGACACGGATCGTGACGTTCACACCTCTGACCCTGCCGCTTGTCGTTCCTGTCGTACGACCGCTCTTGGTCACCTCCATCCCGGGTCTGGCCTCTTCCACCCCTCTCGGAATACCGAGTGCGGCGATAGATGCGATGACGTTTCTCATATCTGTCGGTCTGGCCAGCGCAGCATCGACAAGATTGTACTTTTGCGGATCGTTGAAACGAATCGGTATGAAACGGTAAAGCTTCGCAATCACATCCCTCGGGTTCACACCGCCGTCGTAGCGTCCCGGCTGAAGTATCGGATCGCCGTAGCTTGCGGCGTTGGAGTTGGCCAGCACATGGTTGTTGCTTAGAATATATATTCCCCTGCAGCACCTGTCTCTCACAAGACAGCCGAAAGTACCAGCGGTAATCTTGTAGTGGCCTATACTGTATCCCGGCACCGCGGGGCGGACTTTGTCCCTGTAGCCCAGTGCCTCTATCTCACCCACTTCGATAACGTCGGTTTTGACACCGTCGAACGACTCCGCTACCAGATCACCCTTAGAGAGCTTGCTCTTCGGGAGCTTCTTTTGCACATATACCTGCATACACAACTCCGTCGTCTCCTTGCCGCCTATAGTCTTGTAGCCTATACCGACACCCACAACGTTTTTGAGAGTCGTTACCTCCTCTTCCCTGCTGGCCTGTACGTCCGCGACTTTCGCCAGCTCTACTTCAAACTCTTCCATCATTCCCCTCCTTTTTTATATGGGATTTTTTCCATTTACATCACATGATGTTCATAGAACACAGTTATTCAGGTATGTACGGGAAAATTGTAAATTAAAAGAATTTCATCGCCGTTGCGTTTTGACATGGAAGGCTGGTTCGCAAGAAGCATAGGATCAAAAACGAAAGTGACTTGAAACCCGTTTACAGCAGAGCGACTCACGGACTTCAGGGACATCTTAACATGTATGCTTTACAATCTGTGAAGAGTATGAATACCGTCTTCTTATATCTGAAGAGTGAACTTTTCCTACGAGGCGGTTTCGGCACCAAATAAGGAGAAGAGTGTGAATATCGTAAAAAACGGAGGATTCGAGTCTGGAAAACTTGCCCCAGGATGGATTCAGACACCCGGGTCGGCCAAACTTGATGCGGAAGTGGTCTCCGACGAAAAGTACAGCGGTAACTACTCGCTGAAAATGGGAAGTATGGATTTTATAGAACAGAACTTCTTTCCGACCAGGGCCAAAGGCAACCTCTCTTTTCGTGCAAAAGTACAATCTACCGTAA
>JALWMA010000121.1 GCA_027081015.1 Campylobacterales bacterium | reverse complement strand
CTGCTTCTCGACCGCCGGAAACTTGTAGGCCACCATCCATCTCGGGGCCTTGACCGTGTAGCCCAGCGCCTTCTGTGCGGCTATGCGATCCACCTTCACCACCATTCCGTCCAGCATCACATCGAGGCTGGGCCTCATATCTTTGAGCTCTTCGTAGATCTGTTCTATCTCCTCGGCGCTCCTGGAGACTCTCCTGATAGGCGGTTTCCTGAAACCCAGATCGTAGACATAGCCCATTATCTCGCTCAGGTAGTCGTACTTCAGGGAGTGGAGACCGACCCCCCACGGCTGGAATATCAGGTTCCTTTTCGCCGTAATTCTCGGGTCGAGCTGCCTCAGACTTCCGGCCGCCGCGTTTCTCGGGTTTGCGAAGGGGGTCTCCCCCCTCTCAACGCGCTCGGCGTTTATACGCTCGAACTCTTTTATCGTCATCAAGACTTCGCCGCGTATCTCTATGAGCTCTTTGTGGTCTATCTCGAGCCTGATCGAGTTTATAGTGCGGGCGTTGTTGGTGACATCCTCCCCCTCCACTCCGTCTCCCCTGGTGATGGCCTGTTTGAGCAATCCGTTCTCATATATTAGGTTGAGGCTGGCACCGTCGAACTTGGGCTCTACGTAGTAGCGCTCGTTCGGGAAATCTTTGGCGATTCTGTCCATCCACTCCTCGAATTCGGCGGCATCAAAGACATCCTCCATGCTCCACATGCGGCTAAGATGCTTCGCCTTCTTGAACCCCTCTTTCAGAGGGGCACCCACACGCTGTGTGGGCGAAGCGGGGTCTATATCTTCGGGGTGGCTCTTTTCGTACTCCTCCACCTCCCTGTATAGCTTGTCGTAGACCTCGTCGGCGACGAGGGGGTTGTCCTCTATGTAGTATGCGTAGGCCCACCTCTTCAGGGTCTCTACCGCTTTTTTATACTCCGCTTTCGTCATATCTTCTGCCCCTCCTGCGGTTCGGGGAGTTTCGGCGGCGGCTCTTTCTGAAGCTCTTTCTGCATACGCTCAAGACTCTCCCGCAGCTGCTCCTGCATCTGCTTGAAACTCTTTTCGAACTCTTTCGCTATGCCGAAAAACTCCCGCTCGAGCTCTTTTTTTACCGATTCGAAGTTTTTCATCCCCTTCTGCAGCGCCTTTTGGAGCATCTTCGAGGTACACTGCGCGGCGCCCTTTTGGAGCGCCTCGTCGTAGTTTTGCATGGTCACGACGTCGTCTATGAGCCACCGCCCCTCCACCTTCAGGAGCTCCGTCTCCATCGTGGCGTTGCACTCGGCACTCTTCAAAGAGTCGAAGGGAATCCGAAAACGAAGATGCGTCGGCACGAACGCCCTGCCCTGAACCACCCTGGCTCCGGCCGCTTCCGCATCCAAAAGCTCCACCTTCAAGAGCGGCTCTTCGAGCCTTCCCCGTATCGTCATCGCTTTTGCGAGTTTCAGATCCCCCTTTGCCATCGCATCCCAGAACTTCTGAGCACTCTGCTGGGGAAGGATTCTCTCTTCATGCTTTGCGCAGCCGCCGAGCAGAAAAACGGATATAAAAGCGGCAACAAGAGCTCTCATAGAGTCTCTCCTCTCTCTACAGCCTCATAGACCGCCAATGCCTGTCTATGTTCGGCGACGTCATGACACCGCACTATCTGCGCACCGCGTCTGACAGCCTGCAGGTGCAGGGCGATGGTCCCCGGAAGCCGCTTCTCCACCGGAGAGGGCGATATCCTGTCTATCATCGACTTCCGGCTCGCACCTATCATAAGCTCGCAGCCGAACCTGCCGAAGTGCTCGAGATTTTTGAGCAGCATCAGGTTGTGCTCGAGCCTCTTTCCGAAACCGATACCGACATCGAGAATCAGCTCCCTCTCGTCGAGCCCCAGTGCCAGCGCCCTCTCTATCCTCTCTTCGAAAAATCGGTCCACATCGAGAACGACGTTTTCGTATGTCGGGTTCTGCTGCATCGTAAGGGGGGTTCCCTGCATATGCATTATAACCAGCTTCGCTCCGAACTCTTTGGCAAGCACCCCAACGCTTTCGTCACCGAGACCGGTTATGTCGTTGACTATCTCAAAACCGTTCTCGAGCGCATACGCCACGACCTCAGGCGTATATGAGTCGATGCTGAATTTCACGCGCGACAGAAGCCCTTCGCGCTTTATCGCATCTACGATCGGAACAATCCGCAAAAGCTCCTCGTCGGCCGGTACCGGTTCGCTTCCGGGGCGCGAAGAGACAGCGCCTATGTCGATGATGTCGGCACCATCCTGCACCTGCTTCCAGATAGCCGCTACGGCCGCCGACTCCCTGAAGCGGCTGGCCGGGTAGAAGCTGTCGTCGTTCGCGTTTATTACACCCATGATCCGCAGCTCCTTGTGCCGGGTGCGCATGAAGCCCGTCAGCGACTCCGCCAGCCTCTTCAGGCCGAGCGGCTGAACCTTCTCTCTCTCTATCAGCGCCTCTATCTGCCTGCGCGTCCCCATCAAGAGGGCGTCGTAACTCTCGCGGTCGCAGCTTACAGCACCCTTTGGAAGCGCCAGGTCCGCACCGACACTGATAGCGTCCTGCTTCAGAATGTTCGCCGCCCCGCAGGAGAGACCGCGCACGGCAAAGAGCATCGTCTCCATCTTTTTGGCCATGATCGAGACGCCGCCCCTGTCGCACCCGAGCCTCTTTAAAAGTGCCGCGGCATCGGCCGGAGCGTCAACTCTGTATATCTCCATCAGCGCCTCCTCTTAAGAAGTTTCAGTCCGACTCTTGTAAGCACGAAAGCGGGAGGCGAACCCATATCGAGCAGCCGAATGCTCTGCGAAAAGCTATCGAGCAGCTCTTCGTCGGCCCTGTAGCGCCCGCTCGCAAGCACCTCTTTGGCTACGCTCTCTATGAGCCTCGCCATACTCTTGGCATCCGTGCGCCTGTTCTCCTGCAGAAGCCTGTAGAGAGCGGCCAGATCGAATCTCTCTATATCGACACCGCTCTCGACGAGCTCTTTATGCCCGAGACGGTTCTCTATCACCAGGCGGGAGCGGATCGTGGGCAGAAGCCCCGATTTGGAGGGCGTCATCAAGATGAATGAGGTTTTCGGGGGCGGCTCCTCGACAATTTTGAGAAGCTTGTTCTGTGCGATAGGGGTGAATCTGAGCGCCGACAGAATTATGATCTTCTCTCTATCGCTCGTCAGTGTCGCTTTGTGAACCGCCTCTTTCGCATGTTCGATGAGGAAATCCTCCGCATCTACGCGGTGGATCTCACGGTCTGGGAAGCTGGAAGCTATTTCGTCGCATACGCTCTCGAACGACTCGGTAAGGACGATCCTCGATACGGGAGCATCCATCCTATCCGTCCACATCCACTTCGGCGAAGAGTGCGGCTCCGAGCGTCTTGTCGAAAAGCCTGAAGAGCTGAAGCAGTTTGATGTCTATCATCTCGTCGTACGACTTGAGGGTGAAGCTGTTGGCGACCTCCTCGTCCATGACCCATAGCAGCGAGTCGTCGCTTCTTAGAGCGATACGCGCCAGAGGGTGGTCTGCTTTGCCTATATACCAGAAGAAGAAGCCCTGCGGGTATGAGAGCGCAAGCATATCGAAGAGCAGATCCACATCCTGATCTTTTCTGATCGAAGAGGCGAACGGGTAGAGGGCCTCGAAGGAGAAGAAGGGCAGAAGCGGTCTGTTGGTGCCAGGGCGGTTTATCTGCCTTACGAGGTACTCTTCGAACCACCTGCTGTTGTCGTCGGTTACAACGATGACGCTCCGCCCTTCCAGGATTTTGGAGATGGCGTTTCCGACGATCGGGGCCCACTCGTAGCGCCGCTCCTCCAGCCAGCTCATCATCGTATCGTCGCCGCGGATCGCCTCCAGCGTCCAGCTTAGAAGATCTTTCAAATCCTGCCGCTCCCGCTCTCTCTACTCACTTGTCCAGCTCATACGCCTCGTGCAGCGCACGCACGGCCAGCTCGGCATACTTTTCGTCGATCACCATCGAAATCTTTATCTCGCTCGTGCTTATCATCTCGATGTTTATATTCTCTTTCGCCATTGTGGTGAACGCTTTGGCCGCCACTCCGCTGTGGCTCTTCATCCCGACTCCGACGATCGATACTTTCGCTACATCCTCTTTATACTCGATCTCGCCGATACTCTCTCTGAAGCGCTCCATGACGCCCTTTACACGCTCTATTTCGCTCTGCGGCACCGTAAAGTCTATCTCTGTCTTTCCGTCAGCGCCTATGGTCTGGACAATCATGTCTACATTGACCGACTCCTCCGCCAGTGCGTTGAAGATCTCCGAAGCGATACCGGGACGGTCTTCGACCCCTTTGAGGCTTACTCGTGACTGGTTTTTGTCGAGTGCGATACCGCTGACAAGTGGTTTTTCCATGATATTCTCTTCCTTCGTTATCAAAGTTCCGGGATTGTCGTTGAAGCTGCTTCTTGTGACGAGGTTTACACCCATCTTCTTTGCAAGCTCTACGGAGCGGTTCTGAAGAACCTTGGCCCCCAGAGAGGCGAGCTCGAGCATCTCGTCGTAACTGATCTGATCCATCTTCTTCGCCTTCGGCTCTATGCGCGGATCGGTCGTATATACGCCGTCGACATCGGTATATATCTCACAAAGGTCCGCCCCCATCGCACCGGCTATCGCAACTGCGGTGAGGTCGCTTCCGCCCCGTCCGAGCGTAGTTACCCTGCCGTCGGGGTCAATCCCCTGGAATCCGGCCACGACCACGATTCTGCCCTCTTTTATCGCGTTGCCCATCGGAGCCGGGTCTATACGGTCTATTCTGGCGGAGGTGTAGCTCTTGTCGGTAAAGATACCGGCCTGACGCCCCGTCATGGCGACCGCTTTGTACCCCATCTCGTTCAACGCTATGCTCAAGAGTGCGGATGTCACACGCTCCCCGGAGCTCAGAAGCAGATCCATCGCCTCTCTCTGCGGGGTTTTGGAGAAGAAGTGGGCATACTCTATCAGCTTGTTGGTCTCGCCGCTCATGGCCGAGACGACTACGATCACGTCATGACCTTCGTCCCTCGTACGCGCTACACGCTTTGCAACGTTTGCGATACGGTCGAGATCTCCGACGCTGGTACCGCCGAACTTTTGTACTATCAGCACTGACTATCCTTTTGAAGCATTACAGGTAACCCTTTTTTCTGAAATAGTTCAACACCCTCTTGTATACGGGCCGTTTGAAGTATGTGATATAGTCGAAGATCTTGCTGTACGGAACGAACGTATAGTGCAGAAACTCCGGCTCTTCGGTGTCGAGGTTTATTTTGGCACCCGGCTTGAGGCGCACCAGAAAATATTTCTGGCGCTGACCGTCGAACGGGTACATCTTCTTCGCGATCACCTCCGGAAAGTCGTAGCTTACCCACTCCGGAAACTCCGCCACCACCTCGACCTGGTCGGTACCTATCTCCTCTTTCAGCTCCCTGAAGAGGGCCTCCCGCGGGGTCTCACCCTTGTCGATGCCCCCCTGCGGAAACTGCCACGCATCCTTTATGTCACTGCGCGACGCTATAAAGAACTCCACCTTTTCGGGATATTTGGACGAGAGAACGATAGCTGCAACGTTTGGCCGGTACCTCTTCTCCTTCGACGATTTAAGATTGTTCATAGACTGGTTACTTTTCGGCGCTGCCGCCGCGAAAGAGTGCAAACTCTAAGCTCCGCCCGGCGCGCTCTTTTTTTGGGTATGATTATAGAAAAAAACGGATTAAGACCATCTGAGAAAATAGCATCAATGAGAAACGGAACACTACTCTATCTTCACATACCCTTTTGCGACAGCAAGTGCCACTACTGCAGCTTCAACTCCTATGTAGAGAAGTCGGGGCTCAAAAACGGCTACATGGAGGCGGCGGTGAAGCAGCTTCGAAACGACCTGGTCGAATACGGGATAGAGAGAGGCTCGCTGACGACACTCTTCATAGGCGGCGGAACCCCCTCCACGGTCAAACCTGAGCTCTACGAACCCTTTTTCTCGGCACTTGAAGGGTACCTGAGCGAAGATGCCGAGATCACGAGCGAAGCCAATCCCAACAGTGCGACGAAAATGTGGCTGAAGGGTATGAGGGATCTCGGGGTGAACCGCATCAGTATCGGCGTGCAGAGCTTTTTCGACGACAAGCTCCGGTTGCTTGGACGCTCCCACGGGGCCGATGACGCCGTAAAGGCTGTAGAGTGGGCCGCCGAAGCAGGTTTCGAACACATATCGGTCGACCTGATCTACGCCACGGCACTCGACAGCGTCGAGCGTCTCGAAGATGAGATCGGGCGGGCGCTGGAGCTGCCCATAAACCATCTGAGCGCATACGAGCTCACTATCGAAGAGGGGACCCCTTTTCAGAACTCTCCCGAAGTGCGTGTCGAGTCGATAGAGCAGGCACGAGCGGTACGAGAGCTGCTGAAGCGGCGCGGATGGATGGAGTACGAAGTCTCCAACTTCGCCCTCTCGCCGTGCCGGCACAACCTCGGCTACTGGGAGTACAGGCCGTACCTGGGGATCGGCAGCGGCGCGGTCGGGCGCATCGGAAATGTCCGCTACTCCCCGCACAGGGTGGTGGAACGCTATGTGGAAAATCCTCGTTTCAAAGAGCTTGAGACACTTTCGGATGAAGAGATGCTGCATGAGCAGATTCTTCTGGGCCTTAGAAGCTGTATAGGGGTCGATAGCGGGCTTCTGGACGCGAAGATGAGGGAGCGGGCGGAGCTTCTTGTAAACGAAAGCAGGCTCCTCTACAGAGATGGGAGCTACTTCAACCGCGACTATCTGCTAAGCGACGAGGTGGCCCTCTTTATCATCGGCTAATCACTTTTTTGATAGACTTTGCCCGAGTCGCTCACGGCGGCCAAACCGTAGTAATGAAGCAGAATTCGGTTAGGAAATTCAAGCAGTACAAAAGGACATGCGATGTTCGGCATGGGACTAAGCGAAATATTTTTTATAGTAGTGATCGCCATCCTCTTTCTGGGACCGGACAAACTCCCCGATGCGATGGTGCAGATAGCAAAGTTTTTCAGAAGCATCAAACGGACCGTAAACGATGCAAAGACGACCCTCGAAGAGGAGCTCAAAGTGAGCGAACTGAAAGAGGAGGCCTTCAGATACAAAAAGCAGCTCGACGAGGCGACGGCGAAGCTCGAGAGCATCTCTTCGCCCGACCTCACCACGCTCGACGAGCTGACAGAGACGGTAGAAGAGGTTAAGAGATCGGAGGATCGTCTCGAGAGCGAAGCGGAAGAGATAAAAGAGAAGATCGAGCCGAAAAGGGAGGTGGTCACCTTCACAAAAAAGAGCGGCGCAAAAAAGAGTAAAGATTTAGAAGATCCGGACGAAAAGCAAAAGGAGAGGAATGTTTGACGAACTGAAACCGCACATAGCGGAGCTCAGAAAGCGGCTCGCCTACTCGCTGGCGGCGCTCGTAGTCTGTTTTTTCGTGGCCTTCTATTTTTACGAACCGATTCTGGAGTGGATGACCGAGCCCCTCAAAACGGTACTGCCCGAAAGCTCGTACATGATCGCCACCGGAGTGCCGGAAGTCTTCTTCACAGCCGTAAAGGTGTCGCTGTTCGCCGGCTTTCTCATGGCCCTTCCGTTCATCCTCTACCAGTTCTGGCTCTTCGTGGCTCCAGGTCTGTACGAGCACGAAAAGAGATATATCTGGCCCTTCGTCTTCTTCGCATCCGGCATGTTCTTCCTCGGTGCGCTGTTTGCATACTACATCGTCGTTCCCTACGGATTCGCGTTTTTGGTAAACTTCGCCGAGCAGGTGGTCACCGTGGCGCCGAAGATAAATGAGTACGTCAGCTTTTTCACGAAGATCATGATCGGCTTCGGAATAGCCTTCGAACTTCCGGTATTGACATTTTTCCTGGCCCTTTTGGGGCTCGTCGACGACAATACTCTGAAGAGCTTCTTCAAATACGCCATAATCCTCATATTCGTACTGGCGGCACTTCTTACGCCGCCGGACGTCGTTACGCAGCTGCTCATGGCGATACCGCTGATAGTTCTCTACGGCGTATCGATAATCATAGCGAAACTTGTAAACCCCTACAGACCGCCGGATGATGACGAAGATGGAAGCGGTGAGAACGGTGCCGAATAGCAAGGGAGTTCCGAAAGAGCTCCTCGAGACCGAAAGCTACGACTACACTCTCCCGCCCGAGCTGATAGCGACGGAGCCGGCCGAGCCGAAAGAGAGTGCGAGGCTGATGGTCATAGATCGAAAGAGCGGCAGGGTGACCCATGCGAGATTCGGCGAGATACTCTCTTTCATCCCCGAAGGCTGCGGGGTCCTCTTCAACGACACCAAAGTGGTAAAAGCGAGGCTTTTCGGCAGAAAAAGGAGCGGCGGAGCGGTAGAGCTGCTTCTTAACAGGCCGCTGGAGAATAACCGGTTCAGCGTCCTCGTAAAGGGCAGGGTCAGGGTAGGAACAGAGCTCCTCTTCGACCGTGAGTTGTCGGCGAGGGTCGAAGAGCTCCGCCCCGACGGAAGCAGGGTCGTAACCTTTTCGGAGAGCGGAAAGAAGCGAATCTCCTTCGAGGAGCTGCTGCCGCATCTCGAGAGAGTGGGCCATATGCCTCTTCCTCCCTACATCGGCAGGGAGGATACCGAAGCTGATGAAGAGATGTACCAGCCCATATTCGCGAAACGCGAAGGTGCTGTAGCCGCCCCCACCGCATCTTTGCACTTCAGCGACGAGCTCTTTGCACAGCTTGCCGAAAAACATGAAACCGCCCCCGTCACGCTCCATGTGGGAGCCGGAACCTTCAAGCCCGTAGAGGCGAAGATAATCACCGAACACCCGATGCACAGCGAATATTACGAAATTCCGCCCTCGACGGCGGGGCTCATAGAGTCGCCCAAGCCTCTTCTGGCTATCGGTACCACGGTCACAAGAACCGTCGAGTACTACGTGCGCACGAAAAAAAGCTCGGGAGAGTGCGACCTTTTTTTACATCCGGGCAACCCTCCCATACGGGTAGACCACCTCCTGACGAACTTCCATCTGCCAAAATCTACGCTTATTATGCTGGTCGCCTCTTTTTTGGGGCTCGAAACGACGATAAAAGTGTATAATGAGGCGATAAAAGAGCGCTACCGCTTCTACAGCTACGGCGACGCGATGCTGATTTTGTGACCCCATGCAGAAAAGGAGTTTCTATGCCGCAGGAGTTTTGGATAAAGATAACAGCCATAGGCCTGATCGCCGCAGGACTTATCGCGACACTTGTCTGGGAGCTTAGAAAGCCCAAACGGGACCCGAACGAAAATCCCGATACGAAGCGGATGAACGATATGCTGAAGGATTGAACCGGATGGCGCTCTCCGTATGTACGTTCAACGTAAACTCGATCCGCTCCCGTATCGACCTTATCTCCCGCTGGCTCAGCGAAAAAAGGGATGTCGACATACTCTGCCTGCAGGAGATAAAGTGCCAAAGCGAGCAGTTTCCGTTCGAAGCGTTCGAGTCGCTCGGGTACAGCTGCGCGGTAAACGGCCAAAAGAGGCTAAACGGCGTGGCTGTCTGTTCGAAAATCCCCTTCTCCGAAATAAGGATGGAGTTTAACGACGAGATTCTCGACCGCGAAAAGCGCCTTATCGAAGTCAAAACGGAACAGACCGCCGTTTTAAACTGCTACATACCACGCGGAGGAGAGGTTGGCAGCGAACGATACGACTACAAGATGGAGTTTTTCGACGCCCTTCGAGCCTATGTGAAAGGGCTCCTCGAAAAGGAGGAGAGGGTTGTCGTGCTGGGTGATTTCAACGTAGCCCTCGAAGATATAGATGTCTACGACCCCGAACTCTTCGAAGGGGCCGTAGGGTTTCTGCCTTCGGAAAAGGAGAAGATGCGCAGCCTGCTCAAATGCGGACTTCACGACTGCTTCAGGAAGCTGCACCCCGAGAGCAGGAGTTTTACGTGGTGGGACTACAGAAGTGCCGGCATCTGGAGGGACGAGGGGATGCGCATAGACTACATCCTCGCAAACGAGAGGATGTGCGGCGAGTGCTTCGGCACCGAGGTCGACCTCTGGACCAGGAGGCGACGATCGCCTACGCCGAGCGACCATGCACCCCTGATCGCGGAGTTTGGAAGTTTAGGCGGCTCTTCGGTAACCGATCTCAAGCAAACTGCGGACTAAATCCGCTTTTTGGATGAATCCGGCCGGCTCGGTGTCACAGACTCCGTAAAAGTGCAAAAAGAGGGGCCCGGCGCCTAAAAAAGAGAGCGAAACTGCCGATAATAGATCAATCATGGAAACCAGCCGTAAACTCTTTCTGCTTCTCACCGGAACCCTTACGCTCTTCGCGATAGCGATCATGATAAACGCTGCCCTAAATTTCCGCAACTACTCATACAACAACGCAATAGACAAAGCCCATATGGCTGCCGAAATCGTAAGAGACGGCCTTACGGCTCACATGGTGAACGACATGATGGACAAACGCGGCCACTTCCTTGAGATGATGTCGACAGGAAACGATGTAAAAAGGTTGTGGGTCGTCCGCTCCAAAAATGTAGAAGAACAGTACGGCAAGGGGCTAAAAAGCGAGATGCCCAGAGACGAGATCGACAAAGAGGTACTCGAAACCGGCAAAGAGATAGACAGGTTCTACGAAGATTTCGACAGCGCCGTTTTAAGAGTCACGATACCCTACACCGCTTCGTCATACGGCAAGATTGACTGCCTACAGTGCCATAGGGCCAAAGAGGGTGACGTGCTGGGTGCGGTGAGCCTGGAGTTCGATATAAGCGATCTTAGAAGAGAGGGGCTCTGGACGCTTGCGAAAATCGCGATGATCACGGTCGTCTTCATCGTCCTTTCGCTGCTCCTTGTAAGGTACCTGGTAACTCCCTACATACGCTTTTTCAAAACGCTCGAAGCTTCGCTGAAGAGGGCGAAGCACGGCGACTTCGGCCTGAAGGTGCAGACAGATATAGATGCTGCCGACATACGGGCGGTAGCCGAAAGGTACAACGAACTGATAGAGAAGTTTCAGAATACGATAGGCAAGATCGAGCAGAAGCTCGCAATATTCCTGAAAGGGTCTTCGCACTACTGCGAAGATCCGCTCGAAAAGGCGACGCACACCATCGATATGCTCTCGGATATCCACCGCTTCAAAAACACGATAGAGCTCGACAAAGATCTAAACCAGATCTACGGACGACTGGCGACCATAACCGACGAAATCATGTCGGCAGAAGGTATGGCGATATTCGATGTAGACTCCGCGGCCAGGACCAGAAGGGTTGTCTACAGCAGCGAAAACGGGAGTATCTGCAAATCGGACACCTTCGAAAACCCCGACCTTTGCAGAGCCTTCAGAACCGACGCCCCGGTCGTATCGGACCAGTACCCCGAGCTCTGCCCGGGCTACTGCGGCGGCTACTCCTTCTACTACTGCATTCCGTTCGACATAACCGAAAGGCGCAGCCTGATAATCACGCTCCTTACAGACAGCAAACAGAAGATCGAGCACTTCAAAAAAGAGGAGACTGTGCTGCGCTACTATCTGGAGAACTCTAAACCTGTAATAGAGAGCAAACTGCTTATGCAGCAGCTCGAAGAGAAGTCGCTCCGAGACGGGCTCACGGGTCTTTACAACCGCAAGTTCCTCGAAGAGATGATCGACAAGATCAACAGGCAGGGAAGCAGGCACATAACCAGGTACGCCGTCTTGATGCTCGATATCGACTCCTTCAAAATGGTAAACGACACATACGGCCACGATGTCGGTGACACCTTCATAAAACTGCTGGTAGAGACGATAAACCACGAGATAAGAAGCTCCGACATCGCGGCGCGCTACGGAGGGGAGGAGTTCGTCGTCCTGCTCCATGAAGCGACACCCGAAGGCGCGCTGAAAGTCGCAGAAAAGATCAGGGAGCTCTTTTCAAAAATTCCGGTATCGGTTAAAGGCAAGAAGATAAGCTCCACGGTATCGATAGGTGTGAGCTTCTACCCGGAGTGTTCGGCAAACCTGAGGGAGGCCATCAAGTTCGCCGATATCGCCCTCTACAAAGCTAAAAAGAGCGGTAAGAACCGCGTCGTGCTCTTCAGTGAGGAGCTGCCCGGCGACGAAAAAGATGGAGAATCTACCTCCTGCTCTTCGAAAGATAGCGCTCCAGAATGATCTGCGCCGCGATGGAGTCGAGCTTTCCGTCTCTCTTTTGGCGCGTAACCCCCCTCATCCGCTCCGCCGCTTCTACGCTGCTGCCATACTCGTCGATATATTCGATCTCACCGTCAAACGAGAGAAGATTTACAAAGTGGTAGATGCGCTTTTGCATCTGCTCGGCACCGCTTCCGCTCATCGGCACACCGACGACAAGCCGCTCTATGCCCCACTCTCTCAAAAAAGCATCTACGTCCCTCGCGGCCTGCTCCCTGTTTTTGCGAAAAATCGGAGGCTGCGGAATGGCACTCTCGCCATCGAGGCAGATTGCCGTTCCGATCCTTTTGAGCCCCACATCTATAGCCGCTATCCTCCCGCTCTTCACCTACCGCTCCCTGAAGTAGTATGCGACCCCGAAAAAGAGCAGAACTGTACCGAGCGGAGAGAGTATCGCATAGGGGTCGAGACGCCTTTTGAGCAGGTAGAGAAAGACCCCGTACCAGCTGTAAAGCGTCAGCGCTATATGCAGAACCATTATCGGTTTGTATACGATCATCGTCCGGGTAAAGGCCGTATAAAAGGAGGCCGCCGCTATCAAGCCGACGCCTACCAGAAGGGTGGAGATGCTCCTGTCGCTTCTATATGCCCTGAGCAGAAGCACCGAAATCACCGCTATAAAAGCCCCGGCAAGAAGGTAGACGAACACCTTCTACCTTCCGTAGTAGGAGATCAGCGACGCTTTTGCTATTGCATGCTTTTCGAGCATGAAACCTACAAGCGCCGGCGGAGTGTCGGCATCGAGCGGCAGTTTCGGCACATCGAGCGCATATACGGTAAAGATGTAGCGGTGCGGTCTGTCGCCCACGGGCGGGCAGGCTCCGCCGTAGCCTACACCCCCAAAGTCGGTACGGCTCTGCACGGCACCCTTCGGAAGCAGGCGGCCGGATGGGTCGCCGGCACCCCTGGGCAGAGCGTGTACCGACGCCGGGATATTGAAGACGATCCAGTGCCACCAGCCGCTTCCGGTCGGCGCATCGGGGTCGTAGACCGTTACGGCGAAGCTCTTCGTCCCTTTCGGGGCACTGCTCCACTCCAGCTTGGGAGAGATGTTTTTGCCGCTGCATCCGAAGCCGCTGTAGACCTGCTCGATACTCAGCTGACCCGACAGATCGGGACTTTTGAGTGTAAAGTTCCCTGCATACAGCGCCGCAGCGGTGAGTGTCGCCGTCAATAAAATCGAAACTATCTTTTTCAAATTCGCCCCTTTTCGTTCCGCCATTTGTGTTATTATATAGAAATTCAGATTAAGGATGTTGCATGGCAGATAGAATTCTGGGTTACAAAGAGCTGCTCAAAACACTTCTGGAGTATCACATCCACTTCATAAAGAGACTCTCACGCGAAGGGTACGAACAGACCTTCTCGGTTCTTCTGATACCGCTGGCGGATGCGGACGAGGGCAGAATCAGGGAGCTCGTCAAGCCTCTCTTGAGGGAGTCAGACAGACTCTTTTATATCGAAGGAAACCTCATAGCCATGCTTCCGGGTACCGACTGGAACGGAGCCCAAAAGGTTCACCGTACCATTTTGGAAGCGCTGGGAGAGCCCCCTGTGGAAGATTGTGTGGTGGAGTACCCGACAGACGGAAAAGACGCCTTCAAACTCATAAGCAGCCTCTACGCACGCTTGGAAGAGATAAAGAGCGGTTAACGGGGTATTACCCTGCCGTTTATCACCGCAACCCTCCCCTCGAGCTCAGCTTCGAAGAGAAGTTCGCCGAACCTCTCCAGCGCCTCTTCATATGCGGGGTGGGTTGCGCAAAAGTCGATAAACTCCTCTTCTGCCCTCTTCGAGTCCCCATCCGAAAAGAGTGCCGCAAACTCATCGATATCGTAGATCGCTTCTGCCGCCCCCTCTTCAAGCAGGGCGTTCGTTCCGTCGCTCTCACCGATCCGATGCGGCAGGACATAGATCTTTTTGCCCATCCTCCCGGCAAACTCGACACTACGCATCGAACCGCTCCCCTTTTGCGCCTCTGCGACCACCAGCACCTCCGAGAGAGCCACGACCACCTCGTTACGCGCCACGAAGCTCCAAGGGGTCGCCCTGAATCCCGGCTCGAACTGGCTTATCAGCAGCCCTTCGGCAGAGATCTGCTCCAAAAGCGCGGCGTTTACGGCCGGATATCGAAGGTCGATCCCGCATGGAAGCACGGCGATAGTGTTTGCGGCTCCGGCTCCACGGTGGGCGGCTGCATCGATACCCATCGCGCCTCCGCTGACCACCGCTACACCGCATGCGGCAAGTGCCGACGCGATGCGATGGGCTGCGGCGTACGCATACTGCGTAGGCCTTCTGCTCCCTACGATCGAGACCCTCCTGCGATTCAGCAGCTCCACGTTTCCGCTGACATAGAGCCGTTCGGGGTACCTCCGCATGGACTCCAGCTCCGAAATGCGCTCCTGCAACTCTTTCACGGCCGCTCCACCCATAATAGACGACTTTCCGTCAAAGCACCGACCTCCATAGCAGATAGGCGGTAGCCGAAACGACGACCACACCGATAAGGTCGATAAAAAAACCGAACGTCGCCATACTCTTCACCTTTATGATGCGCGAACTCATTATAATGGCGTTGGGCGGTGTCGCGATGGGGAGCATGAAGGCGTAGCTGGCCGCCACGGTAGAGACCATCAGAATCAGAAGCGTAACGGGGTTCTCCACACCGTAGAGCTGGGCCATTACCGGCAACGCTATTGAGGTAAGAGCGGTATTGCTGGTGATTTCGGTGGAGAAGCTGATCACCAGCGCCACTACCGCGAGCGTCAGCCACAGCGGCAACGAATGGACGAACTCGAGCTTCTGCGCTATCGCCTCGGCAAGGTGGGTGGAGCCGAAAGCGGCGGCTATACTGAAACCGGCCCCGAAGAGAAAGATGATCTCGTAGGGAATGGCCCTGCTGTCCTCCCACTCCAAAAGATCGACTCCGGGCAGAAACAGCATGAGCCCGGCGGCCAGCAGCAGCCCCTTCTCGTTCAGACCCAGGCCGGGGTACCACGGCTTTATCGGTGTATTCAGTATCAGAAGAAGCGAGAGGCCCCCAAGGATCGCAAGGAGCTTCTTCTGATCCTTTGTAAAGGGCTCCGGAGTTTCGGGAGGTTCGCCGATCTTCTCATCTTCGACACCCAAACTGAGAATCCAGGGTATTATAAGCAGCATCATACCTACCACCGGGGCCGTCATGCCCATCCAGCCCGTAAATGTCGGGGCATTCAATCCAAGGGTATCGAGGTATCCCAGAAGCAGAAGGTTTGGAGCCGTACCTATCGGGGTAAGAATCCCTCCTACGCTCGCCCCGTAGGCTATAGCGAGCAGAATTCTTATCTTGAGCTTCACGTTTTCGGTAAGGAAGAGGCCTATCGGCATCAGCATCAACGTTATCGTAGTGTTTGAGAGTATCGAGCTCAGAAGTGCCGAAACTATCGCCATCGCATAGATGATTCCCCGCGGTGTATGCGGGAAGATACGCAGGAGCCTGTTCGAAATCTGCGTATGGAGCCTGCTCTTTTGCATCGCGATGGCGAGCATGAAACCGCCCAGAAAGAGGAAGATTATAGACTTCGCATAGTTGGGGGTAACGGCTTTTAGCTCCATTATCCCGAAAACCGGAAAAAGGAGTATCGGCAGGAGCGAAACTACACCGAGGGGGAGTCCGTTGTTCGTCCACATAACGACCAGGAATGTTACGATACCCAAAAGCTCCGCCTGCTGCACGGTAAATACCGAAGCGGCCGAAAAACCGACCGCCAGCCCCATAATAAGTGCCGCCGCTATCCTCTTCATCGCTCCTCCTTCTAACGTATCACGGAGTATAGTTCATCCATGTAGACTACATCGACACCTCTTAAAATATCCCCCGATTCGGAGAGCGCCTTAAGGGTCGTCCTATGGGGATGGCCTATCGCTATGGCGTAGCCGTGTGCCTTGGCGATCCTCACCGCCTTTTTCAGCTGGTTGCGGATGTAGCCGACATCCGGTTTGTTGTCGAGGAAGATGTCCCGCCCTACATATGGGTCTTCGTTTAGTTTCGCTATCTCCGGCACGACGGTTTTGGGGGTGGTTCTGCTGTCTATGAACGTAAAGCCGTAACGTTTGGCGAGCGGGTAGAACTTCGCCATAGACTCGGCGTCAGCGGTAAATCTGCTGCCCGTATGGTTGTTGATGAATTTGGCGCCGGGAAACCAGCGGCGCAGCTTTCTGAGTCTAAGATCGATCTGCGATTCGGAGCTCTCCACCGTAAGAGTCTCTTTTTCGGCACGGTTGTAGCTCATAGCCTCCATCGGCAGATGTATCATGTAGTGGCTCAGATTTTTCGCGAACTTCGGAGTGTCCGGATGCCTCGGAGTCGGCGGGAATATCGAGGGGGTGATTTTCCACGGGAGGCTTTTTATCTCTTTGAGCTGGGCGGCGAAGGCTACATCGTCGATGATGATCGCCAGCTTCGGACGTGCCAGCTCCACCTCCTTTTTCACGGCCGGCTTTGCTGCGGAAACCTCTCCGCCGGCCGAAGCGTAGTCCCTTATTTCAGAGGGCTCCTGCCCGGAGGCGGGTTTTACCGGAGCCGGTTTGACGCTCTTGAGCCTTTCGCGAAGCTTCTCTATATCGCTTCTATAGTCTCCGAGCCTCTTTTCGTAACTCTTTACCGTATGCTCTTTGCCGGCTTCATAGCCGATCCAACCGGCAAGCCCCATCAATACGGCTATGATGACAAAGAGGGCGAATCCTGCAAGAAGGTTGTTTACAAAACGGCCCGACCGACCGCTCTTTCTGCCTCTTTTCGAAGATTTCGAATGTTTACGCGGGTGCTGTCTTCTTTTCGCCATATCGGATGGGGACGGGTCGGTGCCTCGACGGCATCGACCCAAAGAGTCAGTTGGTCTCTTGGTCTACTATTTTGTTGGCCTTGATCCAAGGCATCATCGCACGCAGGCGACGTCCCGTAACCTCTACAGGATGGTTGCGCAGATTGTTCCGCTCGGCATTCATGCGCGGATATCCGGCCTGCCCCTCGAGAATGAAATCTTTGGCGAACTTGCCGTTTTGGATCTCTTTGAGTATCTCTCTCATCGCCTGTCGGCTCGACTCGTTTATGACCCTCGGACCGCTCACCATATCGCCGTATTCCGCGGTATTGGAGATGGAGTAGCGCATGTCGGCTATGCCGCCCTCGAAGATCAGGTCTACGATCAGTTTCATCTCGTGAAGACATTCGAAATATGCCATCTCTTCGGGATAACCGGCCTCCACGAGAGTCTCGAATCCTGCCTGTATCAGGGCACTGACCCCGCCGCACAGAACGGCCTGCTCACCGAAGAGATCCGTCTCGGTCTCATCTTTGAAAGTAGTCTCTATGATTCCGGTTCGGCCGCCGCCTATCGCCGAGGCGTAAGAGAGTGCAAGCTCCTTCGTCTTTCCGCTCGGGTCCCTCTCCACCGCGATGAGATCGGGGATGCCTCCACCCTTTACGAACTCGCTTCGAACCGTATGGCCCGGAGCCTTCGGGGCGACCATCATGACATTGATATCTTCTGCCGGCTGGATTCTGCCGTAGTGTATGTTGAAGCCGTGGCCGAAGGCTATAGTGGCGCCGCTTTTTAGGTTCGGGGCGATCTCTGTTTTGTATATCTCCGCCTGCGTCTCGTCCGGAAGGAGTATCATCACTACGTCCGACTCGGCTACCGCATCGGCCACCTCCAGGACCCTGAAGCCTTTCGCTTCGGCCTTCTTCCAGCTGCTGCCCCCTTTGCGCAGACCGACGACAACCTCCACCCCGCTGTCGCGAAGGTTCTCTGCATGGGCATGCCCCTGGCTGCCGAATCCGATCATGGCAACCTTTTTGGACTGTATGATCGAAATATCGCAATCTTTGTCGTAATAGACATTCAACGCCATTGTTCTATCCTTTGGAGAAAATTTGGGTGATTATATTGAAAGAGGACTTTGAAGCATATAAATTCTCTTTCTGGTCCCAGTTTATAAATTTTACATTGCAATATAGAGTTTTCTCGAAAACAGCGATCTCGAAGCTTGGTGGGTCGCAGGGCCGCTTACCTCCTGCCAAATTGCGGGCTATGCCAGGAGGTTTCTTAACATCGGCAAATCAGTGCAATAATTTCGCAAAATGACGATTATAGATTTAGCTCGGTTTTTATGTAGTACTTAAACATCTCTCATGTACGACATAAAATTCGAAAGCTTTCTGTTCAAAGGTCAATAGATTATGATAAAAAACATGACAATTAAAAAACGGCTCACAATTCTCAGCCTGCTTGCGATAGTCACCATCACCCTCTACGCCCTGAAGGTTCTACATACGAACTATGACAGATACCTGGACGCATCGAGGGCGATAAAGGAGACAGAGCTCTCCGTAAAGTTGAGCGACATGCTCCACGAGTTTCAGAAAGAGAGGGGCGCGAGTGCCGGCTTCTTGAGTTCGAAAGGCAAAAAATTCAAAGTTACCCTAACGAAACAGAGAGAAGTTACTGACAAGAAGATATCAGACTACAGAAGATATATAGAGAGTCACAACGACGAATTTGCTGCCGAAGCCGAAAGGTCCATTGACCTCTCCGGACTGCAGAGCATGAGAAAGAGGATCGACTCGATGTCGGTCAGCACGCAAGAGGCTGTCGGCTTCTACACGGCCATCAATGAATCGATCATCGATACCGTCGGAAGGCTCTCTACTAAAGTCGCCGATCCCGAACTGAAGAACCTTATGAACTCCCTACTCCTATTCATAAGCGGCAAGGAGCGGGCCGGAATCGAGCGTGCGATTTTGTCGGGTGTCTTCTCAAAAGACAGGTTCGACAAATTCCTATACTCCAAATTCATCTCCGTACTGGCCCAGCAGAAAGCATTTTTCCACCTCTTCGAAGTAACAGCCGACGAAAAACTTGAAAAATTTTATAAAAAAATAGCGTCTCAGCCCCCTTTTCAGGAGGTAGAGAAGATGAGAAACATTGCTCTTGACAGAGACGATGGGTTTGGCGTAGATGCTTCATACTGGTTTAAGACTATAACAAAAAAGATAAACGGCCTTAAACAGATGGAAAACTATATTCAAAAACAGATACTTGATAAATCGGAGTATGCAAAGAACAGCGCACTGGCTGAACTGCTGATACTCGCTATCTTGTCACTCTTTACACTCGTCGTCATAGGGTATATTTCAAGAAGTGTGACAAAATCGATAATCGACTCCATAGAGCGCCTGAGGGGCCTGATAGAGAGAATCAATAGGGGAGACCTCTCGGTAGAGATCGAGCGCAGGAGTGTAAGCCGAAACGAGATGGATGTGATCACGAAACTTATCGACTCCCTCGTATCGACCATTAGGGAGCTGACCGGCCGCATAAACCGCTCCGTAGCTATGGCCTCGAGGGGCGATTTCAGCACCAAACTGAGCGACCGAAACATGGAAGGGGACTTCGCGACGGCGATACATATGGTCCAAAACGGCATAGAAGCGATGGAGGATTCACACAAGAAGCAGCAGATCATAAACTTCGCCTCCAAGCTCCACTCCATAGGCGATGTAGGCGAGGGGCTATCGCTTATGCAGAACGAAATAACCAGGCTCATAGAGGATCTGGGGCATATCCTGAAGACGACCGGAAACACGAGTGAGCAGTCTTCCCGGAGCATTGAGACGCTCGAAGATATTCTGCAGAAGCTCGAGTCGCTCGTAATGCAGATAAACGACTCCAACAGCTCCATAGAGCGCCTGAATGCGATGAGCAACGAGATCACCTCCGTGGTGGACCTCATCAAGGATATCGCCGACCAGACGAACCTGCTGGCGCTCAATGCGGCCATAGAGGCGGCACGTGCGGGTGAACACGGCCGCGGCTTCGCCGTGGTCGCCGACGAGGTCAGAAAGCTGGCCGAGCGCACACAGAAGGCGACGAGCGAGATAAACGTATCGATAAACACGATGAAGCAGGAGTCGAGCTCTATAATGGAGAAGTCGGAGAGCATGACCAAAGTTGCCGGGGTCGTATCCGATTCGGTCTCCGAGTTCAAAGAGATGATGCACGGACTCGACTCGGACGCTAAGGAGATGTCCGAACTCATAGAGGAGATGGGGGACCAGGTCTTCGTAATACGCACGAAGATCGACCACATCATACTCAAATCCAACGGATACAACGCGATGGTAGAAGCAAGAAGCGATATAAATCTATACGACTACGACAGCTGCAGGCTAACCGAGTGGTACACCTCGGAAGGGAAAAAGAGGTTTGGATCGACTGCAAGTTATCAGAAGCTGCAGGCCCCGCACAAAACCTTCCATGACCTGATCTTGCAGAACCTTCAGTTCATAAGAGGAGAGGATCGCCGCCTCGAGCAGGAGGAGAGAATCATAGAGAATTTCGTCCGTATCGAAGAGGCCGGCAAAGAGCTCTTCACGCTGCTCGACAGCATGAGGGAGGAGCTTCATGCAAACAGGCGTAGAGACGGTGCCGAAGCGATGTCGACAGCCGCAGAGCGCTCATAGCCCGGCAGATCCATTTAGATAAATACGTCCGTAAGTATCGATGGTGTAGAATATACAAACTTCCAAAACTTCGGAGTCCAAGCCATGGTCGAAAAAATTTTGAAAAAGGTGAAGTCGCTTCCGCCGCTTCCCGAGAGCGTAAACAGAGTGAGGCAGATATGCAACGATCCTGAAGGGACCGTAAAAGAGCTCATCCCCGTAGTGAAGCAGGATCCGCTCTTTACCGCCGACATTCTAAAGGCCGCAAACTCCCCCCTCTACGGTTTCAGCCGGCAGATCACCTCGATCGATCAGGCCGTAGCGCTTTTCGGAATGGGGACCATACAGGGGTTCGCCATATCTTACGCCGTCAGAAAGAGCTTTCCCGCCACCCTCTCTCCCTACGGCGTCGGAGCGTCGCACCTGATGGAGGTCTCCACACTGCAGAACGCGCTGGCACTGCAGTGGGGCAAAAGCCAGGTCACTACACACAGGGACGAGATGGTTACACTCTCCCTGCTAATGGAGATCGGCAAGGTGATCGCTTCGATCACCCTCGAAGAGGCGGGAAAGGCGGACGCCTTCAAAGCGGCGATAACAGAAGCGAAAACCCTGGAAGAGATAGCCGAAACGGAGAAGAGGTTCCTCGATATAACGAGTGAATGGATCGCCGCACTCATGTTCAAGCACTGGAAATTTCACGAAAACATGATCTCTATGATGCGCTATATTCACGATCCCGAAGATGCACCGGAGCAGCTGCGTCTTCAAACCGAGATTCTAAACGTCGTAAAGGAGGCGGTCCCCTTTTTGGAACCGCTCTGTGAAGAGTGTGTGCAGTCTGCCTACGAGAAAGCGGACAGATTCGGCCTTCAGGCGGAGAGACTCCACGAAGCGATCGAGAAACTCGGGTAGATGAGGGCGTTTCTTACCCAGATCGCGAAAGGTGCCTACAGAAGCGACATAGAGAAGAGGTTTATTCCGCTTCTTGAGGAGCTGATACGTGAGCATATCGTAAAAGAGAGCGGTAAAACCGTAAAGCTCGGCGAGAAGTACCGCGCCGGAACCGTAGACCTGCTGCCATCGGGAACCGCATTCGTGGAGATGATAGGAGCGAAAGGTAGAGATCTTCTCGTCGAACCTAAAAATCTACACGGTGCGAAGGGCGGAGACTACGTCATAGTCCGCCGCCTTTTCGGCAAAGCGGGCAGAGCGTCGGCGAAAGTGGTAAAGATCGTTCAGCCCGCTTTCGTCTACTCGGTAGGCTACATAAAGCAGACCGAATCGGGCCCTATGCCCTTTCACATAAAGACCGATCTGCCGATGGAGCTCGAAAGCCCGACCGATGAGCTGGAGGTAGATACCCTCTTCCAGGTAGACAACAGAACCTCCAAAATCACCGCCATACTCGGCTCTTTGAAAGATCCGAAAGTCGACGAAAAGATTTCACTGGCCATCTTCGGCAAGCGGGAGAGCTTCAGCGATGAGGCCGAAGCACAAGCGCGGAGTCGGGGGGACGAGGTGGACGCCTCTTTGTACCCGGAGCGGACGGACCTTCGCCACCTGCCATTCTGTACGATCGACCCGGTGGATGCGAAAGATTTCGACGATGCGATATTCTGGGACGACAGAAGGGGAGTCCTCTATGTCGCCATCGCCGACGTAAGCAGCTACGTAACGGAAGAGAGCGCCATCGACAGGGAGGCGAAAAGGAGGGGCTTCTCCATCTACTTTCCGCACAAGTCGATACCGATGCTGCCCAGAGCCCTGAGCGAAAACATATGTTCCCTGAAGCCGGATGTCGACAGGCTGGCATATGTCTGCCGCATGGAGCTCGACAGGGAGAGCCTCGAAGTGAAAAAGCATGCCTTCTTCGAAGCCGTCATACGCTCGAAACGGCGCTACAACTACGACGAGATAGACGGCTGGTTCCAAAAGGGTCTCAAAGAGTGCCCGCCGGCGGATAGGCAGACACTTCCGTTCATCTTCGAACTCAAAAAAGTGACCGACAGGCTGCGCCGGAAGCGTCTCGAAAAGGGTTACGACTTCCGGTCGACCGAGGTTCGCATGGAGCTGGACGAAGAGCAGAACCTCCTCTCCACGCGCATAGAGGAGTCGACCCCCTCCCACCGCCTGATAGAGGAGTGTATGCTGCTTGCCAACAGAGCGGCGGCGGAGCATTTCGACTACGGACTCTTCAGGATCCACGAACCGCCCACGCCGGAGCGTATAGAGAAGCTGGTGGACGAACTGGGAAAAATAGGGATCTACACCGAAGAGAGCACGGAAGATTTCCACTCGCTGGTGCTATCTTTGCAGAGAGAGGCCCGCAGAATGGATATAGAGCCGTACGTAGACCAGCTCATAATACAGACTCAGAAGCAGGCCAGTTACAGTGCCGAAAACGTGGGGCACTTCGGTCTCGGCTTCGAGCGCTACACCCACTTTACATCCCCCATACGCCGCTACTCGGACCTGACGGTTCACCGCCTCTTGAAAGCGCTCCATTCGGGAGACGAAGAGAGAAAAGAGTATCTGCTTAGAAACGTCGAGGCGCTCAGCATAAGAATAAGCGAACTGGAGCGTGAAGCGACACGTGTGGAGTGGGATTTTATGGCGCGCAAATATGCACGGTGGGCCCGGTCGCACAAGGAAGAGACCCTCGACGCGGTCGTCGTCGAAGCCGCGCAGATTCCGGCCGCGACGACCGATGCGCCGATTGTAGGGATGAGGCTCTTTTGCGACAAAAGCGACCTGCTGCTCTTCGACAGGATAGAGGCGAAGGTAAACATAGTGCACCTTCCTCAGGCAAAGATATTCGTCCTTGTCGAACGATCGAAACATCTGCTCGAGGAGGGTTGAAAAGATGTACAAACGCGACTTCGACATGCTGCTCGAGCGAAAAGAGATACCCAAATCGGTAATGCTCTACGGCGACAACGACTACTACATAGACGAATCGATAGAGCGCATTACGGAGTTGACCGGAGCCGAAGAGACGATGCTCAAGCTCTACTTCGACGAGTACGATTTCCAGAGCGCGAAAAACTACCTCGGGCAGAGCTCGCTCTTTGGAGATCTGAACCTTCTGCTGATAAAGAGCGACAGGAAGATTCCCAAAAAGGAGCTCTCGCAGCTCATAGAGCTTGCGGCAAGAAACGACAACAGCTACTTCATATACGCATATACGGGAAGCGACTTCAAGACGATGACATCGGCCTTCTCTCCGAAAGCCGATGCACAGCATGTACGCTTCTTCCCGCCGAAGTTGAACGAAGCGGTTTCGATCGTGCAGCAGAAGGCCGCGCAGATGGGGGTCGAGATAGACCGCTACGCCGTGGAGCATCTGCTCAACTCCCTCGGGATCAACCTCTCGATGGCGGTCAACGAACTGAAGAAGCTCTCGATACTGCCCGGGCCTATAGGCATAAAAGAGATAGACGAGCATATATTTTCGCTTGTTCCGGCGGCGATGGAGGGCTTTTTGGTTTCTCTCTTTTCAAAAAGGGGGATCGACGAGATCTTGAAGCAGATAAACCAGCTGGGTGAAGACGAGTTCGCCATACTGCGTGCCGTCGAGTACTTCGCCTCGCAGCTCTTTCTCTTCCATGCCCACATAAAGCTCTTCGGTACGGCCGATTCGAGCGCCGTTCTCGGGTATCGCCTGCCGAAACCCATCGAGCAGCAGAGGGCGCAGCTGGCTGCCAGGATATCGACCGACCGGTTCGAGAAGATACTCGATGCGCTCGCCGAGGGGGAGACGGCGATAAAGACGGCAGGCGGGTCGTCACAGAAGGAGACACTCCTGCTCTCGACTTTAATAAAAATTAAATCTTTCTTAGGGTAAAATCGCGATGCTCTTTGCTCTTTCTTTTCGAACAGAACCGAAAAGAGAAAACCACAAGGGCTAATACCACAAGGAGATTATCCAAATGAGAAGACACTACGAAACTCTCTTCGTCGTCAAACCGACACTGACGGAAGAGGAGATCAAGGGACAGATCGAAGGGGTCAAGTCGATCCTGGAGAAAAACGGTGCCGAAATCGCCGCAACCTTCGACTGGGGAATGCGGAAACTGGCTTACGAAATAGAGAAGAATCCCCGCGGATACTACTATGTAATCTACTATACCGCTCCGAGCAGCCTGATAAAGGAGCTTGAGAGGAACTTCCGCTACAACGAAGAGATTATCCGCTTTCTAAACGTAAAATATGAAAACAAAAAAGAGATCAACGCGTGGCAGAACCTCGTAAACAGAGCGGGTGCCGCGAGTGCGAAAAAAGAGGAAGCCGCTCAGACGGCCGAAACGGCAGGCGAGACTGCATAAAAATTTCAAGGCCATTCGATGTTCAACAAGGTAATCCTGATCGGGAATCTGACACGTGACGTGGAGCTGCGCTACCTTCCCAGCGGCCAGGCGCTAGCAAAGTGCGGCATAGCGACCAACCGTCGCTATAAAGATGCCAGCGGAGCCCAGAAAGACGAGACGATGTTTATCGACTTCACCGTCTGGGGCCGCTCCGCGGAGGTGGCCAACCAGTACCTGCACAAGGGGAGCCGTGTGCTTCTTGAGGGGCGCCTCACACTCGAGCAGTGGACCGACCAGACCGGCCAGAAGCGAAGCCGCCACTCCGTAACCGTAGAGAACCTCAAGATGCTCGACCGCAAGGGTGAGAACGAGGCCCCGGTACAGGGAGGATACGCAGAACCGGCACCGAGCGGCAGGCAGGCAGAGCCGGCCTACTCCGCTCCACAGAAGCAGCAGCCGTCTCAGGAGCTGCCGAGTATCGACATCGATGAAGACGACATACCGTTTTAGCGTAGAGCCGAAACGGAGATAGAACAAGAAAAAAGGATATAAGATGGCAGAAAGAAGAAAATACTCCAAAAGATACTGCAAATATTGCGAAGCGAAGGTCGAGTTTATCGACTATAAAGATCTAAACAGCATAAAAGCCTCCCTTTCGGAGCGCTACAAGATAATGCCCCGCCGACTCACCGGCAACTGCAAAAGACACCAGGAGATGGTGGAGAAGGCCATAAAGAGAGCACGCGCGGCGGCACTCGTACCGTACATCGTCGACCACAAACGCGTTATCGCAAACCCGTTCGAAGAGATCAAGTAACACCTCTGTCGCTCCAGACTTTTCGGAGCGGCATCCCTCTCGAGACTACTCCACCCTTCAATCGCAAAGTGTAGCAGCGACCGGCACAGCTTGCATGAACCGCAAATATGCAAAGATGTTGTAAAAAAATTGTATAATTGCATAGATCCCACAACAAGAGACTTTTCGTGAAGACAGCCGCGATCGCCATACTCTTCCTCATCGCCGTATTCCTCCTATGGCGCCTTAACAGCGTAAAGAGAGCTCCGTTTGAATTCAGCGGTCAAACTCTGCATCTGCACAGCGGTGCCTGCTCGATAGATCTGCCTACATATGGGCAAAAAGATGAGCTTGTAGACGTTCTTGAGATCTCGAGAAGAGTCGTCAAGCTTCCAAACGGTTCCACACTGCTCTACGAGAGTGTCGATTTTCCGGCAACCTACGACTTCTCTTTCCCGCCGGATGCGGTGGTCGCAAAAGTTTTCGGATTTACAGGCTACAGCGTGGAGGCCGAAAGCCGGCACATATCGGTTATAAAAGGTAAAGATTCAAAAGGGAGAGTCTTCAGTGTTCTGGCCGTGCCGGAAATTGGACACAGGCTCGAGATGCTCTACCCACTCGATGAGGAGACGGCGAGCATCTTTGTGGAGTGTCTTGTAAAAGGTATGAAAAAAGGGTTTTCGAACCCATCCGGTGCACAAGAGATAACTCTCCGTCCCGACTGGAGCGAAAGCGAAATCGTAAAGCAGAATATGATAGAGAAAGATATGTAGCCGATTTAACCTCTCGAAATCTTGAGTTTTGTAGCTTCATGGGTTGCAGGGCCGTCCACCCCTGCCAAACTGCGGGCTCGGCGCGTAATTTGCGTAATACCGATCCGAAATAAAAAGAGAACGAAATGTTCGGTCGTCACCACAGCGAGACCTGCGGGAGCGAGTCGAACGAAAGCCGGCCGAAGGGCGCGGAGCACTTGTCGAGCGAGGATGAGGACCGGGTGTTTCGTTTTCATTTGGGATTGGTATAACGTCATGACAACCAACCATCCCTTTTTTTAAAGAGAAGCACCTCCTTGTCCGGCTCGTCCCCGCCGTAGAGTGCGAGGGGGTAGACCTGGACCAGCTCCAGGGGGCTTGAAGAGGCTATACCTTCCACATCGTGGTAATACTGCACGACGCGATCCTCTTCGCGCACGTAGCACTCCCCATCCTCTTTGGCGAAGTAGTCAATGGAGGTCTCGAGCCGCCCCTCCTCAAATATCGACTCCAAAACCAGCACCCGATCTTCCGAGCGCCTTACGAGAGCCCCCTGCGAAACCTCTTCGAAACCGTAGAGGGTGTTGATGTCGGCGACAAAAATCCCGCCCGGCTCCAGCACCTTTTCGACACACCCCATAAAGCGGCGCAGCTCTTCGCCGTTTAGGTAGTTCAAGACGTCGAACACCGCTGTCGCGGCATCGAACCTTCCGTCGAGTTCGCAGATATCCACAGCCTCCGCCTCGACCCCGCTCCGCCTTGCACGCTCCACCATCGTTTCGCTAAGGTCGACCCCGAGGGCCCTCTTCAAGAAGAGGCTCCTTTGCGCGAATTTCAGAAACTTGCCGCTGCCGCACCCTATGTCCAGAAGCGACTCGGGGCTCCACGGCGCGACAATTTCTACAAATAGCCTGTAGAGCCCCTCTATCTCCTCTTCGAATCCGAGAAGGGGCTCCACTTTGGCGTAGAGCTCAAGCCCCACGTACTACCTTTTCCATCTCAGTGTAGAGCTCCATTATCTCGCCCTTTTTGGCCAGAAAGCTCTGCTTGTTCGCGATCAGGTGGGCGGACGACTCCATAATCGTCTCCGCCACCTTCAGGCCGTTCTCCCTCATCGTTGTTCCAGTCTCCACTATATCCACTATCGCATCGGCCAGCCCCACGAGCGGAGCAAGTTCGATGGAGCCGTATAGTTTGATCACCTCGACCCCCATCGCCTTTTTGCTGAAGTAGTTACGGGTGATGTTGACCATCTTCGACGCCACCTTCATGTTGGGCCTGTTCCAGTCTATCTCATCTTCGTCCCTTATTCCGACGGCCACCCTGCACCTGCCTATGCCGAGGTCGAGAAGCCTGACGATATCGAGCCCCTGCTCCTCTATCACATCGAGGCCGACGACCCCTATATCGGCAGCCTGGTGCGCCACGTAGGTCGGGACATCCTGGTTGCGCACCAGAAGAAAGCGGAAATCACCCATTTCGAGTATCAGCTTTCTGGACTCGAACTTGAACTCACGTCCGAATATGGTCTCGAAAATCTCCAGGGTCTCATCGGCAATCCGCCCTTTCGGCAAAGCAACGGTCAACATCCATCTTCCTTTATCATTTTTTCCATTCCCCTGAAAACGAGCAGTTCATCTACGACTGCTTCGGGGAAAAGGGGCGCAAAAAAGCGGGCATCCCCGCCTGTTATCGTAACCGGCAGCTGGTCGGCGCAACTCTCCACGAGCCTCTTTACCGGGGCAAGAACCGCGAAGCTGACGGCGCTTACGGTATCTTGCGGAAGCCGGGAGAGATCGACATCCGGGTCTATCTCTACAGCAAGCTTCGGAGATATCCCGGCATACGCTTTCATGAAAGAGGCTATTCCGGGCCAGATCCACCCGCCCCTGTGCACCCCTTTTCGTACGACATCGACGGTCAAGGCGCTTCCGGCATCTATCACCACACCCTCCTCTATCGCGAGAGATACGGCCTGCCTGTCCACACCGAGGCCGCGGTAGTCGCTCTTTAGCACCCCTGTTCCGTCGAGCTCTACCCATCCCGGCGCCTCTTCGGCAATCTTTGCACGCATATTCCCGTTCACACATATGAAGTAGACGGAGCGATCTCTATAGCGCTTCAGACCTTCTGCGAAGCCCAGATGCAGGAGAGTCCCGTTATCGAGAAAATGCATTCGGCTGTTTCCGACATCGCACAGGATCATGGAACGATTACCTTCCACCCCTCCGACTCCAGCAGCCGCTTCGCCTTCGAGCAGAGCGGGGCCTCCACGATAGCGAAGTTGACCATTATCGAGTGGCCGTAGTACCCCTCTATCGCGGTCTTGAGATCGAGCCACTCTTTTACATCTTTCAGCAGCACCCTGCTTCGCCTCCTGACGGCAAAAACGAGCAGATACCTGTTCTGCTGATCGAGCCCGTGATAGACGGAGATCCTCTTACGACTGCCTACAGCCTTCAAAGAGAAGGGTTCGAATCGTCTGAAAACGTACCCCCTCTCCAGAAGGGGGTTCAAAACACTCTTCATCATCTCTCAGTCCCTGTGGAGCCTGAAGTAGTAACGATCGTAGTAGAGCCTCTCTTTGGCGGCGAAAAACCAGTTCTCTATCCTGTCGGGGATCTTGAAGACATGAGAGCTCGAAAGGTCGGTATCTGTAGCTATGATATACCCCTCCCTCTCTATCAGGTAGATATAGTCGCCGTATATGGCACCGACGAAGTGGGCGAAAGGGAACTTTTCACTGTTTAGAATCTTCAGTTCGCTGTCGCAGCGGTAGACCTTTCCCTCTTTGGAGAGGATATAGATGCCGTCTTTCAGAAACAATACGTCGCTGATCTCCATATCGAGCGCATCCATCAGCTTCGGACTGACAGAGATGATCCGGTGCGGGGTGGCGGCCACGAGGCGGTCACCGACCACATCGAGAAAGATCACGTTGTTGAACTCCTCCCCTTTTCCGACGATTATTTCGCGTACTTTGGTGCCGTCCTGCGCCGTCACTATCACCAGTTTTCCGTCGAGGGTCGGTATGAGGATCAGGTTTTCCAGCATCATCGGAGAGGCTATGCGGATATCGGCGGTCAGGGCCTTGTCCGACTCATACTTGGCGACGACACCCTTTTTGCCGTAGTCGTAGATTCCGTAGCTGTTCCCCTCCAGCACAAAAGCGATCTTCTCGCTGTCGGGTATGAACATGGCCGCCACTACCCTCCTGGGAAGATCGACTTCACTACTCTCATTCGTCTCCGTGTTGTAGATGATATTGGGTTTGCAGTCACCTGCCGCGACTACCAGCTTACCGCTGCGGGCTATGAAGCGGTACCCTTCGGGAAGGCGAAACTTCTGCAAACCTTCGGAGGTTATTACGGCACCGTTTTCGAGCGTCGCGCTTCTGTAACCGACCTCGGCTATCGGCGCCGGCAGCTCTCCGTCGTATGTGACGGTTCCGTCGATTTTCGACGGCTCATAGTAGTTCTTCTCGCTGCACCCGCCGGCCGTAAAGGCGAAAAACGCGAGAAGGAGAATGTAGAGGGAGCTTCTGATCATTCGCCGCCTTTTTTACTCTTCGCGACCCCGTAGTGCTCCAGCATGTCGGCCACCGCTTTGAGCGGAGAATCCGGCTCTATCATCGCAAGGCGCTGAGCACCCTCCTCTATCTTGCCCTCTTTCATGAGAAGGTACGCCTCATCGAAGAGGGCGAAATCTCTAAGAAGCGCCCCGCTGCGCATCCTGTAGCTCTTCAGCTTTTCGGCATCCTCCCTCCATGCTCCAAGATGGTATGCGGCGAGATCCGAGACGATCGGATCTTCACTTGCGCTCAACGACTCCAGGCTCTTTATATCTCCGCTGCCGGCCGCCTTTTTGAGCTCGAATAGTTCTGCAAGCTGCGGATCGTTCTCTCTCAGAAGCTTAAGTGCGGATGCGTCGTCGGGGTTTTTCTGAAGCGCCAGAAGGGCTCTGTTTGCCGCCTCGAGCCTCTCGCTCTTGTAGTACTCCATACCCATATACCCTACGGCACCCAAAAGGAGTATCACCGCAAGGGCTATTATCGCCACCCTGTTCCTCTTGTAGAAACGCTCTATCTTTATCAGTCCGGCAAGCAGCTTCTCATCCTGCGTCAGCTCATCCTTTGCATACTCTATCTGCTCTTTGATACTCACTCCAACTCCTGAATGAACGGGGCCCCGGTGCGGAGCGCATCACCACTGCGACACTCCGGCACGTTAGAGCCGCCCTTAATTTTTTGTGTGCTATCATATCAAAAGATTTGTTAAAAAAGAGAAGGGTTGAAACAATGAAATTCGACGACACCATGCTGCAAAAACTCGAAAAGCTCTCGATGCTGAAGATCGAAGAGGGAAGACGTGAAGAGATGATAGAAGAGCTCGAGAAGATCGTAGGGTTCGTAGATATTCTCTCGGAGCTCGACACCGAGGGTCTGGACCCGTCGTTCAGCACGCTCGAAGGCGGTACGCCCATGCGTGAAGATCTGCCGAAAGAGGACCCCGAAATCAGAGAGACCATACTAAAAAACGCCCCCGATGCGAAGGATGACTACTTCGTAGTCCCGAGCATCATCGAATAACCTCATCCCATGACACTCTACGGCATAAAAAACTGCGACTCGGTAAAGAGGGCGGTGAAATTTTTAAAAAGTCGTAACATCGATTTCGAAACGGTCGATTTTAAAATGAGATCCGTCGGATGCGAAACCGTCGACCGCTGGCTTCGGCAGATCCCCGTAGAGGCCCTTTTCAACAGCCGCAGCGCCACATACCGCAAACTCGGGCTCAAGAGTGCCGACCTGGACGAAAAGGGGAGACGCGAGTGGCTCTGCAGGGAGAATATGCTGATCAAGCGGCCGGTCATAGAGTGTGACGACGGAAAGATCATCGTCGGATTCGACGAAGAACTCTACAAGGAAATTTTCAATGAGCAACATAACCCTTGATATAAGGAAGCTTCTCAAAAATGTCGTCGCATACAAAGCGAGCGACCTTCACCTCGTCAGCCGCAGCGAACCGCAGATCAGAATCGACGGCAGGCTGGTTCCCCTGAATCTGCCGAAGCTGGACGGAGAGGCCATCGAAGAGATGTGCTACTCCATCATCACCGAAAAGCAGAAAAAGAGCTTCGAAGAGCACAAAGAGCTCGACTTCTCGATCCAGATCCCGGAGGTGGGACGCTTCAGAGCCAACTACTACCGCACGATGGACGATGTGGCGGCCGCTTTTCGTGTCATTCCTACCCAGATCCCGAGCATCGACGACCTTGAAGCGCCCCAGATATACAAAAAGCTGATCCAGCGCGAAAAGGGGCTCATCCTGGTCACCGGGCCTACCGGAAGCGGTAAGTCGACGACGCTTGCAGCGATGCTGAACGAGATCAACATGACCGAACGCAAGCACATAATCACGGTCGAAGACCCTATAGAGTTCGTCCACGAAAACAACCAGTCCCTCTTTTCGCACAGAAACGTCGGAACCGACACCGACTCGTTTTCACAGGCGCTAAAATACGCCCTGCGTGAAGACCCCGACGTCATCCTGATCGGTGAGATGCGCGACAAAGAGACGATAGCGGCGGCACTTACGGCGGCCGAGACAGGACACCTTGTATTCGGTACGCTCCATACAAATTCTGCCGCACAGACGGTGAACCGTATAATCGACGTATTCAGCGGAGACGAGCAGCCGCAGGTAAGGGCGCAGCTCTCCACATCGCTTGTGGCTGTAATCTCCCAGGCACTGCTTCCGAAAGTGGGCGGAGGGCGTGTCGCTGTACCGGAGATACTGATCAACAACCCCGCGATCTCCAACCTGATACGCGAAGACAAGGTCCATCAGATATACAGCCAGATGCAGCTCGGACAGGGCGAAAGCGGTATGCAGACACAGACACAGGTGATGGTGAAACTGGTACAGGGACACATAATAGACAAGAGCGAAGCGCTCAGGTTCTCCACCCGGCCGGACGAGCTGATAAAAGCGATCCAGTACATAAGCTGACCTCTCATTTCGGCACCATTTTGCGTGCCGAAACGGACCCCCTTCTTTCCGCGCCACCCCTTTTTCGCCTTTTTTATGGTATTATTGCGCAAATTTTTCAAGGATTTACGCAATGAGCAGATGGAGCAGATCGAGTTGGAGAGATTTTCCGATAAAACAGCAGCCCGACTATAAAGATTTGGAGAGCGTAAAGAGGGTAGAAGAGGAGCTCAAGGGCTTCCCCCCGCTGATATTCGCGGAAGAGGCCAGAAACCTGCAGAGCAAGCTTGCAAAGGTGAGCGAGGGAGAAGCGTTTCTGCTTCAGGGCGGCGACTGCGCGGAGAGTTTCAACGCTTTCAACGCCGATACGATCAAAAACCTCTTCAAAGTGATGATGCAGATGGCCGTCGTCATGACATACTCCAGCGGCAAGCCGGTCGTCAAAGTGGGACGCATAGCGGGCCAGTTCGCCAAGCCCAGAAGCTCAGACACCGAAGCGAAGGGCGATATGGAGCTGCCGAGCTACAGGGGAGACATAGTGAACGAAGCCGACTTCGCCCCGGAAGCCAGAGAAGCGAGACCCGAAAAGCTTATAAAAGCCTACTATCAGTCGGCCGCTACACTGAACCTGCTGCGGGCCTTTTCGCGCGGCGGGATGGCCGACCTTACGAAGGTGCACAACTGGAACCTCGACTTCGTTAAAGACAAGGCTCTCGGGAAGCGTTACGAGGAGCTCGCCGAAAAGATAACCCAGGCTATGAAGTTCATCGCCGCATGCGGCATCACCCCCCAAAACACACCTCAGCTTCACGAGACGGTACTCTACACCTCCCACGAAGCTCTGCTGCTCGGTTACGAAGAGGCGCTCACACGCATAGACTCGCTTACAGGAAAGTGGTACGACTGCTCCGCGCATATGCTCTGGATAGGGGACAGAACCCGTGATCTCGACGGTGCACACATAGAGTTTTTTAGGGGCATCAACAATCCTGTGGGCGTAAAAGTGGGCCCAAGCATGAAAGAGGATGAGCTCATAGCGCTGATCGAGAAGCTCAACCCCGAAAACGTACCTGGCCGCCTGACCCTCATAGTGCGCATGGGAGCCGACAAGATAGGCGAGATATTCCCGCCGCTTCTTAGACGCGTAAAAGCCGAGGGCAAAAAGGTGGTATGGAGCTCGGACCCGATGCACGGCAACACATTCAAAACCGAAAGCGGTTACAAAACGAGGGAGTTCGACAATATCCTCTCCGAAGTCAAGCAGTTCTTCCAGATCCACAACGCGGAAGGCACGGTGGCCGGGGGAATACACCTCGAGATGACGGGTGAAGACGTCACCGAGTGCACCGGAAGCCAGAGCTGCAACATCACCGTCGATGCACTCGGGAACAGGTATCACACCCAGTGCGACCCGCGCCTCAACGCCAACCAGGCGCTCGAGATGGCGTTCATGATCTCCGAGTTCTTCAAAGATATGAAATAGGGCTTTGCGGAATAGGTCGGGAGAACTTTTTTCACCCGGCCCTCAACCGGGGAGAAGGTGCTCGCTTCTCCCCCCCCAAGCACGATAAAAGGGGCTTTAAACAACGATTTTTGCCGTGCTGTGTTCGGCAGTGGCGGAGAAGCTCGGAAAAATCCATACACACTCCCGTAAAATAGCATTTCGCCGCCTCTACATAACTTTATTTCAGCTTCGATATTTTATAATAAAATATTTTAGACTGCCTCTAAAAACGAACGACAAATAACCCGAAGCGGAGAAATCCATGCCATCACCGGAAAAGATCACCGACGTTGTCCAGAAGAGCTGTGAGGAGATAAAAGAGTCTCTTGTCACCAAAGATGCGGAAGCTGTAGATGCGGCGGAAGTTATAAAGAGTGT
>JALWMA010000120.1 GCA_027081015.1 Campylobacterales bacterium | reverse complement strand
CTCGTTTCTCAGCTCGAAAAGATATCAAAAACTCTTCCGGATAACTCTCTCTTTTTGACGCTTCACGGCATCTTGCCGAAAAGGGCGGTTTCGGCACTTCTCGAGTATCTGAAGATGGATCCGAAAAGAGCGGCGGGGAGCCTGACCCCGAAAGAGATTCGCCGTATCGCCTCTACAATCTGCGACTGGCGTTTCGAGGTTGAAGATACCCACGGCTACCGCCATGCTGAGACCGCTGGCGGAGGCGTGGCTACCGACGAAGTGGACCCCGCTACGATGGAGTCGAAAATCGTGCCCGGTCTCTATTTCAGCGGTGAGGTTCTCGATATCGTCGGCAGAAGAGGCGGATATAACCTGCACTTCGCGTGGGCGAGCGGCTATCTGGCAGGCAGGTCGATGAGCAAGAGTTATACCAATCCCAAATGAAAACGAAACACCCGGCCGTCATCCTCGCTCGACAAGTGCTCCGCGCCCTTCGGGACGTCGACGAAAGCCTGAAAATCGTGAACAGCTTCGCTGCCCTGCGGGTTTGAGCACGATTTTCGGCCGGCTTTCGTTCGACTCGCTCCCGCAGGTCTCGCTGCGGTGACGACCGAATGCTTCGTTCTCTTTTTATTTGGGTTTGGTATTAAACACTTTCAGCTTCAGCCGCTACCGACTCCTTAAGAGCCTCGGCGAGTTTCTCCAGCCGCTCTTTCGTCTGTATCGGGTGTATCGATATGCGCAGCCATCCCGGAGTCGTCTGCATCTCCTCGTCGTCGTTCAGTCCAAGCAGGTCGTGGCCGTAGGGGCCCGCGCATGAGCAGCCCGCCCTAGTCTCGATGCCGTATCGGCGCGAGAGTCTTCTGCATAGTGCGTAGGGGCTGATCTTTTTCGGCACCAGAGAGACTATGCCGATATTTTCCGCTTCGAGATTGCCCAGAATTTCGAATTCGTCGATCGACGCTATCTTGGAGATAAAGTAGTCGTAAAGCTCTTTTTTTCGAGACTTTATCCACTCGAGCCCCATCTCGTTTCTGAGCTGATAGGCAAGGGCCGCCTTGATAAACTGTAAAATGGCCGGGGTTCCCGCATCTTCGCGCACCTCCGCATCCTCATGGAAACGGTGGCTTTTTCGGCTCACGTAGGTGACCGTTCCGCCGCCGGGGTATGTAGGCGCTATCGATGTGTCTACAAGCCTCTCCCTTATGACCAGTATACCGCTGCTGCCGGGTCCTCCGAGCAGTTTGTGCGCAGAGAGGAACATTACGTCGTAAAGCGAAGAGGGTATATTCATATATGCCGATGTGGCTGCCGCGTCGAAGCAGACGGTTGCACCATGCTCTCTTAAAAGTGCGGAGATTTCGGCGTATGGGGTGATGATACCCGTTGCGTTCGAAGCGATGCAGAAAGAGCCTATAATCTCCCTGCCGCTGTTTTTTTCAAGAACCTCTTCGAGATCTTTCAGGTCTACAAAACCCTCTTCGGTCATCGGCACCCTGTGAATGTCGCACAGAGACTCCCGAAAGCCCAGTTCGTTGGAGTGGTGTTCGTAGGGTCCTATTATGACGAGCGGTCTCTTCTCCACCTCCGGCTTGCTTCCGAGCCTTTTGCATACCGCAGGGGGAATGTAGAGTCCCATCAGCTCCTGAAAGCGCTTTATCGCGCCTGTAGCTCCAAAACCGGTAGGAATCACAAGAAAATCCTCCTCCAGTTCCAGGGAGTGCTTTAGAGACTTTCTGGCCGCTTCATAGCACTTTTGCATCGTCTCGGCAAGGTAAGCCTCTTTCGAGTGGGTGTTGGCGTAGTATTCAAGCAGCTCCCGCATCCTATCTTCTATCGGCATGTATGCGAGCCCGGTAGCCGTAAAATCGAAATATGTAGCCTTGCGTACGCCGATTGTCCTATCAAACAGTTCGTTTTGAATATCGTCGCTATTCAGCAAAGGCCGGAACACTTCTGGGTGCATGGATCCTCTGTTTGGTAAAAGATTTTTTTATGGATGATATTGTATCACATCCGCAGAATCGATGCTATGACAAAAGCCGAAAATAGAGATATAAAACTCTTACCATCGGCACTTTTCAACAGCGGGGTTATCTTCTACTTCGCATCCGGGCAGAACTGTTTGGCCGAATCTATCAGCCGAACCGCCTTTTGACTCTCTGTCATCCCCTCTGCACCCAAAACCTGCCGGAACAGGTCCTCATACCTCGGGTCTCTGTCCATCCCGATGCCGAACCTCGATGCCAGCAGCATATAGACCATGATCGATCCGGCCTCTTCGAGGCCGTACGCTTCGAGTCTGCTTCTTGCGACTTCAAACCGCTCCCGT
>JALWMA010000119.1 GCA_027081015.1 Campylobacterales bacterium | reverse complement strand
ATCACACCCAG
Source organism: Campylobacterales bacterium (assembly GCA_027081015.1). Taxonomy (GTDB): domain Bacteria; phylum Campylobacterota; class Campylobacteria; order Campylobacterales; family Hydrogenimonadaceae; genus Hydrogenimonas. Next base: position 2,322 of record JALWMA010000119.1, on the reverse strand, counting down.
TGCGACCCGCGCCTCAACGCCAACCAGGCGCTCGAGATGGCGTTCATGATCTCCGAGTTCTTCAAAGATATGAAATAGGGCTTTGCGGAATAGGTCGGGAGAACTTTTTTCACCCGCCCCTCAACCGGGGAGAAGATGCTCGCTTCTCCCCCAAGCACGATAAAAGGGGCTTTAAGCAACGATTTTTGCCGTGCTATGTTCGGCAATGGCGGTGAAGCTCGGAAAAATCCATACACACTCCCGTAAAATAGCATTTCGCCGCCTCTACATAACTTTATTTCAGCTTCGATATTTTATAATAAAATATTTTAGACTGCCTCTAAAAACGTACGACAAATAACCCGAATCGGAGAAATCCATGCCATCACCGGAAAAGATCACCGACGTTGTCCAGAAGAGCTGTGAGGAGATAAAAGAGTCTCTTGTCACCAAAGATACGGAAGCTGTAGATGCGGCGGAAGTTATAAAGAGTGTCGTGGAGACCTTTTTCGACCGCCTCAGAAAATCGGGCTACTCGCTCTACCTCGACGAGTACCTCGAACAGGAGCACGAGAAGAAGTCTAAAAAGTGCATAGATCTGGCAAAGGAGAGTATAGACTCCTTTAAAGAGTCCAACTCCAACCTGCAGAATATTACACAAAACCATACCATCGAGATAGAGAGTATAGTCGAAAGCAGCGAAGAGATAGACATACCGAAATTCAAAAGCCGCATCGAGGCGTTTCAGAGCGACCTGATGAGCGAGCTTCAGCGCGCCAACGAGCTTATCAAATCTCTCGAAAACGAGATAGAGGAGCTCCAAAAACAGTCCAACATCGACCCCCTTACAAAGCTCTACAACCGAAAGGCGCTGGAGATAGACGCCAAAGAGATGCTCAAGCACTCCAAAGAGAGAAACCTCAATATCTCGGCCCTTATGATAGACGCGGACGACTTCAAGAAGGTCAACGACACCTTCGGCCACCTCGCCGGCGACAAGGTGCTCGTACTGCTGGCGAAACTCTTCAAGCTCTCGATCAGGGAGTACGACAGGGCCTACAGATACGGCGGCGAGGAGTTTCTGATCATCTTCAACCGTGCGGGTAAAGAGGAGGCGAAAAAGGTAGCCGAACGCATCATGAACGCCGTTAGAAACAACAAGCTGATATACAAGGGCAAGACCATCCGTATCACTCTGAGCATGGGTCTTACATCGCACCAGAAGGGTGATACGCTCGAAAGCCTCATCGAGCGTGCCGACGCCGCCGTATATCAGGCAAAACACGACGGAAAAGACAAACTGGTGGTGCGCTGATGGATATGAACTGGTTCGATATCGTCACCGCATCCCTGATTCTTCTTATCGGAATCAAAGGGCTCTTCAACGGCCTGATAAAGGAGCTTGCGGGTCTAATCGGAATAGTTTTGGGTGTATGGATAGCCTCCATGTTCGCTACCGAGTTCGGAAAGTGGCTCGGCGGTTCGTTTCTGCACATAGAGTCGGAGTCGGCTCTGAGCATGATAGGTTTTCTCATTCTGCTGGCCCTCATATGGACCGGCTGCATAATTGCAGGTGTAGTCGTGGCGAAGCTGGTCTCCCTCTCAGGGCTGGGCATCGCGGACAGGGTTCTGGGGCTCCTCTTCGCTTCGGCGAAAGTCTTCATCATAATAGCCGTAATAGTATACGCTCTCTCGAATATCGACCTGATAAGGAAAAACACCGAAAGCTTTACCGAGTCGAGCCTGCTCTATCCGTTCTTTATCAAGGCCGGTAACACGATTGTCCATATAGATACGGACTCGCTGGCGCAAAAGGCCGGTGCGGCCGGAAACAGCACGAAAGAGCTGATTCAAAACGGCGCCCAAATCGTAAAGAAAGGGATCGGCCCGCAGGATGAAAAGGAGAGGGATGAAAAAGAGTAACGAAGTCGAGACGTCGCCTCTCATCTCTTACGAGACCCTCCTTGCGCAGTTCAAGCAGCTGCTGCGCTCGAGCAACCTGAAGTTCACGAAACAGCGCGAAACGATCCTCTATACACTCTACAACCATACCGGCCACTTCACCCCTGAAGAGCTCTACCGCCTCATAAAGAGCGAAGAGCCGGAGCTCAACACCGGTATCGCGACCATCTACAGAACACTCTCTCTTCTGGAAAACGCAGGCATAGTGACATCCATCTCCTTCGGAACACAGGGTAAAAAGTACGAACTCGGAATCAAGGCCCATCACGACCACATCATCTGCACAAATTGTGGTAAAATTCTGGAATTTTATGACGAGGCCATCGAGAAGAGGCAGGAGAAGATAGCCGAAGATTTCGGCTTCATTATGGAAGACCACTC
>JALWMA010000118.1 GCA_027081015.1 Campylobacterales bacterium | reverse complement strand
AGATACCGCTTCGAACCCTTCAGCTTTACCGCTGTACTCTCCCTACTCCTTCTCGAAGCGGTATGAGATTCAAACGAGGAAGAGACAGTTATGAAAAAAAGCGCTCCTATTATCGCCCTCTCTATTGTGGCCGGCACCATGCTCTTTGCGGAGGATATCCGGCTTGAAGATGTTGAAGTGGAGGAGCAGATAAACATGACGATAGTCAAAGATGTCGCCGGTGAAGAGGTGCGCTCGGCCGACTTGGCCGATGCCCTCAGCAAGCTCGACCCCGACGTTCAACTTATCAGAAGAAGCGGGATCGCAAACGATATAATTTTACGCGGTCTGAGAAAAGACAATCTGAACATATTGATAGACGGCGGGAAGATCTACGGCGGATGCCCCAACAGGATGGACCCGCCGATCTCTCACGTTCTTACAAACAACGTGGAGAGGATCGTTGTAAAAGAGGGTCCCTACGATGTGGAGAACTTCGGAACGCTCGGCGGCCTTATAGAGGTGGATACACTCACCCCCAAAGAGAAGTTTCAGGGTGAATTGACTCTAAACATAGGAAGCTGGGATTACAGGAAAGTCGGTTTTCGCTTGAGCGGAGGCTCCGACAGGGTCAAGTTTATATTCGGAGCGTCGACCGAAAGCAGCGGGCAGTACAGGGATGGAGACGGGAAGAGTCTCGCCGAACAGGTGGATGCCTTCGCCGACAGGTACCCGAGTGCGAACGGACAGAGATACGCGCCTATGTATCACGATATGAAAGCGTATAAAAAAGATACGGCGATGGCGAAGACCTTTGTCGATATAGCCGACAACCAGGAGTTGAAACTGAGCTATACGGCGAACAGGAGCAACAATATCCTCTACCCCAACAGCAAAATGGATGCGCAGCGCGACGCCTCCGATCTTCTAAATATAAAATATAGCGTTACCGATCTCGGCGACCTCTCGAAGAGGCTCGATTTCGAGTTCTACAACTCCTGGGTCGACCACCCGATGGGAACATACTTCAGAAACGCCGCGATGATGATGGGAGTTTTTGAAAACATTATGTTCTCCCGCATATACGGCGGAAAGATCAAAAACGGCATGGAGCTTGGAGGGGGGACTCTCTCTTACGGTTTCGACGGAAGCAAAAGAAGATGGGAGGGCCACTACGCCTCCAACGGCGTTCCGACCGGGGTCTCGAGTATCAACAACGCGGTTACTGAAAATGCGGCACTCTTTGCCGAGTACAGGAGGAGTTACGGAGAGATAGATATGGAAGCGGGCCTCCGCTATGACTCCACGTCTGTAAACAGTGACGATCCGGCCGTAAGCGGAAACGACTACTATGCGCTGAGCGGATACCTTTTCGGTACATACAATATAGACGAAAGCTCGAGGTTTTTCGCCGGTATCGGAAAGTCATCCCGCGTTCCTGACGGAAAAGAGCTCTACTTTCAGATGAAAACCGGAATGTATGCCGGAAATCCCAACCTCGACCAGACGACCAACTACGAGGCGGATATAGGATACGAAAAGGAGTTCGAAGAGGGGTCGCTGAAAGGCAAAGCTTTTTACAGCAGGCTCAAAAACTTCATCGCATACAATCTGACGACCGGAAAGTACGAGAATGTGGATGCGAAGCTCTACGGAGTATCGATCGAAGGGACATATGCTTTCAACGACTACCTCTATGCGGAGCTGGGAGCGGCCTACCAGAGAGGCAAAAAAGACAACCCGCTGACCGGCCAGAGCGATACCGATCTTCCCAACGTTCTGCCGCTGAAAGCGAACGCCGCGATCAACTACGACTTCGACGACACCCTGACAGCCGCACTTTCGGCCGTGGCCGCCAAAGGGTGGAGCGACTACGATGCCGACAACGGGGAGCAGAAGATTTCGGGGTATACCATCTTTAATTTGAAAATTAAAAAGGAGATTAAAAAGAGTGTATATGCGACCCTGGGAGTAGACAATATCCTCGACAGAACCTATGCCTCGACAAACACATATGCGGATATGATACTCACTTCGGGCGGAGGGGTTCCGATGCTTCTAAACGAGCCCGGCCGCTACTACTACTGCAACCTCACCTACCGCTTTTAGAAAATTTCGCCGGGAAGCCCGGCGAAATTAAGCCAACCTTAACAAAAAAGTTAATTGAAAGTTAACAGATTTTAAGGATACCTTCATAAAAATGTCACTATCATGTCATTGTCTTACTCTCTGGCGACGGTCGGGGGGAAAAATACAAAGGAGGTTTGCATGACAAATGCAGCAATGGAATACGATTACACCGTATCCAAGTGGTTCGCCTACCTAGCAATCATCTTCGGGATTGTAGGTATGCTTATTGGTGT
>JALWMA010000117.1 GCA_027081015.1 Campylobacterales bacterium | reverse complement strand
GGCCGCCGCGGCCGGACTTGGAGTCGGAGCCCTCAAGCCCATCGAAACAGGGGTGTCGCAAAGCGGGCCGGAAGACGGAATAAGGCTCTACGAGTGCATGAAAAGGCTCAACCCCTCGGCTTCGCATATTACTCTGGAGCAGGTAGTCCCTGTGCGGTTCGAGCTTCCAGCCGCCCCCTACGTGGCGAAAGGCGAAAAAGAGATCGACTGGGCGAATATACTCCGTTCGCTTGAACGGATCGAACCGCTGTGCGATATTCTCTTCATTGAAGGCGCCGGAGGGGTGATGGTTCCGATCGACGAGGAGCACTTCATGATAGACCTCCCGAAGCTCTTCGATGCACACACCCTTCTTATCTCTCCCGGCAGACTGGGCTCGATAAACGACACTCTTTTAAGTATGGAGGCGCTTTCAAAAAGGGGACTGGAGTTCAGCCTTGCCGTAAATCTCCGTGAAGAGGAGGAGAGTTTCGACGAAATCACTCTCCCCTATTACGAAAAAGCGGAAATAGAGCACTACCGGCTTCCCCGGGATCTGCAGACTCTTATGGAGTTTTTGGTATCCGACGTCACGCAAAGTCGCGCGACTTCGGTCGATCAGTAGGAGACGGTAACCGTCACGTCGATTCTCTTCAGCGGCTCGTCGCTGAATTTCACTATCTCATACCCTTTGTACCTGGCGTAGTTTTTATACCCTACGAAGCGGTTTTCGGTGCGCTCTTTGTAACGGGTCTTGCACCGGCGCTCTATCCTGTATCCGGGCCTCGCCTCTCCCTGGTCGGAGAGGTTCTTGCCAACAAGCGTTCCGATTATCGCTCCGCCGACAGTAGCGGCAGTCTTGCCGCTGCCGCTGCCGACCTGGTGCCCCAATATTCCGCCCGCGGCTCCGCCGATGATGGCACCCAGGGTCCCGTCGCCGCCTCCCGATACGGGCACCTCTTCATCCCAGCACTCCTCCACCGGAGTGCGTATAGTAACGGTCCTGTATGTAGGCTCGCTCTTTATCACCTTGACACTCTCGTGCCACGAAAAAGATTCGGCACTCAAAATAGAGGCCGCTACTCCCAGAATAAAGGCGACTCTTTTCATCATCATCCTCCTTTTATTTTTTATATTATCATATCGAAACTACGTGAACCCATCGTGAAGATGGGTCGGCCTACGGCTCATATCCGGCGCTTTATATTGAAAAGGTCCACGATCTGGCGCGATACGATCCGTTTCGTAAAGAGCCTCAAAGCGATCTCTACCAAAAACGCCAGGAAGAGAGCCCCTATCATATAGTAACCCACCATCGGATCGTGCCTGCTCGTGTAGTAGAGCGTCAGCCCGGCTATTGAGTACATCGCCGCTGCGGCGGAGCCTACCGCCCATATGTTCGCGCCGGTCTCCTTTATCCGTAGCAGGTGGCCCGTATGCGCAAGCCCCTGTACTATCAGAACGGCGAGGGCGGCGACCGTCGTAACCTCGGAAAGGTTGAAAAAGAGTATCATCGGAACGATCAGGATCGTACTGATGATGAGACCCTCGAAAGATTCGAAAACGTTGTAGCTGTAGATTTTGGGAAGATCCCCCTCTTTCGCCATCGTATAGCCGATCTCCGTCGCTGCGTAGAGGGTGGCGTTAATGGCCGATGCCGTGGCCAGCAGTGCCGTAGCCGCCATAATTTTGAAACCCCATTCACCGAATATCGGTTTCGCCGCCTCCGCAAGCGCATAATCTTTCGTGCGTATCACCTCCTGCAGAGAGAGGTTGCCGAGTACGGCTATCGAAGTGAGAATATAGAGCAGTGCCACAAGGCCTATGGCCCACATCATGGCACGCATCATCGTACGCGAAGGGTTTTGCATATCTTCAACGGTATTGGTGATTACACTGAATCCCTGGTATGCGAAAAAGGTGAGGCCGATGGCGAAAAGCATATTCTTAAGCGGCGGCATCTCGTCGACCGACAGGTATGCGGGATCTATCGTAAAGAGGGCTGCAACGGCAAAAACGACCAGAATCGTCACCTTCGCAATTACGATGATGCTCTCAGATTTGGCCACGAATGCGGCGCCTATGAGGTTTATCGTCGTAAAAAAGAGCACGACTCCTACCGCAAAAGAGTTTATGATCACGGTTTCGTGGCCGCTACTCATAAAGGTGGCTGCATAGACTCCGAACGACTTCGCCACCGCCGCGATAGCGATAAGCTGGGAAAAGTAGAACAGGACACTTGCGCTTCCGGAAAAGATCCCCTCTCCGAACCCCTGTACCAGATACTCGACGATACCGCCTCTCGACGGATACCTCAGTGCCAGCTTCGCGAGAGAGTATCCGCTCAAAACGGCGGCAATTCCGCCGAAAAGAAACGAGAGCCATACGATGTTGCCGGCTAT
>JALWMA010000116.1 GCA_027081015.1 Campylobacterales bacterium | reverse complement strand
ACAGGTTGACAATAAAAACGTAAAATTGCTACAATAGCTGCATCAAAACACAAAACAGGCCGATCAGAAGACGCATAACTGCGGCCGAACATCTGCATAACACTGCCAGTACTCTGCAAATTTCAAGTTCACAAAGAAGGAACCATGAGCGAAACCTCTACCCGCAGCAACAATAACGGAAAATCGAGAACCCATATTCCCGTCGAGGGGTACAAGATAGAAGATCTGAGGCAAAAGAGCCTCGAAGAGCTCATCTCAATAGCCAAGGAGCTCGGGGTCGAGCATCCGAACGAGCTCAAGCGGCAGGATCTCATGTTCGAGATTCTGAAGTCCCAGGTGAGCAAGGGCGGCTACATTCTCTTTACCGGAATTCTGGAGATAACGAACGAAGGTTACGGATTTCTCCGCGCCATGGACGCCAACTTCTCCAACTCCAGTAACGACGCATACGTATCGAGCACCCAGATTCGCAAATTCGCACTCAGAAACGGCGACGTCGTAACCGGCCAGGTGCGCCCTCCCAAGGAGCAGGAGCGCTACTACGCCCTTTTAAAGATAGAGGCCATAAACTACATGCCGGTGGCAGAGAGCAAAAACCGGCCGCTTTTTGACAACCTCACCCCGCTCTATCCGCAGGAGAAGCTGAAGCTCGAGTACAACCCCACAAAACTTACAGGCCGCGTCCTGGACCTCTTCACACCGATAGGAAAAGGCCAGAGGGGGCTCATCGTCGCACCTCCGCGCTCGGGTAAGACGGAGCTTATGAAGGAGCTGGCGCACGGCATCACCCACAACCACCCGGAGGTGGAGCTTATCGTCCTTCTCGTCGACGAGCGCCCCGAAGAGGTTACAGACATGGAGCGCAGCGTAAAAGGGGAGGTCTACAGCTCCACTTTCGACCTACCGGCCCAAAACCATGTGCGTGTCGCCGAACTGGTAATCGAAAAGGCGAAGCGCCGGGTCGAGATGGGCAAAGATGTTGTGATACTGCTCGACTCCATCACCCGACTTGCGCGCGCCTACAACACCGTAACCCCAAGCAGCGGCAAAGTCCTCTCGGGCGGTGTCGACGCAAATGCGCTCCATAAGCCCAAACGCTTCTTCGGAGCGGCCAGAAACATCGAAAACGGCGGCAGCCTCACCATTATCGCCACGGCGCTCGTAGATACCGGAAGCCGAATGGACGAAGTGATTTTCGAAGAGTTCAAAGGAACCGGAAACAGCGAGATAGTCCTGAGCAGAAACATAGCAGACAGACGAATCTACCCGGCCATAGACATCATAAAATCGGGTACGAGAAAAGAGGAGCTCCTTACAGACACCAACACCCTGCCCAAAATCTGGGCCCTCCGAAACGCCATGCACCAGATGGACGAAGTGGAGGCTCTAAAATTCCTCTACTCCAAGATGCTCAAGACCAAAAACAACGAAGAGTTTTTGAGCATAATGAACGAAGGCGCATAGAGCCGGTTCGTCCGAGCCCCGATGATGGAGCGAAAAACGCCTTCGAGAGTCGGAGTCTTCGACAGCGGCGCCGGCGGCCTTACCGTCGTGAAGTCGCTGATCTCCCACCGCCTTTTCGACGAGATAATCTACTACGGCGATACGGCGCGCGTGCCGTACGGCCCCAAAGACCCCACCACGATCACCCGCTACGCAATGGAGGCCCTCGAGTTTTTCATGAACTTCGAGATAGACCTGCTCATAACCGCATGCAACAGTGTAAGCGCCCACGCCCTGCCCAGACTGCGCAGCGACGCGCCGTTTCCGATATACGGGGTAATCGAGCCGGGCATCCTCGCCCTGAAAAACGCCGCTTTGAGCAGAGAGAGCCGCATCCTGGTGCTCGGCACCAGCGCTACGATCGGAAGCGGCCGCTACCAAAGAGGCATAAGAGAGCTCGGTTTCGAAAATATAGAGGCGCTCTCGCCTTCTCTCTTCGTTCCGATAGTCGAAGAGGGGATCTTCGGGGGCGATCTTCTGGAGAGTGCGCTAAACCACTACTTCAAAGGTATCGAACAACCCGACGCGATCATCCTGGGGTGTACCCACTTTCCGCTCATAGCAGATGCGATTCAGGGCTATTTTCCAAACCGCCCGCTGCTTATACACTCCGGCGAAGCGATAGCCGAACATCTTGAAAAGATGGGGTGCAGACCCGGCTCCACGACAGAGACGGAGCTCAAGATTTTCGCTTCCGAGAACCCGGAGGGGCTGAAGAGGATCGCCGAAAAGTGGCTTTAAGCGCCGATTGGATAAACTAAAACCACGAAGAGATTTTGCGGCGTAAAAGAGTCGGAAGGGTCGTTTTACGGGCCCTGACACCTAAGATGGTTTATGCTCCGCTTGCGGCGTCGCACTCTTGTGCGCGGCCGTCTTGAAATCTTCGATTTCAAAGCTT
>JALWMA010000115.1 GCA_027081015.1 Campylobacterales bacterium | reverse complement strand
CCAAAAGGATCTGGAGCGAAAGTTCAGGACCGATCTGCACAGGCTGCACCAGGCGATGGTGCTCTTCGGCCGCTACATCTGCACGGCCAAAAACCCGAAATGCGATACGGAGTGTTTTCTAACCGACCTGTGCAAAAGCCGGGAGAGTTTCAAAGCGAAGTAGAGGGCGCCGAGACGCCCGATTATGAGAGTTTTTTCTTGAAAAGCTCCACGAGGTTGCTTTTGTTCTCTTTGGTGAGATCTTTGCGAAGTCCTACAAAGAGCTTCTCCATCAACGCGGGAGATACCTTCTTGACGACCCTCTCATATATCGTCTCCGGCAGCGCCAGAAACCATTTGGGCGGATTGTTCGCCTCCAGCGTCTCGGTTATATCTTTGGCGATCGCATCTATGACATCCGCCTCCACGCGCTTTTCGAGCTCGTGCCGCTGCCCGGTGCTTCCCTGGGTAAACTCGCCCCTTCCCTGGCTGCCCCCCTTGAACTGGCCGGCCTCGTCCGTGACGATATCCTGAATTTTCCAGTGCGAAACCACATAATCTTTGGCATCTATCAGATCCAGCTTCACATTGTTGGGCTTCAGGCCGGCTTCCGCTTCCAGGTCACGCGGTTCGGCCCTGTAGACCTTCATCTCCCCGAGATTGCTCACTATTACGATATCTCCGACTCTCATCTTACTCTCCTTTAAAAATTGATTTTTTCATAACTCTAATTAAATTTATTATATCAACAAAATATTAAACTCTCGATAAATCGGATATCAGCGACTCTACAACATCCGCTACCCTCTCCACGCTCCGCAGCTCCACCCTTTCGCGATCTGAGTGCGGGTCGAGGATCGTGGGGCCTATCGAAGCGATCTGCAGCTCTTTGAAACGTTCGGCAAAGAGCGCACACTCCAGGCCGGCATGAATCGCGGCGAACGAGGCTTTTGGAAAGGTTCGCCTGTATATCTGCAGAACCTTTTTCGAAAAGTCGTTCACTTCCGGACTCCATGCCGGGTATCTGCCTTCCGTAGCGGCCTCGAATCCGAGAGCCTCCCACCCCGCTACACTCTGGGCCACCAGCCGCTCGAGATCGGTGTTCGACATCGCACGGGCCGAAAGCGCCGCCTCTATCCTACCCTCCCCGGTATCGACTTTTGCGAGGTTTATGCTGCTTTGCGGCAGATTCAAATCACTATTCCATGCCCTTTCACCGTGAGCGAACCCGAAAAACGCTTTTGCCACTTTTCGTCCGTCAGACAGTAGAGGCACCTGCAGAGTATCGATCTTCCTGACCGAAACATGCGGACTCCCGATTTCCGGCTCATGCCCCTGCGGCATCCATACCTCCGCCTCCGCATGGGCTGGAATCGCATTTATCCTCTCTCCTCCTGCTATCGAGGCTACCTGCATAGCTTCGTTTTGCACTATCACCGAGCAGAGTTCGGTTATCGCGTTCGGAATATTTTCGGCTATATTGACCCCCGAGTGGCCTCCCGGGGTATCGGCGCTGATTATATACCTCTCTCCCGCACTCACCGGAGCGAAATATTCTGTACGTTTTTTGAGATATATATCCTCCCCGCCGGCACAACCTATATATACTTTCCCGATCTCTTCACTGTCCAGATTCAAAAGATATGGTGTCCTGACCTCAAGTTCGAGATTCGCTGCACCCACAAGCCCTATCTCCTCATCGTTGGTAAAGAGAAAGTCTGCCGGAGCGTTACGCCCCATCAGCCAAAGCATAATCGCCACACCCATTCCGTTGTCCGCGCCCAGAGAGCTCCCTTTGGCCCTCATCCACCCCTCTTCGACGACTGTTTCGATCTCCGGCGCACGGCCGATACAGACCATATCGTAGTGCGACTGAAGCGTGACTTTGGAGTTTGAGCCGTAGGCCATCACGTTTCCTGCACTATCTTCGTGCAATGAATATCCATACTCTTTCGCAACATCTTTTATATACTCTCTCAGTTGCGCCGTATCGCCGCTGCAGTGCGGCAGCTCCGCGATTTTTTTGAAGATTTTCTCTATTTTACCTATCAAAACTATCCCCTTTTTGCCGATATAATTGTTGAATCGCTACAGCTTAACCTGTAAAAGATAGCAGGAATTAAGCAACTCGGGTATAAAGTAACAGTATGAAATATTTTGTAATTCTGCCGATACTACTTCTGCTGCAAGGGTGTGTCTACTTCAACGAAGACGGCATATCTACAAAACGGTACAGAGATTGTACCGAATATTACGACGCGCAGGGGAAATACCACTGTGAATGCGACGAAAACCTGATCGACTACGACCAGATAGACGACAAACTGCTGAAAGGAAACGAATGAACCCACTCTCCCGCCTTACTATAAGGGGCAAGATGCTTCTTCTTGTTGTACTACCCACGATAGCTCTATTCTACTATACCGTGACCGATCTTCAAGAACACTTCGAGTTCAAGCAGAAGGTGGAAAAGGTCAAGCAGCTTGTAAAACTTAGCGAAAGCCTAAGCCGCCTGGTCCACGAGACACAGAAGGAGCGTGGTGCAAGTGCCGGGTATACCGGCAGCCACGGCAAAAAGTTCGTCGAAAAGCTTCCCGCACAGCGCAAATTGACCGACCGAAGGCTGAAGGAGTACAAGCAGACACTTAAAAAGATCGACTTCAGCGAGTTTACGCCCGATCTCAAAGAAAGAGTCGATGCTCTCAATGCAGACCTCGAAAGGCTCCCCGCGATAAGAGAGCGTATTTCGGCACTGAAGCTGCCGCTCAAAGATGTGGTAGCCTACTTTACGAACATGAATGCCAAGATGCTCGATATTATCGCGACCTTATCGAAACTCTCCCCCGAAGAGCGAATCACCAAAGATCTGGTCGCATATACTTCGTTTTTGAAATCGAAAGAGCGTGCAGGTATAGAGAGGGCTGTTTTGAGCGGTACTTTCGCCGCAGACTCGTTCTCACCCGGTATGTACCGCAAACTGATAGTACTCATAGCCGAACAGAACGCCTACCTTGACGATTTCCTGTCGTTCGCTCCCGATCCGATGGTGACCTACTATAAAAAAGCGATACAGGACGAGTCGTTCGACCTTGTAAGAAAGATGAGAGAGATAGCCATATCACACCAGGAGGGTAACTTCAACATAGATGCTGAGTACTGGTTCGACACAATCACAAAAAAGATAAACATCCTAAAAAAAATAGACGATGAGATAGCGGCCCAGATAAACCGGGATCTCGACAGCTTCCACGATACGGCGATAGTGAAAGCCATAGCGGGAGCGGTCGTAATTCTGCTGATGCTGGTGATCGCGGGTCTTTCGGTAAAAGATCTTCAGATGCGACTCAACTCCCTCAAGGGGCTGATTACGAACATCGCCGAATCTAAAGATCTTACGACCGAAATCAGGATCTACGAACACGACGAGTTCGGAAGTATCAGGGAGGCCTTGAGAGAGTTTCTGCGATCACTCCACGAGTTCGCCTCCCATGCACAAAACAGCGCGAACGAAAACAGGCGCACGGCCAGCGTTTTGGACGAAACGTTCAAGCAGATCTCTTCGAATATCAGAAAAGAGTCCGCCATCATAGAAGAGGGTGCGAGCGAAGCGGCCAATCTGAAAGAGAAGCTTGTGGCCAGCAACCGCGAAGTTGCCGCTACGAAAGAGAATATGACAAACGCGAACAGGAGCCTCGGCGGAGCGATCGAGCTGATAGAGGGCACGATTCGCCAGATCGAGAGCAACGCGGTGGTGGAGCACGAACTTGCCGAGAGGCTAAAGCAGCTCAGCCAGGATGCCGAGCAGGTAAAAGAGGTTCTCACGGTCATAAGCGACATAGCCGACCAGACGAACCTCCTGGCACTGAACGCCGCGATAGAGGCTGCGCGCGCAGGAGAACACGGCAGGGGCTTCGCCGTAGTGGCGGACGAGGTTAGAAAGCTTGCGGAGCGTACGCAAAAGAGCCTCGCCGACATTAACGCGACCATAAACATAATAGTGCAGGCCATCATGGACAGCAGCGGAGAGATGAACCGCAATATCGAAAATGTAAACCGCCTCACAGAGGACGCTTCGCAGGTTCAAAGCGAGATCGGAGAGGTCTCTTCGAACATGACCGAAGCGGTAGGAAGCGTGGAGAAAACCGCGGCCGCCGTAGAGGAGGCGGCTACCATAATGGAAGCGTTCATAGAGAAGATGTACGAGATAAAACGGCTCTCCGAAGTGAACAGGGACGGCATAGAGAAGAGCGACGAGAGCATAAAGCATATAGGCAAACTGGCCGACGAGGTACTTCGGCAGATCAGCCAGTTCAAAGTGTAGGGGTTGCTGCCCTACCTTCTCTCTATCGCCCCTATCACCTCGTCGATACTCTTGGAGTAGGCGAAGCAGCTCTTTAAGTCGCAAGCCTGCCAGATGTCGGCTGCAGCCGCACTCTTTAGCAGGAACGGATAGTCGATCCTCTCTATTTTCGATAAGTTTTTCGAAAGATTCCCCCTCGAACTCTTTACGACGACCACACCCTTTTCGAGCCTGAGGTATGCCCTGAGCGCTTCGGGGTAGGCATCCGGCGAGCCGTTTATGAGCGCACCGAAAGCCTGGAGGCTCTCTCTCGCCAGCGCTTCGTCTTTAAAAGAGCTTTCGAGCACCGCCAGAGTGATCATATTGTTGATCTGAACGGAGAGTGCAGATCTGTAGTATCTGTCGCTGATATCCGCATAACTCTTCGGCTCTCCGGCTCCAAGGAGCCATCTGCCGTCAATGTAGAACCTCTTTCGGGCCTGCCCGGAAAAGCTCTTCGCATCCTCGAGATAGCTCTTTTCGAGCGTCGTCTCATAGGCACTCAAAGCGGCATCGGCGAAAAATGCGTAGTCTTCCAAAAGCCCATCCTGCGACGGTGTTTTGCCGTATAGCACCTGATGGAAAAGGCTCCCGTCCTCTTTCGACATCACTCTTTTGAGCGCCCTGTACGAGCTTTTCGCCTCGTCGAGATAGGAGCCGTCGATTTTCGAAGCCTTAAAAAGGGCCTTTATCATCATCGCGTTCCATGCCGTGATGATCTTTTTGTCTATAAACGGATAGTCTCTGCCCTCCCTCATCCTCTTTAAGACGGCGACCCCTCTTTTGAAGCTCTCCGGCTCCTTTGCCGAGGCTCTTCTCGCATGTGAGTATTCGCTATCGAAATTCCCATCTTCAGCAATATCGAGATATGCCAGAAACTCTTTCGCCTCTTTTTCGTCGAAGCCGCTTTTCAGGAGCGCTTTCAGCGCCTCGTCGTACCGGTAGAGAAAATAGAGCCCCTCCCCTTCGGCGCTGTCGGCATCGCTCGCGCTAAAATAGAGCCCCTCCGGGGTTCTGAACCTGCGGTCGATCTCCGCTATCGTATCTTTTGCCACCTCCCGGTAGCGCTCTTTCGACGTCATCTTCCAGGCATCCGCATACAGCGGAATCAGCTCGGCATTCGTATAGAGCATCTTTTCGAAATGGGGCATTCTCCACCGCCTGTCTACGCAGTATCGGAAAAAGGCCCCCTCTATCTGATCGTAGAGGCCGCCTCTTTGCATGCTCTCCAGCGTCTGGAGAGCCATCATCTTCGCCCGCTCATCTCCGGTTAGCCTGTATATATCGAATAGCAGGGCGATTCTCGAGCTTTCGGGAAACTTCGGGCGCTCTCCGAAACCTCCGTAGAGCCTGTCGTAATACCCCCAAATCCGCCGCAGCGCCTCTTTGGCGAGTTTGTCGCCTTCTTGCAGCCTCTGCCCGGAGAGCTTCTGGGACTCCTGCAAAAGCTTCTCTACAGCCTCCGCCCTTTTCATAACGCTCTCTTTGTCAGAGGCGTAGAGTCTGCCGAGGGCGGGAATGAGACTCTTCATACCCTTTACGCCGTACGAGTCTTCGGGCGGTATATAGGTGGCGGCGAAAAAGGGCTTGAGATCTTCGGTTAGAAAGATGGAAAGGGGCCACCCGCCTCCCCTTCTGTTTAGAATGGAGTAGATGCGCTGAAAGTGCCTGTCAAGATGCGGCATCCGCTCCCTGTCGACTTTTACGGGTACGAACCAGCGATTGATCAGTTCGGCTATTTCTTCGTCTTCGAAAGACTCCTCCTCCATTACATGGCACCAGTGGCAGGTGCTGTAGCCTATGGAGAGGAGTATAGGTTTGTGCTCCCTTTTGGCCTTCTCGAACGCCTCCTCCCCCCAGGGGTACCAATCTACCGGGTTGTGCGCATGCTGCTGAAGATAGGGGGAGTCCTCGTCTATCAGGTGGTTAGTGAATCTGTGCCCGTCGCCCCCGTGAAGGAGAAGGGTCAAAAATAGTATCGGCAAAAAAAGGCGCATAAAAGACCTTCCATTTTTTTAAAACCATAATATCACAAGGAGGTTATAAACCTTAAAGAGTTTTCCGACTAACCTGTTACAGTAAGAAAAAGATGATCGGTTATGTTTATTTACTTCCGACTCCCAAAGAAGGTAAACAGACATCCAGCTTCTACACAAGCAGATATAAAATGAAAAAAATTCGTTACAGGCATCTTTCTGAAGCAGAGTGAAGCGGTCGGTACAATCTGCTACAATGTCGAAAAAATTTGAGTATAGGGTTCCATTTTGTGCCTCATTTTAACCATTCTTTTTCTCGTTCTCTCCATTCAATCAGCCATTAATGAGGATTGGCCGTTTACACTGCTCTATTCGGCTCTGTCGATCTTTTTCATTTTCCTCATTGTTAACAATATAAGAGCGGTACTGAAACGCAAAGAGGGCTGCTCAAGCGGCGGGTGCTCTTTTTTTGACCTTTTCAAAAGAGCCGATAAGCAGAAATATGATTGATATCTCCGTTACGAGCAGCAGCCAGTGGAGGTCGTAGACCTGCTCTTTGTGATCCTTTATCTGCCAAAAAAGCTCGAGGCTTTTGTAAAAGAGCCACGACACAAGCATTCCGGCAAGGTATCCGGCCTGTTTCGCCATGTCGAGCCATGAGAGTATCTTTTTTCTGTTCAGCAGTATCGTCTCGGCCCTTACGAGGTACGATCCGAACATAAAGGTAAACTGGTAGCCGGCGTAGACCAAAAGGGCGGTAGAGTAGCCGTACGGCATCGCCAGGTACCACACCACCAGCGCAAGCATGACAAGCTCCACAAGAAGGGATATCTTGTAGAATGTACGCATGTTGAGTATCTTTTCGTAGTATCTCGCGACAGCCAGCATACCGACTGCAAGGGCAATGCCGCCAAGAGAGAAGACCGATGGTTCCAGCACCGAATATATGGTAAACACCGCCCCTCCCACAAGGCCCGTAAAAAAAGAGTTTACACCCTTGTAGCGGATATATCTGCGGGGAACTATCTTCAATACTCTATCCCTTTTCTGGCTTTTATTCCCGTATCGTAGTAGTGTTTTACCTTCTCCATCAGCGTAACCAGGTCGCTCGCCTCTATCATCGCACCGGTCGCATTGCGGCCGGTCATGACGACCTCCAGACTCTGCGGCCTATTTTCGACAAAATCCAGTACTCTCCCCTCTTGCAAAAGACCAAAATTTGCGGCCACCGTAACCTCGTCGAGCACTACCATATCGGGCCTCCACCGCTCGACCCTCTTGCGCATCGAATCGAAGAGGTCTTCGCACATCAGCTTCTGTTTAGGCGTCGGTTTCCCTACTACAAAAGAGCCGTCCCACTCCCGCATGATCTCGATGCTGTCGCCTCCGCATCGACCGAGCATCTCTACTTCGGCACTTTCTACGCTTTTCATGAACTGTACGAAAAGCACCCTCCATCCGCTTCCCATAGCCCTGAGCGCAAGTCCGGCGGCGGCGGTGGTTTTACCTTTGCCCTCACCCGTATAGAGCTGCACCATTCCTCTCTTCATCGACGGACTCAAAATAGTACCGGTTTCTCTTTGTCGAAAGTCACTTCGAAGAGCACCTCTACCGAGGCGTCGGAGTGAGCGGGCACAGAGAGCTCTATCGTGAGTTTTCCGTTCTCTCCCTCTTTGTAGGAGAGCTTTTTGTCCGAAGTGACCCCGAGAAGTCTGACCTCTATGTCGCTTCTGACCGCTACCGGGATACGCTCTATGATGGTTAGCTCTTTTCTTTTACCCGACTGGTTAACCACCTCGACTACATAGCCGTCCTTCTTGCGTATGCTTCCTCCGAAAAAGCTCTCTTTCTCTTTAAAAACCGGCTTCTTCTTTCTTACGACAAGATCTTCGTCGACGCTCACAAAGAGCGTGTAGTAGCCGTCCATATACTCACCCCTGACGTTGGAGGCGATACCTCTTTTGCCCTCTTTTATCTTCCAGATGTGGGCTTCGATGGGGCGCTTGGGTCTAAATTTCAAAACCCTGTACACGTTGGTATCCCTGTAGGGGTAGACCACCTCCATATCCGTCGCACCGTTTTTCCACGACTCCATAACTATATCTACCCGCTCGCCGTTCGACGGAAGTTCAATGCTTTTGATCTTGTAGCTTCTCGCCCCTTTTTGCTGCGCTTTTTCGTACCTCACCCCCTCGACCGAAGCGCTATCGACCGCCATCGGGGCGGCCATCTTCTGCAGGGTCTTGACTACCGGACGGCTTCTGTCTCTGATAATCCACGGCTGAAAACGGATGGGCTGCAGGTACCTCTGCAGGGGGCGGTAGTAGAGCAGCGCCTCGTCAGCCTCTATATCGACACCGCTTCTGTTCGTTAGGTGCAGGTGCTTGGAGACCGCTATCTTCTTCGGCTCGGCGATGTCGGCTTCGTAGCCTATATCGAAGCCGATGAACCCCCCGGGAAGAGTAAGCTTGAGTTCGGAGCCGCACTCTTTGGGCAGATGCAGCGGCTCGAGCGACGGGGCCATTTTAAAAAAGAGCTCTTTTCGCGCCTTCAAAAGCGCCTCGTCGGTCCGCTTTCTGCCCAGAAGCTCCGAATATCTCGCGGCAGCCGCTTCGGAGAGCTCAATCAGGCTTTTCGAACTCTGCGGCTTCGCCTCTTCGACGAGTCTGTCGAGGTACACCATCTGCCGTTTGGATCGGTCGATGTTTTGCCGCAGCGCCTCTATTTCGCTCCTTAGGCTGCACAGCTTGAGGCCATTGGGGCACTCGGGCACAAAGGTGAGTGCAAGTGCGCTGTCGCCGCACTCCGCTCCGCTCTTTTTAGGGGCGAAGCCTATGAATGTTGAAGAGGGGGTGAACCTGTAGATCGCAGCATCCCTGTAGACTTCGAGCGTGGATGCGTATAGTGAAGCGGCCGCGGAGGCGGCTGCTAAAAGTAGTGTAGAGATTCTCATGAAAACTCCTTACTGCGCTAACCGCGCTGAAAGTGACCACCACGCCCGTAGAGGCGTATGGCACCCAATCGTCCGCCGGGTTCGAATCCGTTCGCTCTCATGCCGCTCCCTTTCGCTTTAGATGGAGTAGTACATCGCTTCGGGATGGTAGACCACTATCGCAGCCGTCGACTGCTCCGGGTGTATCTGGTAGGTTTCGCTCAGCTCGATACCGAAATCCTGAGGTTTGAGCAGGTCGAAAATCGGGGCGTTGAGCTCCAGATCGGGGCATGCCGGGTAGCCTGGCGAATATCTGGCCCCGGTGTATGCGCGCATCTGTACATCCCTTAGCGTATTTCCCTCGTTTTCAGCTATTCCCAGATCGAGGCGGATCTGCTTGTGGGCTATTTCCGCAAGCGCTTCGGCAAGCTCCACTCCCAGCCCGTGGACGAGGTAGTATTCGTGAAACTTCCCCTCGTCGTAGAGCTTCCGCTCATACTCGCTTATCCTGCTTCCGGCACTCACCGTCGTGAACGCGACCACATCGTGCCTGTCGCGGTGGAAGTAGTCGGCAAGGCATCTGTACGGCTTTTTGGTCTGCCTCGGAAAGGTCATCTGCTCCCTCGCCCTTCCCATTACATACTCCAGCGGCTCCCTGTCGGCGTCCGCATCTTTGTGCCAACCCTCGCTCTCGTCGAATATAAGCAGCGTCGTATCGTCGCTTCTGCACGGGTAGTAGCCGTAGATTATGGTCGGCTCGAAGAGTTTTTCGTCCAGAAACTGCGCTTTTAGGCGCTCGTATGCGGGCTTAACCACCTCGTCGAGCTGTTTTTGATACTCCTCTTTGCTCATCCCCTTGCTTCTGTAACCCCAGCGCGACTTGAAGAGTATGCGGTGGTTCAGCCACTCGAAAGCGATGGCCGGATCGAAATCTTTCGAACCCATCACGCGGCGCCCCCAAAACGGCGGCACCGGCACCCGCACATCGCGCGAAGGCATCACTATCTCTTCGAAGGGGGGTATGACCGCCTCTCTTTTCTCTTTCACGACCTCCGTATGCTCTTCATCGCTGTCGCTTCCGAGCCTCGTGTCGAAGTTGCCCTCCTCTATCCGGCTCATCGCTACGACACCGTCGAAAGCGTCCCTGCAGTAGAATATCGGCCCGTCGTACTTAGTGCGGCAGTATTCGTCCACGAAACCTTTGGTCAGAGCCGCACCCCCCATGAGAACGGGTATCTTCACACCCTGCCGCTTCATCTCTTCGAGGTTCTCCATCATCACCTGCGTAGATTTTACAAGCAGGCCGCTGAAACCTATGGCGTCAGCATCGTGCTCCTTCGCGGCCTTCAGAAACTGCTCCAGCTCCGCCTTGATCCCTATGTTTACGACCTTGAAGCCGTTGTTGGTCAAAATTATGTCTACGAGGTTCTTGCCCACATCGTGCACATCGCCCTTTACGGTGCCCAGCACGAGGGTCGTATCGCTCGTCTTCTCCTTTTTGGGAAGGTAGGGGTTCAGATGGTCCACGGCGGCCTTCATCGTCTCGGCGCTCTGCAGGACGAAAGGGAGCTGCATCTGCCCGCTTCCGAAGAGCTCGCCCACCACCTTCATCGCCTCTATCAGTATCTCGTTTACGATCTTTTCAGGCGCTATCCTGTGCCTCGCTTCCTCCACCAGAGGGATCATCCTCTCCTTGTCGCCCTCAAGAAGCAGCTTGTGTATCTTCTCTTCGTCGCTCATCGCCTCGTAGGCTTCATCTTCGGCTCCCCGGTCTACGGCCTCTTTTTTGCTGAAGTGCTCTATGAACGCGAAGAGCGGGTCGCCCTCTTCTCTTCTGTCGAAGAGAAGATCTTCGCACACCTTGCGATCCTCCTCTCCGATTCTGCTCATCGGAATAATGTGCTTGACGTTGATGATGACCGAAGTGAGCCCCGCTTCGATACAGTGGTGCAGAAATACGGAGTTGAGATAGGGGCGCGCATCTTTGTCGAGACCGAAAGAGATGTTGGAGAGCCCCAGGGTAGTGCCAACTTCGGGGTGGCGGCGCCTGAGCTCCCTAATCGCCTCTATCGTCTGTACGGCGGCATCCCTGTACTCCTCGTCGCCGGAGCCTACGGTGAAGGTAAGCACGTCGAAGACAAGATCTTCGGCTTTTATGCCGTGCTTTTTCGTAGCCAGCTCATATATGCGCTCGGCCACTTCGAGCTTGCGCTCGGTGGTTTTGGCCATCCCCCGTTCGTCTATCGTAAGGCAGACCAAGGAGGCGCCGAACCGTTTGGCGAGGTTGCAGACCGCATCGAACTTCTCTATTCCGTCTTCGAGGTTTACGGAGTTGAGAATCGGCTTGCCGCCTATGCACTTCAAAGCGGTCTCGAGCCCCTTCACCTGCGTCGAATCGGGCATGAGCGGAAGGGGGATCTTCTGCGCATAGAGGCTCACCACCTCCCTCATATCCTTCGTTTCGTCCCTTCCGGCAAACCCGACCGAAACATCCAGAACGTGCGCGCCGGCTCTTACCTGCTGCTGGCCTACCGTGAGGGTCCCTTCGTAATCTTCGGCAAGCAGAAGCTCTCTGAAGGCTTTCGAGCCGGTGGCGTTGGAGCGCTCACCTATAAGAAGCGGCGGCGGATCCTGCATAAGGGGCACGGTACCGAAAAGAGAGGCCAAAGAGGCTCTCTGGCTGCCCGACGGCGGACGCGGAGTCAAACCCTCCACGGCGTCGGCCAGGGCCTTTATGTGCTGGGGCGTGGTACCGCAGCATCCACCCAGAAAGGCGACTCCGTCATACTCGGTGAAGCTCTTTTGCAGAGAGCTGAACTCTTCGGGCCCCATCGGGTAGTAGGTGTAGCCTCCGCGGTTTTGCGGGAGGCCGGCGTTGGCGTGTACCGAAATGGGCTTGTGCCAGAGACTCGAGAGCGTCTTGAGGTGCTTTTCGACCTGCTCGGGGCCGGTACCGCAGTTGAAGCCCAGGGAGAGGATGTCGAAAGGCTCCATAATGGTAGCGATCGTCGCCGCGTCGGTGCCTATCAGCATCGATCCGCTGAGCTCTATGGTTACCGAAACCATTATCGGGATCTTCACACCGCAGCTTTCGGCGGCGTCGCTGCAGGCGTGAAGCGCCGCCTTTATCTGCAGGGGATCCTGGCATGTCTCGAGAAGGAATATATCCACACCACCGTCTATCATACCGCGGGCCGTCTCGAGGCAGCCCGAGTAGATGCCGTCGTAATCTATGTGCCCCAAAGAGGGGAGCTTCGTACCGGGCCCGATGGAGCCGAGGCAGAATCTCGGCTTCTGCGGCGTGGAGTACCTTTCGCACACCTCCTTTACGAGTTCACACCCTTTTTTGCTCAGCTCGTATGCACGGTCGCCTATGCCGTACTCGTCAAGCACCCAGTCCATCGCCCCGAACGTGTTTGTCTTTATCAGGTCGGCGCCGGCCGCCGCGTAACGCTCGTGAATCTTTCGAATCAGCTCGGGCGCAGTGGCGTTTAGAAGCTCGTTGCACCCCTCTTTGCCCTCCCATGCGCTCGCGGGAATCTCCATGGACTGTATCTGCGTTCCCATAGCGCCGTCTATGACGAGTACCCGCTTTTTGACAAGCTCGTTTATCAGGTCGTAATCAGCCAAACAAAACCTTTTGGAGTATTGAAATTCTAAGACAATTGTATCAAACGAATGCTTTATGGGCGCTCCTGTCAAAGATGTGTAACCGAACCGTAACTTTTCTTTTTCGCTCCTATGCTATAATTCCGAGAAGTCTAATTATAAGTATTTATAATCTGTTATAAAAAAACAACTATTATGAAAGGCAATAGAAGATGGCCCATGTCACCAACACCCTTACGGGAGCCAAAATAGAGAAGCCGAGACCGGTGAACGAAGAGGTTCCGTTCGACGGAGGAGTGATGATAACGGAGACAGACACCTCCGGAATAATAACCTATGCAAACCGTAAATTCAGGGAGATGACCGGTTACGACAAGGAGGAGCTTATCGGCTCGCCGCACAGCATAAACCGCCACCCAGATATGCCCAAAGCCGCTTTCAAGAAGATGTGGGAGACGATAAAGCGCGGCGATATGTGGGAAGGCTACGTAAAGAATATGCGAAAAGACGGAAGGTACTACTGGGTCATCGTATGGATCAAACCGAAGCTCGATAAAGATGGGAATATAGTAGGGTATATCGCCGGCAGGAAAGTACCCAACAGGCAGGATATCAAGAGGGTCGAGCAAGATTACCGCCTTATGAGAGAGCACGAAGGGCACTAAACCCGAACTAAACGGCGCCTCTCTTCTAATCTGCCGTGATCTTCACCCTGTATGATGAGGGATATTTGACGGCGCTCCTTTTGCCGTTTGGCAGAAGTACGTAGTCGTACCCCCTTCCCGAATATAGAAGCGTAACCGAATCGACCTGTGTGTGATCGAAACGGTAGCTCTGATTCTCTTTCGCGAAAAGGGCCCTGCCTATCCGGTCGCCGAAATCGGGTATCCACGTAAGGGCGGCGATCAGAAACGACAGAAGATAGAAGAGCGATTTGGCCATCTTTCTGTTTTTTACCATAAAGGCCGCACCGTATAGCAAAACTCCGGCTATCCAGAGCCACCACTGCTGGTTGTCTACAAAAAATTCGTTGAAGAATATGGGTATATTGTAGGCTTTGATATAGTTCACCATCAGACCGGCGTAGAAGATGAAGACGAAAGCCATCCAGAAAAGCAGGCCGTATAGGAGCATGGTAACGAACTTTATCATCTGATCTTCAACCTCTTCTCTCTTCCGAGACGCCAGATTTCGGACGCCTTGGCGGAGTGGAATCCACCTTCTGATTCTACCACAACATCGCAGTGATCGAGAGCGTACTTTTCGTCGAACGGCTCGCCGTGCCTGTTGGCCGATGTAGTGTAGCACCACCCGAACTTCTCGATGAAGTCGCGATGCCTGCCGCTCACAACCCTGAAAGAGGTGCCGTTTGGAAGGATGAAAGATCTTTTCCTGCTTCTACGGACGAGATTTTTGAACTTCGAAGGAGTTCGGCCGCACTCATTGAGAGCGGAGAGCCTCGCGACGGCCTTCAGAAACGGGCGGCCCGACGGGCGCCCCTTAGCTTTCGCAAGCCTCTCTTTCGACTGCGAAAGGAAGCCTGCCGTTGTATCGGTCTGTACCAGATAGACCAGGTCGGGACGCATCACTCTCTCAGGTAGTCCTGTATAGCCCTCGGCTCGAGCGCTCCGTCATCCCTTATCTCCTCTATCGCCGCCGCCGAAACCCTTGCCGCCGCAAGGGTGGTAAAGTAGGGTATATCGAAACGGAGTACGGCCTGCCTTATGCGGCGGGCGTCATCTTTGCTGGCCTTGTTGTCGGAAGTGTTCAAAACCACATCTATCTCACCGTTTTTGAGCAGGTCTTCCACATTGGGCCGCCCTTCCGAAATCTTTAGAACCGTCTCGGCCTCCACTCCCGCCTCTTCGAGAGCCTTTTGCGTACCGGAAGTGGCTACGATCTTGAAGCCGAGATCGGCAAAGATCTTTCCTATAGAACCCGCCTCCGGCTTGTCGTGGTCGGTAAGCGACATAAAGAGCGTCCCCGATGTCGGAATATGGTTCTTGCTGGCAAACTGGCTCTTCGCGAAGCTTAAACCGAAGGTCCTGCTTATACCCATCACTTCGCCGGTGGACTTCATCTCGGGTCCCAAAATGAGGTCGGAGCCGGTGAGCTTGTTGAATGGAAAGACAGCCTCTTTCACGGCTATATGGTTTTTGAGTTTCGGTTTCAAAACGTTGCCGTCGTCGGTGACGACCCCGAATGTGTCGTAGAACTCCAGGGCTTCGCGCAGATCCCCTTTTATCATGACCCGGGTGGCGACCTTTGCGAGCGGCACACCCGTCGCTTTCGAGACGAAAGGTACGGTACGGCTGGCCCGCGGATTGACCTCTATCAGGTATACCTCATCCTTGAAGATGGCGTACTGAATGTTCAAAAGCCCCTTGACCCCGAGGCCGAGCGCTATGGCTTTGGTCTGGTTCTCTACATCTTTTACGAGCTTATCGCTTATCGATACAGTCGGCAGGGAGCACGCACTGTCGCCCGAGTGTATGCCCGCCTCTTCGATATGCTGCATGATCGAGCCGATGTACACCTCTTTGCCGTCGCTAATGGCGTCGACATCGAGCTCTATGGCGTGGTCGAGGAACTTGTCGATAAGCACGGGAGATTCGTTGCTCACGCTCACGGCCTCGTCCATATACTCCTTCAGCTCACCTTCGTTGTAGACCGTGCGCATGGCCCGTCCGCCCAAAACGTAGCTCGGGCGCACCAGTACCGGGTAGCCGATTCTGGAAGCTATCGCGAACGCCTCCTCTTTGGTGAAGGCGGTTCCGTTTTCGGGCTGTTTGAGCCCAAGGGCGCTGATAAACGCCGAAAACTTCTCACGATCCTCCGCCTCGTCTATCACCTTGGCGCTGGTACCGACGATCTTTCCGCCTATCGAAGTGATCTTTTTCGCAAGCTTCAAAGGTGTCTGCCCGCCGAAGTGGACTATGATGCCGTCGGGTTTCTGGGTCTCTATAACGCTCCTTACATGCTCGAAATCGATCGGATCGAAATAGAGTATGTCGCTCGTGTCGTAGTCTGTAGAGACCGTCTCGGGGTTGCAGTTGTACATAATAGAGGTAATTCCCATATCCGCAAGGGCGAAAGAGGCGTGCACGCAGCAGTAGTCGAACTCGATGCCCTGCCCTATGCGGTTCGGCCCGCCGCCGATTATGAGCACCTTCTCTTTGCCCTCTCCTTTATCCTCTTCGGCTCTTTCGGGAAGCGCCATGATATTCGTGGAGGAGTATAGGTAGGGGGTCAGTGCCTTGAATTCGGCTGCACATGTATCGACCTCGTTGTACTCAAGCTCTATCCCGAGGCTCTTGCGTGCCGCGTACACGTCGTTTTCGCCGAGATCCATATTCTCTTTTCCGTTTATGATCTTCGCGATCATCGCATCGCTGAAGCCGTCGCTCTTGAGGCGCCTCAAAAGAGAGGGGTTTTGAAGGGTCTCTATGTCTATGAGCCCCTCCATCTCTACGATCTGCTCTATCTGCCTCAAAAACCAGGGGTCGATCTTGCTGAGCGAATAGATCTCATCTACACCGTACCCGTTCCTGAAAGCCTGGGCAATATAGAGAAGCCTCTTCTCGTTCGGCCTCCTGATCTCGCGCCTCAGCGTCTCTTCGTCGCAAACGACCGGATCGAAGCCTATAAGACCGGTCTCGAGCGAGCAGAGCGCTTTCTGCACAGACTCCTTGAAGGTGCGGCCTATCGCCATAACTTCGCCGACACTCTTCATCGATGTGGTCAGCGTCGAATCGGCCTGCGGGAACTTTTCGAACGTAAAGCGCGGTATTTTGGTGACGATGTAGTCGATTACCGGTTCGAAACTGGCCGGGGTTCCGGTTATGTCGTTTTTTATCTCGTCGAGAGTGAAGCCTACCGCAAGAAGGGTAGCCACCTTGGCTATCGGGTAGCCGGTTGCCTTCGAAGCCAGGGCCGAAGAGCGGCTCACCCTCGGGTTCATCTCTATCACTATCATTCTGCCGGTTTCGGGGTTCACCGAAAACTGCACGTTGGAGCCGCCCGTATCGACACCGATTTCGCGAAGGATTTTGAAGCTCGCGTCACGCATACGCTGGTACTCTTTATCGGTCAGCGTCAATGCCGGTGCGACGGTGATCGAGTCGCCGGTATGCACACCCATCGGGTCGAGGTTCTCGATCGAGCAGACGATTATGCAGTTGTCGGCCCGGTCACGAATAACCTCCATCTCATACTCTTTCCACCCGAGCAGGCTCTCTTCTATGAGAATCTCGCTGATCGGGCTGGCATCGAGTCCGGCCCTTGCCAGAGATTTGAACTCGTCTATGTTGTACGCCACGCCGCTGCCGCCGCCGGCAAGCGTATAGGATGCGCGGATGATGAGCGGAAAGCCTATCTCTTCGGCCGCGGCCATCGCCTCCTCCATCGAATAGGCGTAGCGGCTTCTTGGAAGATCCATGCCTATCTTTATCATCGCCTCTTTGAAGGCCTGGCGATCTTCGCCCTTTTTTATCGCTTCGGGGTCGGCTCCCAGAAACTCCACCCCCTCGAGCATACCCTTTTCGTGCATGCTCATCGCGACGTTCAGGGCCGTCTGGCCTCCCATCGTAGGAAGTATCGCATCGACGCCCTCTTTTTCGATAATGCGTGCGATGATCTCTTCGTTTATCGGCTCTATGTATGTGCGGTCGGCAAACTCCGGATCGGTCATTATCGTCGCAGGGTTGGAGTTTATCAGGACTACGCGATAACCGAGCTCTTTGAGCGTCTTGGCCGCTTGTGTACCCGAATAGTCGAACTCGCAGGCCTGCCCTATCACGATCGGCCCCGACCCGATCAGGAGAATGGTCTCGATATCGTCACGTTTTGGCATAAAGGAGCACTCCTCTGAGAAATTTTATAATTCTACTAAATCGGCTCTTACGAATCGCTTTCGGCGTCCGATCCGCCCACGGTAACCACCCATACGAAATCGGGATGGAGCGTATCGCCGTAGAGCTCTATATAGGCGTTCTGAAACCCCTGCATCCTCCGTGTGGAGAGAACCCTCCCCACCGGTATTCCCGGAGGGAATATGTGGTCCAGCCCGCTTGTACGCACCTCGTCACCCGTTTTGAGCTTGAGCCACTGCGGTATATATTTTACCACCATGCGTCTGGCATCCATTCCGGTCGCAATTCCGGGTGCCCGCTCATCTCCTATATAAACGGCGAACGTACACTCCGGATCGCCCGCAAGAATCATAAGCGGGCGCCGGCTCTTTTCGACCACGATACCGACGGCATAGCCGTTGCGTACCACACCGTAGTTTTTCGCCGGGTCGAACCTTTTTAAGCCGTCGAGCCAGAGCTGCTGAAAGTTCCCCACCATCGCATACCCCTGCGGCCTGACGATCTCGAACGTCGCATTGGAATCGGCCTCTATGCCCATCGCCTCTTTGAGAGACCGGTACTTCGCGGCATCGCTCCTGCAGACGAGAAACCTCTTTTGAAGCAGCTCCAGCTCTCTTTGCAGCTCCTCTACCCTTTCGGCCTGGAAAAGGTGCTCATCCGCCCTCTTCTCTACGCTGTAGGTAAAGTCGAGGTAGAGGGAGCGCAGTGTCGAGGTGAAAGAGACAAAGAGGGTGCGGACCGAGGAGCTGTAGAGGGAGAAGAGTATCACTATCCCCAGCAGAATCAGCAGCGTTATCTTGCGGTTGAACCTATTCATACGAAAGCTGCTGGAGAAGATCTATCTCTTCCAGTACGCGTCCGGTTCCTTTGGCTACCGCCAGCAGCGGCTCTTCGGCCACATAAACGGGGAGTTTCACTATATCCGAAAAGTATTTGTCGAGCATTCTTATCAGCGCGCCGCCGCCTGTAAGAACGATGCCGTTTTCGACAATGTCGCCGGCGAGATCGGGAGGCGTGACCTCCAAAATATCCTTCAGTGCGTCGCCGATCTCACGCAGCGGTTCTCTCATCGCCTCCCTGACATCCTCGCTCGTAAGCTCTATGGAGCTCAAAAGCCCGCTCACCTGGTCGCGGCCGTTCACAACCATCGAGACCTCCTCGTCAAGGGGAAGGGCGCTGCCGATCTCTATCTTTATCTCTTCGGCGACACGATCCCCGATGAGAAGGTTGTATTTTCGTTTCACGTAGTCGGCTATCGCCTGATCTATCTTGTCCCCCGCCGTGCGTATGGACTTGCTTATAACAAGCCCCCCGAGAGAGACGACGCCGATCTCGGTGGTTCCCCCGCCGATATCCACCACGAGATTTCCGTGCGGCTCCTTTACGGGAAGCCCGGCCCCTATGGCGGCCGCCATGGGCTCCTCTATCAGGAAGACCTCCCTCGCTCCCGCATTGAGCGCCGATTCGCGCACCGCCTTGCGCTCGACCTGCGTCAGGCCGAAGGGGACGCAGACAATGATTCTGGGCCTTATGAAGGTTTTTCTGTGGTGCGCCTTCTCTATAAAGTATCGGATCATCTTTTCGGTTATGTCGAAGTCGGCTATGACTCCGTCTTTCATGGGACGGACCGCCCTTATGTTTCCTGGTGTCTTACCCACCATCTCTTTGGCCTCCTGGCCTACGGCAAGCACCTTTTCACGGCCGTACTTGTCGGTCTGGATCGCCACCACGGAGGGTTCGTTTATTATTATTCCGTTACCTTTGACCAGAACAAGTGTGTTGGCCGTACCGAGATCGATCGACAGATCGTTGGAGAATACACCTATCAGCTTGTTTATGAACATTTACGCACTCTTTTTGCTTTTTTTGACATAGAGCGGTTTGGCGCCGCTGTTTACCACATCTTCGGTTATCACTATCTCGTAACCGGCATACTCCGGAAGATCGAACATGATATCCACCATGATCTCCTCTATTATCGATCTCAGCCCCCTCGCACCGGTTTTTCGCTCGATCGCCTTCTGCGCTATCGCCTCCAGGGCGGCTTTCTCGAATGTCAGCTCGACATCGTCTATCGCGAAGAGTTTTTTATACTGCTTCACCAGTGCGTTTTTGGGCTCGGTCAATATGCGCACCATATCCTCTTTCGATATCTCGTTGAGCACAGCCAGGACATGAAGCCTTCCTATCAGCTCGGGAATGAGGCCGTACGAGACGAGGTCGTCGACCTCCACCTCGCTCAGAATCGCTTCGCTGTCGCTTTTCGAGCGTTTCTCCTGGTCGAACCCCAGAACGTTGCCGCCGAGCCGGCGCTTTATTATGTCCGAGAGGCCGTCGAACGCCCCGCCGCATATAAAGAGGATATTGGAGGTATCTATCTGGATGAAGTCCTGGTTCGGGTGCTTCCTTCCCCCTTTGGGCGGAATGTTCACCACACTTCCCTCTATGATTTTCAGAAGCGCCTGCTGAACCCCCTCGCCCGACACATCCCTGGTGATGGAGCGGTTTTCGCTCATTCTCGATATCTTGTCCACCTCGTCTACGAAGACGATGCCCTGCTCCGCCTTCTTGACGTCGCCGTCGGCAGCCTGAAGCAGCCTCGTGAGTATGTTCTCCACATCCTCCCCGACATATCCCGCTTCGGTCAGGCTGGTAGCGTCGGCGATCGCTATAGGAACGTCGAGAAATTTGGCGATTGACTGCGCCATAAGGGTCTTTCCGCTGCCTGTCGGGCCTATCAGCAGAACGTTAGACTTCGATATCTCCGTATCGTCCTCTTCGAGACCCCCCTGCTTGAAGATCCTTTTGTAGTGGTTGTATACCGCAACTGCCAGCACCTTTTTCGCACGCTCCTGCCCTATCACGTACTGGTCGAGGGCGGCTTTGAGCTCTTTTGGGGTCAGAAGCTCCCTATCTACCCTCTCCTCCTCCTCTTCGACCTCACCGAAGAGTATCTTGTGGGCCGAAACGACACAGTTTTTACAGATATATACACCGTTTCCGGCCAGCAGCGGGTTCTCCGGGCTCTCTTTTACACCGCAAAAGCTGCAACTTCTATTTGTCATCTAATTTCCTCTCGTATGGAATGCCCCGTTTGGTTTCGAGCACGAAACGGCACAATGCTTTTACCTCTTCGCTTTCGGCACTCTCCAGAAGCCGTTCGGCACTCTCTTTGAGCGGCTTGCCTCTTTCGAAAAGCTCCTTGTATGCTACACGCAGTTCGTTCACTACCTCCCGCGGCAGGTTCCGCCTGAGGCCCGTAAGGTTCAGCCCCCGAAGCACGGCGCGGTTCCCTTCGGCGAGGCAGTAGGGCGGAACATCCTGGCTGAGGGCAGAAGCGCCGGCTATCATCGCCAGGTCTCCGATCTTTACGAACTGGTGGATAGGCGTCATACCGCCCACGACCACACCGTTTCCGACCTCGACATGCCCGGCGAGCGTAGCCGCGTTCGCGAAGATGCAGCGGTTGCCGATAATGCAGTCGTGTGCGACATGTACGTAACCCATAAAGAGGTTGTCGTCGCCTATCTTCGTAACGCTGCCGCCCCCTTCGGTACCCGGGTTTATCAGGGTGAACTCCCTGATCGTGTTTCGATCCCCGATGATCAACCGCACATCCTCGCCGTGAAACTTCAGATCCTGCGGTATCGAGCCCACTACCGCGTGGGAGAATATGCGGCAATCTTCGCCGATAGTGGTATCCCCCTCTATTCTCGCACCCTGTCCTATGACGGTACGCTTGCCGATTTTGGCGCCGGACGAGATGTAGGCGAACGGACCGACCTCCACGCCGTCGCCCAAAACGGCCCCCTCTTCTACTACAGCGAGCGGTGATACAGACGCCATCACTTATCCACTATCATCGCTTTGAGCTCAGCTTCGGCGACCAGTTTGTCGTCTACGTAGGCCTTTCCGTCCAGAACCCAGATGGGCCCTTTCCGCTTAATGACTACGAGCTTGTAGACCAGCCTGTCTCCCGGGCGTACCGGGTTTCTGAACTTGCACTTGTCAATGCTCATAAAATAGACCACCTTGTCCTGCACGCCGTCTTTGTCGTCCTCTTCCATGCTTTCGAAGGCGAGAATGCCGCCCGCCTGGGCCATCCCCTCTATAATCATGACTCCGGGGTATATCGGATGGCCGGGAAAGTGCCCTTCGAAAACCGGTTCGCTTATGGAGACGTTTTTATACGCCTCTATAGCCTTTCCCTCCTCGCACGAAACCACACGGTCTACCAGTAGAAAAGGGTACCTGTGGGGTAAAATTTTCTGAATCTGTACAACATCCATCATGAGAAAGTAGTCCTTGGATTTAAAATTCTCTTATTTTATCACAATACGACTAATTTTTCTCTGACATCTGGATATGTCTCCGATTCGATAAAGATCTCCATACTCCCCTGCGGAATATCATGCAGCACGATAAGGGCGGACAGGTCCCAAGGGCCTATCCCCACACCTTCGCGAACGGCCATATCGGTCTCCAGAGGAGGCGGCGCGAAGAGAAGCTCTCTCAGACTTCCGTAGCCGCGGCCCGACAGCCTGTTGTAGTGTTCGAGCGTAATGAAGCGTACCTCTTCGCGGTTGAACCACCCCGTACCATCCTCCACAAAGTCGATACGCCCCTTCGTGTATCTCCTCTTTAGCGTGGAGTAGGGGGTGATGTAGCTCGGCAGGACCCTCTTTTTCTCTTTGACCCAGCCGAAGCGCAGACGGTAATTGAGAAACTTCTGCCTGAATATTCTGTAGTCCCTCCCCTCCTCTTCGAGCTCCACCCTTCTTTCGTACAACTCGAGCCGCTCTTCGATCGACCCGGGCAGCGGGTTTCCGCCTACCGGTGAGTAGAGCTCGTCCGCCGGCATCCGCTGCTGCGCCCTCTGCCGCACAAGACCGTAAAGGCAGCCGCAGTAGTCCTGACGGTAGAGCCTCTCCTCTTTGCTTATGCGCTGCTGAAGCTGGGTTCCGCCGCCGCTTCGGTAGTCGACATATACAAACTCCACACCATACTCTTCGGCAAACCTCTCCCCCGTTCTGAGAAGCTGCTCCTGTGACTTTTTCGGGCTCACGAGCAGCGTAGTGGTCATTCTCTTTTCGCCGAGCTCCTTTGCCATCTTCGCGCTTACTTCGAAGCGCCTGTCGAAACATATTTCGCACCTCGCGCCCTTCTCCGGCTCGTTTTCGTACCCCTCGACCGCCTTCAGCCACGCCTCGTAGTCGTAGGGCCCCTCTATAAGCTCCACTCCGAGCTTTCTGCAGCTCCTCTCTACATCGAGCAGCCTCAGCCTGTACTCGCTGTAGGGGTGGATGTTGGGGTCGTAGAAGAAGCCGGTAAGCCTCTCGTTCGGAAAATCCTCCCTGAGCTTCTGCAGAAAGAAGTGGCTGTCGACGCTGCAGCAGATATGTACCAGCATCTACCTCTGCTTCTCCGCTTTTTCCATATTTCCGGTAGCGTATTTGGCAAACTTTTTTACCGCCGCATCCATCTTTTTCTGCAGAGCCGGCGAACAGTCATACTCCACCCCGTGGCGCCACATAAGGTAGGCTTTGGTGTTGAAGAGGGCATGAACCATGCCCTCTTCATCCTCATAAACCAGAATCTTCTGCGGCAGGTCCAGGCCGAGTGTCTGTGAGCACTGCATCAGCGGCGTGCCGATTTTGGGGTTTCCGAAAATCACCAGCTTGGCAGGTCTTAGCTTCATGCCTACGCTTGAGGCACCTTCAGCGTGGTCGATCACCTTGAATACAGTGGCACCGTTTCTTCTCAAGACCTCCACAAGCCTTTTGGTGGTCTCTTCGACACCGTATCTGCTTGGATATTCGCCCATCCCGTTTTCGGCGGCAAATATGCAGACACCCAAAAGGAGCAATAAAACCGACTTTTTCAACTCTCCTCCTCCAGATCTTTGATCCACTCCGCCGCTTCGGCATCGCTGGGCATCCGCCAGTCGCCGCGCGGGCTGAGTGCGATCGTTCCTATTTTCGGGCCGTCGGGCATGCAGCTTCTTTTGTACTGCTGCGAAAAGAAGCGCCGCAAAAAGAGTTTCAGGTACTTTTCGACCTCCTCTTTCGTATATCCGCTTCCGAACGCGCTCTGCGCCAGAAACAGGATCTTGCGCGCAGAGGCTCCGCTCTTTACCATATGGTAGAGGAAGAAGTCGTGAAGCTCGTAAGGCCCGAGAAGATCCTCCGTCTTCTGAGAAATCTCTCCTTCACTCGGAGGAAGGAGCTCGGGGCTTACCGGAGTTGCAAGGATATCGGCAAGAATATCCGAAATCTGAGGATAGTGTTCGGCCGCCCACTCCACCAGGTAGCGGATCAGCGTCTTGGGTATTCCGACGTTGATGGCGTACATCGACATATGGTCGCCGTTGTAGGTGCTCCAGCCGAGTGCCGATTCGCTCATATCGCCGGTTCCTATGACAATGCCTCCGATCTTGTTGGCAAGATCCATCAGAATCTGAGTCCGCTCCCTCGCCTGAACATTCTCGTATACCGTGGTGTGCTCAGACGGGTCGTGGCCTATCTGCCTGAAGTGCTCGAGGCAGGCTTCGGTTATATCTATGCTCCTGAAATCTACGCCGAGTGCTTCGCAGAGCCTCTTCGCATTCTCGAGTGTGCGCCCGGTGGTTCCGAAGCCCGGCATCGTCACACAGACAATATCTTTCGGATCGCGCCCGGACGACTCGTATGCCCGGTAGACCGCCAGTAGCGCAAGGGTGGAGTCGAGCCCGCCGGAGACGCCTATGACGCACTTCTCGGCGCCTATATGCGTGAGCCTCTTGTTCAGGGCGGCACCCTGAATGGAGAAGATCTCTTCGCACCTCTTCGACCGTTCGCTCTTTTTGGAGGGTACGAAGGGGTGGGGGTCTATGCGGCGGTTGAGCTGCCCGATCCGCGGAGTCTCGAAGATCTTTACGCGCCTGAAGCTTCTGATCTCGCCGTCCGCGAAGCTCCCCTCGGCCGCCCTGAAGCTCTTGAGGCGCTGAAGGTCGACATCGGCGAATATGATCTGCGACTCGTCGAGAAAGCGCTCTCCCCTCTCCAGGATCGCGCCGTTTTCGGCTATCATGCAGTCTCCGCCGAATACGACGTCGGTAGTGGACTCTCCGACGCCGCAGGATGTGTAGACATAGGCGGCCATACAGCGCGCGCTCTGCGTGGCCACGAGCGAGCTTCTATATTCGCTCTTCGCCACTATCTCGTCGCTGGCCGAGAGGTTGAAAAGAATATTCGCACCGGCCAGCGCCTGATATGAGCTGGGCGGAACCACACTCCACAGATCTTCGCAGACCTCGATACCGAAAACGATCTCCTCTTCACCCTCGAAAAGAAGATCGGTACCGAAGGGGACCTCGGTGCCCAGAAGCGGTATGCTCTCGCCCCTTATTTCCTTTCCCGATACGAACCACCTCTTCTCGTAATACTCCTTGTGTTCGGGGACGAAACTTTTCGGTACGACTCCGAGGATCCTGCCCTCCTGGATAACCACGGCGCAGTTGTAGAGCCGGCCGTTGTGCCAGAGCGGAGCCCCTGCAATGGCCGCCGTGGAGCAGCCGGTAGAGGCCTCCACCATCTCCGCCAGCCCCTCTATCACCGCTTTGTGCAGAGTATCCTGGTAGAAGAGGTCCGCGCAGCTGTAGCTCGAAACCGACAGCTCCGGAAAGAGAACGACCGCGGCGTTCTGCTGCGAAGCGATTCTCCAGAGTTCGAGCATCCGTGAAACATTGAAACCGACGTTTGCCACTCTCACTTTCGGCACCGCCGCCGCTATCCGAACAAATCCAAACATTTCGCTCTTTCATTTTGATTTATTCATTTTTGCGGGCAAAGCCCGCAAAAACGGCAGGGCCTGACCGGCCCTACAACCCCCTGAAGCTTCGAAATCCCAGATTTCGAGACGACGTTTCGCCCGCAAAACGTCGGATTACATCAAGGTTCCGGGCAAAGCCCGCAAAAACGGCAGGGCCTGACCGGCCCTACAACCCCCTGAAGCTTCGAAATCCCAGATTTCGAGACGACGTTTCGCCCGCAAAACGTCGGATTACATCAAGATTCCGGGCAAAGCCCGCAAAAACGGCAGGGGTTTTTTCCCGTGACCGCAGATAGTTCCGCTCTTATTTTACCACATCGACCATCCGAAACCGCTTGTCCGCCCCCGCATCCGCTTCCCGGAGGCTCTTTGACCGACGTCACCCGAATTTCTGGCCAAACCGGAAGCTTTTGCGGGAGCGCAGGGCTTCGAAATCCGGGATTTCGGGACGACTTTACTCACCCCCTCAAAACCGCTCTTTAATCTACTTTTAGCAAAAGCATAATAGAATATCTTCTATTTGCATAGAGTCGGCAATATCAGTTAACAGTTACGGGAAAAATATGCCTCAAAGACTTTTCGCCCTTTTGGCTGCAGCTTCTTCTTTGCTTTTTTGCGCAACATCCGACGCGAAAAACCAGCACTCCTGCGTCGACAACAATCAGCTCGGGGTTTTGAACGAAGCGGCGGCGATCGCCTCCGAACACCGCCTCAATGTGGACGACACCCCAGAATTCGTCACCGTATGGCACCGCCTGGAGCTTCGGGCGCTGGGTGTAACAGATCTCTTCGAAGCCTTGTCGCTCGTACCTGGAATCCAGACCTCCATTATTCAAAACGGAATCCAAAAGGTTGTAATGATGGGTCACAACACCCCGGGTAACATGACATTCGACAGATTCAAACTGATCGTATACTGGTATATAATAGAGACTGCCGAAGTCATAAAAGTCTCAACAAAACTTCGGAAAGATCTTGAATGTGCCCTTTTCACACAAATATGGAGCTATGACGAGATTATGGGGAGCATAGTTGCAAAAAACCTTTTCGACAAATATATCGCCGACATCAGTTACTATGGCCGCCATGACGGAATAGTCAGGCCGGCACACAGATGGTTTGTCGCTTTCGAGTATCAGCTATGATCAGACGCACCCTCTTTCTAATCCTCCTGTGCGGCAGTCTGCAGGCTTATATATACAACGACTCGCTTCTGATCATATACTCCAAGATAGTTCCGCGCATAATGGCGCTCGACAATACGCAAAGAGGAGGCATACAGAAAAGGAGGCTCTGCATCCTTTACGAAAATGGTGACGCCCACGTCGCCGAAAAACTCCGGGAGCATATACTTCAAAATCTACCTTCAAGGCTGAAAAACGGGTTTAGTGTCGAAATCGGCCCCTACGAAGAGACCGGGAGAGCAGAGTGCGCCGGCTCTACCGCGCTCATGCTTCTGGATGCGCGGCCGGAAAAGATAGCGAGGGCTCTCAAGTTGGCGGAGAGAGAGCGGCTTCTGACATTCAGCTACAGCAATTCACTACTCGAAAGAGGGGCTGCAGTCTCCCTGATAGTAGGAAAAGAGGTATATCCTGTAATCAATATAGAGGCGGTAAAAAGATCGGCGCTCAAACTCGATGCGGCACTCTTTCAGATAGCGAGAATCTATGACGGGAGCAAAATAAGATGAGCCGCTCGCTTTCACTCTCGACCAAAATCATTGTTGCGGTTACACTCTTCTTCTTCGCGGCTCTCGGTACGATAACCTACTTCAACTACACATCCATGCAGAACTTCGCCAAAAAGAGTGAAGAGGAGAAGAGTGAACAGCTCCTGAACTCGATAGAACCGATCATATCGATAAACATGTTCCTCGGTATGGACGCCCCCATGCGCGACTACCTGAACAAGATAGTAAAGACCACACCGATGATTTTGAAGCTGATAGTAAAAGATAACGGCGGCAAGGTGCACTTCTCCTACATATCACCAAAATACAAAACGCAGAACATCACCCCGATAGAGCTCAAACACACCATTAGGGACAAACTCATACCGGAACCGGTCGGTGAGATAGAGATGGCCTACTCCAACGCCAAATACTCCGAAATCGTAGACCGTTACAAGCACTTCAGCTTTCAGCTTCTGCTCGCCGCATTCGCACTTGTACTGCTTCTGATAATTCTGCTCAAAAAGGCCCTTGCTCCGCTAAAAGAGCTGGCGCGCGAACTTAAAAGCTACGACCCTATGAAGTCCAACTTCTCCAAAAAGAGGATCGAAGGAGAGGGGGAGATTCACATTATTCAAAATGCGGTCGTAGATATGATCGAGAAGATTCAGGGCTATACCGACAGACTCTTCAAACTGAATCTGGAGCTTGAGAAAAAGGTAAAAGAGAGAACCGAGACCATAGAGAATACGAACAGCCAGCTCAGAAAAGAGATAGAGGAGCGCAAGAGAGCCGAAGAGGCGTTGAAGTATGCGAACAGAATGCTCGAAAAGCTCTCCACCACAGACAGCCTCACGGGCCTGTACAACCGCCGCGTATTCGAGCAGAACTTCAACAGGTTCTGGAAGATAGCCGTCAGGGAGAGGCGCCCCATATCGGTAATACTTTGCGATATAGACCACTTCAAAAAGATAAACGACACCTACGGGCACCAGGCCGGAGATGTCTGTCTAAGGGAGTTTGCGGAGATTCTGCTGAAGTGCGTGAGCCGTCCGATGGATATGGTCGCCAGATACGGAGGGGAGGAGTTCATCTTTCTACTCCCCGATACGCCGCTGCCGGGAGCTGTGACGATAGCGAACGAAATCCAGCTTCTGCTGCGCGAGCGGAACGAAAACGGTAAAACAAAGATCAAAATGACGACAAGCATAGGCATCAGCAGCATCATCCCGGACAACCTGGACGAGAGCCGTCACCTGATACTGTCTGCCGACAGGGCTCTGTATGATGCTAAAAAGAGCGGCAGGAACCGCATAGTGACAAATCCTCTTTAAATGAGGGCCGCACCCTACTTTTCACGTTCCGGCAGGATCTCGATCGTCTCGATCGTATCGTTCTGGTCGATAGAGTCGAGAACCAGCATACTGTCGGCGTCGTCATCCTCTATTCCGCCGAAGACCGTATGAACGCCGTCAAGATGCGGGCAGGGCACGAAGCAGATAAAAAACTGGCTGCCGCCGGTATCCTTTCCGGCGTGTGCCATGGAGATCGTGCCTTTAACGTGTTTGTGTAGATTTTTGTCGGTCTCGCAGGCGATAGCCCAGCCTGGTCCGCCGGTACCGACTCTGGCCGGGTTCCCTCCCGGCCCGCTGTGAGGGCATCCGCCCTGTGCCATGAAACCCTTTATTACACGGTGGAACTTCAGGTTGTCGTAAAAGCCCTGCTGCGCCAGCGTCGCGAAGTTGGCTACAGTATCGGGAACCTCGTCGCCGTAGAGCTTCAGCCAGATATCACCCTTGTTCGTCTTTATCTTCGCATACGCGAACCGATCCATCGTCTCCCGGTCGTAGTCGTAGGTTTTCAATTTTTTACCGAACATAACAATCCTTTTTCACTTTTATCGTTTCTGAGCTTATGCAAAATCTTCCAAACGGGAAATAGAGAGTTTTTGCAAAAGTTCAGTCACCTCTGCCGCGGCGGCGATTATAGCACGTTACGGAAATTTTACCTAATCCTGATAATTCTGATCCGCAGCAGGAGAGCGAAGCGGTTTAACCGCAGAAGCACCCTCTTATACAGAGGCAGGTTGGCCGCTTCAAGCTGGCAGAAGAGTTCGTTGAGACCTTCACGTTCACTTTGAGTCAGATTGCTCATCCAAAGCCCTTATCTTATGTACTACACGAATTATCTCGTCATCATCCAGCTCACCCAGCATCTGCATCAGGGCGCGCGCCGCTATAGGCTGCGCTTTTCCGGTACGCCAATCCTGGTATGTCCGCATCGAAATACCGAGCTCCTCGGCCATCGCCTTCTGCGAGATCTTGCGGCCGTGGTTTTTGGCTTCCAACGCATTGTGGACAATGTTGAAAATATCGCTGACTTTCATCACAAAATTATACTTTCGGAAGCTGTAATACACATTAAAATTCTTGTTTTTTCCATATTATTTCCGTTTTTAACTATTTTTTTACTCTTTTACATACTAATTTCTCTCTTTTAAGCAAATTTAATTCCTATTTTATACATTTTTCTGTGTATTTTTTCTCTATATCGGCTCTTCGCTATAATTTTCTGCAGATAAAGGATGCCTATGAAAAGAGTGGTCATTGCCGGCGGAGGATACGCAGGACTGAGGGCGGTAGAGAGACTCGCGGACTCAGAAGATCTGGAGCCGGTGCTTGTCGATGCAAACAGCTACCATTTCATGCAGACGGAAGTCTACGGCTACATAGCCGGTACGAAAGAGATAGACGAGATAGCGATAGATCTCGATCTTTGGTGCAGGGGCTTCGAGCGGCCGGTGCGCTTCGTAAAAGATAGCATAGTCGGACTCGATCCCCAGAGGAGAGTTTTGGTACTCGCAAACGGAGAGCTCGAGTACGACTACCTGATAATAGCGACCGGAGCACGCACGAAATTCCCCGAATCGATAAAGGGCCTGAGGGAGAGGAGTTTCGGCATAAAACGGCTCGGCCGCTCGTTCGGATTCCACCACAAATTCGAAGAGGTCGTCAAAAGGAGGCTCGAAGGCGAAAGCGGAAGGGTCAACATAGCCGTTGTAGGGGCCGGTCTCTCCGGTGTGGAGGTGGCAGCGGAGATGGGGTATATGCTCAAAAGATACAAAAAGGTGCTGGGAGCGCGTGCAGACGACATCGAGATAACCCTGATCGATGCCTGCGACACGATACTGCCGGGGATGGATCCGTTTCTGATAGGTGCGGCTGCCGACAGACTGAAGAAGTTGGGCGTCTCACTAAAGGTCTCCGCCCTCATCGAGAGCGTTGAAGAGAGCGCCATACTCTTCGAAAACGGCGACAGGATGGAGTACGGGTTCATCATATTCACCGGCGGCATTACCGCAAACAGCGACTTTACACCGGAAAGTTTCGAAAAAAACGGCATGGGCCAGCTGATCGTGACCCCGTTTCTGAATATCGATGGTCACGAAGAGATATATGCCGTCGGAGACGCGGCGCAGATAGAAGATCCTCACGGCCGCCCGCTGCCGCCGACAGCACAGATCGCCGAAAAGAGTGCCGAGTATGCGGCCAAGTCAATCATAAAGAGTTTGAGAGGTTCGATGCAGAAGCCCTTCATGGGGAGACTCGACGGTATGTTCATAGCACTGGGCGGAAGATACGCCGCGGCCGAGATATTCGGTTTCAGATTCAGCGGAGTCGCAGCCTACTATATGAAGCGGATGGTTACACTCATATATTTTCTCGGAATAGACCTGAGAGCAAATGCCGGATACAGGGTTAGAAGCTCCGGCAGGCCGGCCGATGTATAGATTTTTCTCAAATCCGGAGCGCATACTATTATATATATCTTTGCATCGGCAATTAATTTTATCTTATTCGCTATACTATGTAAAAAAATCGGCACAATATCCATTATCGTAAAAAGGAGTAAAAATGTCTGAATCAAAAGAGATCTATTTTCCAAACAGAGAGTTCGCCAAACAGGCACGTATAAAGAATATGTGCGAATATGACGAGCTCATGAGTTGGGCAAAAGAGGATTACGAAGGTTTCTGGGCCCACTGGGCAGACGAGAAGATCGACTGGTTCGAGCCGTATACGAAGGTTCTGGACGAATCGGATGCACCATTTTACAGATGGTTTACCGGCGGTAAGCTGAATGTAAGCTACCAGTGCATAGACCGCCACCTCGAAACCCGCAAAAACAAAGCGGCCATCATCTTCGAAGGGGACAGGGGAGACAAGCAGATAGTAACCTATCAGCAGCTGCACAAAAACGTAAACCGCTTTGCGAATCTGCTCAAAAACAGATTCGGAGTAAAAAAGGGCGACCGTGTAGTTCTGTATATGCCGATGATCCCCGAAGCGGCCTACGCGATGCTGGCATGTGCGAGGATAGGGGCGATACACTCGGTGGTCTTCGGCGGCTTCAGCGCCGAGGCGCTAAGAGACAGGATCATCGATGCCGAAGCCAAAGTGGTCATAACGGCCGACGGAGCGTTCAGGAAAGATAAACCCTACATGCTCAAACCCGTGGTAGATACCGCCCTCGAAGAGGGCTGCGACTGCGTCGAAAAGGTGCTCGTGGTTCAGAGAAACAACGAAGATGTGGTCTGGATAGAGGGGCGTGACTACAGCTACAACGAGCTGATAGAGGCGGAGAGCGACGTATGCGACCCCGAACCTATGGATAGCGAAGATCCGCTCTTCCTGCTATATACATCCGGTTCGACCGGAAAACCCAAGGGGGTGCAGCACTCCCAGGCCGGCTACATTTTGTGGGCACAGATGACGATGGAGTGGGTCTTTGACGTCAAAGAGAACGACACCTACTGGTGCACCGCCGATATAGGGTGGATTACCGGCCATACATACATAGTCTACGGACCGCTCGCGATGGGTGCCACTACCGTAATGTTCGAAGGGGTCCCCACATATCCTGATGCCGGGCGCGCATGGAAGATGGTGCAGGAGTACGGGATAAACCAGTTCTACACTGCGCCCACGGCTATCCGCGTACTGCACAAAATGGGCGAAAACGAGCCCGAGAAGTACGACCTGAGCTCCCTGAAGGTTCTCGGAACGGTCGGAGAGCCCATAGACCCGCCGGCGTGGAAGTGGTATTACGAAAAGATCGGCGGCGGCAGATGCGCTATTGTCGATACGTGGTGGCAGACAGAAACGGGCGGCCACATGATAAGCCCGCTTCCGGGTGCAACGCCCATCAAACCCGCATGTGCCACATTCCCGCTTCCGGGAATCATGGCCGAGGTCATAGAGAGAGACGGAACCCCTGCTGAACCCGGAGAGCAGGGTCTTTTGTGCATCACGAAGCCGTGGCCGAGCATGATACGGACCATCTGGGGAGACCCCGAACGCTTCGAAAAGAGCTACTTCGGCGATGCGAAAAAAGATGGTAAGCCGGTCTACTTCTCCGGCGACGGCGCCATAGTGGACGAAGATGGCTACATAACGATCACGGGGCGCGTCGATGACGTCATCAACGTATCCGGCCACCGCATGGGTACAGCCGAAATCG
Source organism: Campylobacterales bacterium (assembly GCA_027081015.1). Taxonomy (GTDB): domain Bacteria; phylum Campylobacterota; class Campylobacteria; order Campylobacterales; family Hydrogenimonadaceae; genus Hydrogenimonas. Next base: position 2,575 of record JALWMA010000115.1, on the reverse strand, counting down.
AGGCTGCCATAAAGAAACATCCGCATGTAGCCGAAGTGGCCGTAGTCGGAAAACCGGACGAGATAAAAGGGGAGAGCATCTTCGCTTACATTGTTCTCAAAAATGCCGATGATACTTTCGGCGAAGAGGCCGAGCTGGCCAAAGAGATAAACCAGGTGATCGCCAAAGAGATCGGAAACATCGCCAAGTGCGACACCATCAAGGTCGTCCCGGGCCTTCCCAAAACACGCTCAGGCAAGGTCATGCGCCGAATACTGCGCGCAATCGCCAAGGGCGAAGAGATCAAACAGGATATCTCGACACTCGAAGATCCGGGAATAGTAGCCAAAATTCAAACATGTGTCATAGGATAAAGATGTGAAAATATGGATGCCTATTCTGCTTCTTGCACTCCTCTTTGGCGGGTGCGGGGAGAAAAAAGCCGACAGCGACAGACTGATATTTTCGGTTCTTGTTCCGCAGCCCACGGCAGAACAGAGCATCCACTACGTAAGCGGGAAGCAGGTGTTTACATCTGTTTCCGGCGATTCTGCGGTCTCGGCCATGGTTATAAACAACCCTATTTTGGCCGGGAAAGAGGCCATCGTAGCCATAGCCATAGAGAACCGTACCGACAAAACGATCGACCTGAAGTGGAACGACATAACCTTTTTCAACCCAAAAAACTACATTAAACTCCTTCCTGTAGCCGAAATAGAGGAGTATTTCAGGCAGCCCAACAGGTGCAAACCGCTCCTTAACGCCAAAGCGTTCAAAGAGCAGCTCGAAAAGTACGGCATACTGCACGATCCGGCAGACGATACTAACAAGAGGGATCTCTTCGCTACGGAGTCGGCTCTTTTGGAGATCTTCAAAGAGATAAAAGAGGATCTCTGCTACACGAGACTGCCCAACAACACCACGCTCGATCCCCACAAGACGACGGTGGGCTATATGGTGATCCTGCTACCCGAAGAGAACTTCGAAAAGAGGATGCTCTTTATGCTCAAGGTACCGGTCGCCGGCACCATCCACAAGCTCCGCTACGCACTTCAGCCTCTCGAATGATGATATAATTTCGAAAAACCATCGACAGGAACCCAAACATGCAGCTTTGCGTAGCACTCGACCTGCCCTCTTTTAAAGAGAACCTGAAACTGGCCGAAGATCTCAAAGAGTTCGATATCTGGCTGAAAGTGGGCTTCAGAAGCTATATAAGGGACGGCAGGGAGTCCATAAAGGCCCTGAAAGAGATAAACCCCTCGTTCAAAATCTTCCTCGACCTGAAACTCTACGACATTCCCAACACGATGGCCGATGCGGCCGAAGAGATAGCGAAGATGGATGTGGATATGTTCAATATCCATGCAAGTGCGGGCAAAAGAGCGATGCAGGAGGTCATGAAGAGGCTGGAGCAGTTTAAAAAGCGCCCGCTCGTACTTGCCGTAACGGCTCTAACTTCGTTCGACTACCACACATTCAAAGAGATCTACGGAGCCGAAATTGAAGAGAAGGCGAAGCAGTTCGCCCTTCAGGGCTACCAGGCGGGGCTCGACGGGGTGGTATGCAGCGTCTACGAGTCGCCGATGATAAAACATGAAACGGACCCTTCGTTCATCACCCTTACACCCGGAATCCGCCCGTTCGGCGAGTCGGGTGACGACCAAAAGAGGGTCGCCGACATAAAAACCGCCGAAGAGCACAATGTAGATATCATCGTAGTGGGGCGGCCTGTCTACAAAGCCGAAAATCCGGCGCAAGCGGTAAGGAAGATTCTGCAAAAGATCTAATCGTCACCAGTTGCCGTCCGGTACGGCCGTCTCCATGCCCCATATCATCCATCCGACAAAAAGCATAAACAAGATCACAAAAACAAGCGGGGCATACTTCTGAAACATTCCGACTCCTATAAAGTAGATTCCGCAATTGTACCCAAACGGCAATGAAAAAATAAGAGCTTCGGGTGGAACATATCTTGCTTAAAGGTCAGATACAGGTTTCAGCCGACAAAGGCGGAGACTAAATCTTCCAAAGGAGCCGACATGAAAATTCTGGACAAAGTGGAGCTTATCGTAAAGCTGAAAGAGAAGATCGAAGAGGCGAAGAGAGATAACGCAAAAGCGGCACAGCGGCTTCAGGGGCTGCTCGAGAGCGTCATGAAATCGGGCAAATACAAGGCGATATAGCCTCAGCACCGTTTTTTAAGCCGTATATTAAGAAGCAGCCGCTATAATTTCATCCACTTCATGGACAGGTGGGTGAGCTGGCTGAAACCACACCCCTGCTAAGGGTGCGTACCTTTACGGGTACCGAGGGTTCGAATCCCTCCCTGTCCGCCATGACCCTGCAAACCCCATATTTTAGGGCTTTTCAAGCTTAATATTAAATAAGTGTCAGCCGATTTCGAGGGTTTTCAGCCGACAGTTTCACAGCGTCTATCCGTTCATCTTTTTAATCGACGACTGTTTCAGACTATCCTCACGACCCCCTCCTCTTTCACCATCTCTTCGATTCTGTCGCCGTTCTCTCCATTTTTGACGATAAGCACGGCATCCACGCTCTTTAGCAGAAGCAGCAGGGAGTCTCTGAACCGTTC
>JALWMA010000114.1 GCA_027081015.1 Campylobacterales bacterium | reverse complement strand
ACTCCATATTTGTTGGATACGTCGTTTATGTGTCTGAGCAGTTCGGGAAGTACAGAGCGCGGCACCGTGATATCTTCGTTTATCTTTTTCGAGCCGTATATCGTGATGGACTGGCTGGCGTTGCGGCGTGCGAACCAGAGGTCCGCCGCCTCGGCATCGTCGCGCGCCTTTTTGAACTCCATGCAGCCGTTCTCCATGAAGACCCGCTCTACGACCGCCATCTGGTAGTCGATCTCTTCGGGCAGGTTGCCGTCGACATCGGTGATGAGAATCGCGCCGGCTTCGGTAGGGAGACCTTTGCCGTACTTCTCTTCGACGGCGCGGATGGTCAGGTTGTCGAGAAACTCCATCGCAACCGGAGTGACTCCGCTGGCCATAGTTTTGTATACCGCCTCCATCGCGCTCTCTACACTCGGGAAGATCCCCATCGCCGTCTTTTTCAGCTTAGGCTTGGCGATAAGTTTCAGGGTTATCTCGGTTATTACTGCAAGCGTGCCTTCGCTCGCTATAAGGATGCCGGCGATGTTGTAGCCGGCGACATCCTTGATGGTCTTTTTGCCGGCGCGTATTATGTCTCCGTTGGGGCGTACGGCGCGGATGGCCATGACGTAGTCTTTAGTTATTCCGTACTTCGCGGCCCTCATTCCGCCGGCGTTTTCGCTTACGTTGCCGCCAAGCGTGGAGTACTCCTGGCTCGCCGGATCGGGCGGGTAGAAGAGCCCCTTCGCCTCCACCGCCTTCTGAAGGTCCATGTTTATTACCCCGGGCTGTACGACGGCCACCATATTGTCCATATCGATCTCGAGGATCTTGTTCATGTGTTTCTCCATGGCCAGCACTATGCCGCCGCTCGCCGGAAGCGCACCGCCGGTAAAGCCGCTGCCCGCACCTCTGGGCACTATGATTATGCGGTTTTCGTTGCAGTACTTCAGTATCTCGCTCACATCGTTCTCATCGCGCGGAAAGACTACCGCATCGGGTTCGAAGCGCTCTCTTGTCGCATCGTACGAGTAGGCGATGAGGTGGGCCTTGTCGCTGTAGACGTTCTCTTCGCCGACGATCTTTTGAAGATGCTCAATATGTTTTTGCTCCATTGTCACTCCCCCTCGACCTTTTTGTAAAATTTGTCGAAATCTTTCAGTTCGTAGCTGCTGAAGTCGTAAAAGGGCGGCTCTATCTCGCCGAAACGGTTGTAAAATGGTGCCGTCAGCTCGTCCGAGACGGCCGTAACGTCGCTTTTTGCCACCCTTTTCCAGCTTATGCAGTCTATGAAGTCGGTACCGTCTTTGAACATGAACATTACAAGGCCGATATGCTGCTTTCTACACATCTTCTGAAAGTTGTTTCTGTGCGGCAGGGCGTCTCTGTCGCTTGCCAGCTCCACTGCGAAGAGATCGGGATGTATGAGGGTCAGCTCGCCGAAGCTCTCTTTCGCCTTCTGAAACGACCTGCCGTTTGGAACTATGGGCAGTACACGATCGTAGAGGTACCCCAAAATGATCCTGTCGCCGCTTTTGGGCTCCGCTTTTACGGTGGGAAGTTTGTGCTGTGGAAGCAGCCTGAAGGGCCTAAACTCGACCTCTGAGCTCTCATTCGTGCTCTTTTTCACCACGGCTGCGGCTATGACGGCCGCATGTATTTCGTCGAAACGCCTGATCACCGCTCCGCTCATCCCCTCCGGAAGGTTCGCGGCCGCTACTACGCCGCCCTTTTTTGAGACCTCCTGCAGTGTCGTTACCGTTTGTGAAGGGACCACGGCGGCGGAGAGGATGGATGAAAAGGCTATAAAAAGAGATAGAAACATTCGAAGCATGGACGGTCGATCCTTTGGGTTTCAGATTGCAGAGATTATACTTCAACCAACTTTTAAAGCGACTTTAACGCCCGTTTGAGTAAAATATTGGCTATTTTGAAATGAAGCGATACAACCCGATGCCCAGACTCCTTATCATCATCACCCTTTTTGCCGCTTTCGCGGCCGCCTCCGTAGTAGAGAGGGCGCCTTGGCCGCAGGGGGAGAGCTTTTTGCATTTCCTTGAGCGAAACGGCATTCCCCAGTCTATCTACTGGAATCTCGACAAAGAGGACAAGGAGCTCTGCGAAGAGATTCGTGCGGGAGTCCCCTACTACACGATGTATGATGACAACAGGAGCACGATAGAGCAGGTGCTCATCCCCCTGAACGAAGAGCTGCAGATACACCTCAAGCGTAAAAGCGACGGCTCGTACGGTTTCGAGATGATACCGGTAGCGTACAAGCAGATTACCGAAGCGTTCGCCATACCGATAGAGCGCTCCCCCTACCAGGACATAATAAAGGCGACCAACAACAGGGCGCTTGCCTATGCGTTCGTCGATGCGTTCAAGAACAGTTTCGATTTTACGAGACTGAGAAAAGGGGATATGCTGGCCGTGGTCTATACCGAAAAGCTGCGTCTGGGCCGCACGTACGGGGTGCCTGTAATCGAAG
>JALWMA010000113.1 GCA_027081015.1 Campylobacterales bacterium | reverse complement strand
TCGCGCAAAAAGGCGACCTGCTCATCGGCATCTCCACCAGCGGCAACAGCGCCAACGTCGTCTACGCCATGCAAAAAGCCAAAGAGATGGGCTGCAGAGTCATAGGCCTAAGCGGCAAAGGCGGCGGTAAAATGAACGACGTCTGCGACCTGAACATCATAGTCCCCTCGGACGACACCGCACGCATACAGGAGATGCACATCCTCATAGGCCACATACTCTGCCAGTTAGTAGATAACGAATACAGATAGGGCGGCTGGCTTCCTCTTTTTAAAGCATGATTCAAACTTCGACCGGAGCTTTTCCGGTTGCCTGGGTTCTTAGCTTGAATCAGATCCGTTTATTTCCAACCCCTCGATCCTACAAATTTTACGTATAAATTATACTTCGACCGACATGCTTCACCTCTTTGGATGCGTTTTTGCAGGCATCAAGGGGCCTGACCCCATGATGTGCGTCCAAGAGGTAAGAGGGTCACTTACGATTACGACAACGGGCGGTTGACAAAAATCACCACACCCGAAAGTATCGTAGAGTACAGTTACCTATTTGCAGGCAAGGTCGACAGTATCATAAAAGGAGGCGAAACGATAAGCTACGGTTACGACGGTACACTGCTGACAACCAAAACCTTCTCCGGCACCCTGAACCGAACGATAAGCTACGACTACAACGACAACTTCCGGCTCATCGGCGCCACATACGCTGAGCAGACGGAAACATACAGATATAACGACGACGGACACCTCATAGCAAGCGGCCCCTATACGATTACACGGGATGCACAAAACGGCTATACGACCAAACTTACCGATGGCACCTACACGCAAAACAGGAGCTACAACAGCTTCAGTGAGATTACCGGAGTTTCCGACAACACTTTCGGCTACGAAATAACCGCCCGCTACCCCGACGGTAGCATACGGCAAAAGATAGAGACACTAAACGGTACCACTTTTACCTACGACTACAGCTACGATGAGATGGGAAGGCTCACAGAGGTGGTAAGAGACGGTACTTTGGTCGAACTCTACACCTACGATGCCAACGGCAACCGCCAAAGCGCCGCCGTAAACGGCAAGACGACGGCTGCTTCCCATACCCTTGACGATCAGCTGGAAGTCTATGGGGACAATAGCTACCTCTACGACGATGACGGCTATCTGATAGAAAAAACCGCACCGGAAGGCAGCACATACTACACATACGACACCATGGGTGCCCTGACCGATGTGACGCTGCCCGACGATACCGAAATACACTACATCACCGACCCGCTCAACCGCCGCATAGGCAAAGAGGTCAACGGCACGATCGTCGAGAAATACCTCTGGGAAGACCTCACGACCCTGTTGGCGGTCTATGATAAAGATGACAACCTTGTGTGGCGCTTCGAGTATGCAGACGGCAGGATGCCCGTAAGCATGACAGACGGCACGGGCGGGAGATTCTACCTTCATTACGACCAGGTAGGCAGTCTCAGGGCTGTTACCGATGCAGACAGTAACATCGTTAAAGAGATCGTTTACGACAGTTTCGGTAATATAGTGACCGATACCGACCCGGACTTCAGAGTGCCGTTCGGTTTCGCCGGCGGGCTCTACGATCCGGATACGAAGCTGACACACTTCGGCTTCCGTGAATATGACGCCTACACCGGCAAATGGATATCCAAAGACCCGATACTCTTTGCCGGCGGCGACAGCAACCTCTACGGGTATGTGCTGAACGATCCGGTGGATCTGGTGGATCCATGGGGGTTGAGTTGGGATACCACACTTACAATAGGTGGAGCAATAGCCGGTGGATTTCTTGGTGGTGGAACTACTTTTGGTATAGGAACTTTATTCGGAGCTGCTGCTGGAGCAAGTTTTGGTCATGCGCTAGGTAGCTGGATAGACGATATGATTAGCCAACCTCAATATGTTTTAGGTGATCCAAGACGCAACAAACAAATGCAAGAAGTTGTTGATCAAACGAGAAAAATGGGCAAAGAGACTACAAAAAGTGTATGTAAATTAGGCACAGTCGGAAAGTTTTAAAATGAAATATAGAAAATTTTTTATCGCATTATTGATTCCCGTTGTCGTCTTGGGGGTATATGACATAACAAAACTAACTAACCCTATTTTATATCTGATTAACGGACCTTCTTTAAAAGTAAATGGTTATATAGTCAACTTTCCATTCCCTTATTGGGCATATTTTAAAGAGAATGGGCACTCGTATGTAATAGCCGGAAGTAGAGTCGGCAACAAAAACCTTAAAGCTGAAATTTTAAAAGAACCGCAAACTATAAATATTGAAATGCTGAAAAAGAGTTGCAAAGAATTTAAGAAAAAACTTTCTCACATTAAAGGAAAGCAGTATATATGCCTGTTTGAAGGTAAAGGTATGATGTATTTTGTATCTGATGACGGGAAATTTGTCTTGAACACTGGAGATAATTTCGATCCGAAAAATGAAAACGAAATGGTTGAGTACTATAGGCTCTTGAATAACATCGTATCTGAAAAGCGAGCATCACGGGGTCAGACCCCTTGATGCACTTGATGCTTGATGTCGGTTTCTTTGCAGCTTCGGAAAGCACATTGGCCATCTTTGGCGGTCTTGGCGCGGATTTTATTATGAATGCAATAAATTATGCTAACGCATCATCATGTAAACCGAAAGAGCCATGTCAATAGATACCATAAAAAAGATAAGAACATTTTTTATCTTATATACAGGGGGATTTTTATTTGTAGGATATCGCATTAAGCCTCCTACAGGAGAGACCGAAATCGTTCCTCTAATAGATGCTTTTGCAATAGCAGGACTATATATTGTTTTACAATTATTGCTTTGGTCCGATTGGCTCTATTGGAATCATTTGATCGCTAAGGGAGCTAAAATAAATTATAAATTATTCCAATATATAGGGTTGGTCATAACATTATTTTCTACCTGGATTATTCATATGGGTGTGATATATGGGTGAACTCTATCAGACTTTAGGGCATCACGGGGTCAGGCCCCTTGATCGGGCGGGAGATTCTACCTTCATTACGACCAGGTAGGCAGCCTCAGGGCCGTTACCGACATAGACGGTAACATCGTTAAAGAGATCGTTTACGACAGTTTCGGTAATATAGTGACCGACACCGACCCGGACTTCAGAGTGCCGTTCGGTTTCGCCGGCGGGCTCTACGATCCGGACACAAAGCTTACACACTTCGGCTTCCGTGAATATGACGCCTACACCGGCAAATGGACGGCAAAAGACCCGATACTCTTTGAAGGCGGCGACAGCAACCTCTACGGGTATGTGCTGAACGATCCGGTTAACCTGGTGGATCCTGAGGGAAAATTTGGAATTGTAGGCGGGATTGCAGCAGGGGCAATTGGTGGTGCAATTGTTGGAGCTATTGATGCAGCATTAAATGCTCGGTGCTCTTCAGAAGGTTGGCGTATTTTCTTGGTTGATACGGTTAGCGGTGCTCTTGGTGGTGCCCTTGCTGTTGGAAGTGGGTTTTTTGGAGCCTTGATAGGTGAAGTGGGCGGATTAGGACTTGGTTCGCTGACAGGGCTTAACGGCGTTCCTGATAGTAATCCATGTAATGACACCCCGTCATGCGAATAGGTAAATGGGATGAATAAAAATACTTTACACAAATTATCGGTGATTGTGGCAGTCTTATTTGCTGTTCATTATTATAAACTTGATAAAGCTTGCTTTTTCAAAGGAGGTATATTTTTTTCATTGGTAGTATTGATATTACCATTTTTATGGAATCGATGGTTATATGATGAACTTGTAAAAGATTCTAAAAGACCTATTACCTATACAACGTTTATCAATATAGGAATTTTTGTTTATTTAGGATTAATTATCTTTGCATTGCTTCTGGTTTTGACAGGCTATAGACCGCCACATTATGTTGAAGGAGTATGTTAATGTCAGAGAATGTAGAGGTATAGGAAGCAGAAGAGTAGTGATATAGGGATCAGTCACTACCTTAGGGGAATGAGGAATGGGGAGGATAGTTAATAACAATAACATCAATAGGATTACATTAAAATCCAAACCGTCGGTAATTTCCCCGATGGCCGAAACCGTGGCGATACCGAGCTGAAAGTGCCTGAGCAGATGCTCTTATTGAAGTCAAAGAGGGGCATCACGGGGTCAGACCCCTTGATGCTCGACGTCTGCGACCTGAACATCATAGTCCCCTCCGACGACACCGCACGCATACAGGAGATGCACATCCTCATAGGCCACATACTCTGTCAGCTCGTAGATAACGAATACAGATAGGGCGGCTGGCTTCCTCTTTTTAAAGCATGATTCAAACTGCGACCGGAGCTTTTCCGGTTGCCTTGGTTCTTAGCTTGAATCAGATCCGTTTATTTCCAACTCCTCGATCCTACAAATTTTACGTATAAATTATACTTTGACTGACATGCTTCACCTCTTTGGATGCGTTTTTGCAGGCATCAAGGGGCCTGACCCCATGATGCCTATGAGGTTGCCCCCCCATGATGTCATGGCGCATTTGCCCTATATCAACTACCCGGAACCGTAAAATTCGCTTCGACCCGTCCTTACGTTTCAAAATAGCATGTGTGCATCGACAAATCTCTCTTTCAGCTCTGGAAGCGAAGCAATAATTTTTGAGTGCTCTTGAAGTTGAGCGAGTTCATACCTTGCATTACCTTGTGCCAGGCACTGCACTACAAAACGCCCACAGAAGCGTTTCAGTTAGCGGCTTAGGTGTGTAGAAAGGGAAGGGTCAGTACACTTTTCTATATTTTAACATCTTTGGTTGGGTTTTCCAGAGGACTCGATTGAAAATTGTCAAGAAAAATTCAAGAACTCTCATCTGTATATCTTGACACTATTCAGAGACAATAACAGTGTCGACAAATAAGAGAAAAAGGAGGTGCGAATGAAAAAAATAGTGATAGCGATCACCATCTTGACGGGGGTTTTCGCCTATGGTGAAACGATGGATGAGTATCTGCAGCGTCTCGCGGCGCAAGCAAAAAAGGAAAACCCCTCTTTTGGGGGATTCAGTGTCGAAAGGGGAAGGGAGATCTATTTCTCCAAACATATCGGCAAGCGGGGCAAGGAGGTCTCCTGTGCCAGTTGCCACACAGAAGATCTTCGACAAAGCGGAGAGAATATCTTTACAGGGAAAAAGATCAAACCCCTCTCTCCCTCGGTCAACCCCAAGCGGTTTGTGAATGTAAAAAAGGTGAAAAAATGGCTAAGACGGAACTTCAAAGATGTCTACAAACGCGAAGGAACGGCGCAGGAGAAGGGCGATGTGCTGCTCTTCATGCGCTCCAACTAAATCAGATTTCAAGGAGTCAACGATGAAAATGATCACGATCACTCTCGCAGCGATGCTACTTGCCGGAACGACACTTTATGCGGACGACGACCGATACGAAAAAAAGCGTTACCATCCAAAGAAGAGCAAAGCCTCCGAGTTGTACATTCAGGAGTGCGCCGCCTGCCACATGGCCTATCAGCCCGAGTTTCTTCCCGGGAGATCCTGGGAGAAGACCATGCGAACCCTTGCGGACCACTTCGGTACCGATGCGACCCTGGAGAAAGAGGACCATGCAACCATCAGAGCCTACCTGCTTCGTAACGCCGCCGACGCCAAACGCGTGGGTGGGGACATCGGAAAAATGGGACGAAAGATCCCGGCTGATCAGACCCCTTTGCGGATCAGCGAAACTCCATATTTCAAAAAAGAGCATCGCAAAATCCCCAAAAAATTGGTGCGTCAAAAAGAGGTCAAGAGCTTCGCCAACTGTACGGCCTGTCATCAAAAAGCGCAACAGGGGGATTACTCGGAGCGCAGCCTCGTCATCCCCAATTACGGCAGGTGGGACGATTAAGGATCGGGCATGAAAAGCTACATCTGGACCCTACCGACCCGGATCTTTCACTGGATGCTGGTTCTCTATGTCACATTGGCCTTCCTTAGCTCGGAATGGGAGTGGCTGCTCGATTTCCACGCCGCAGTGGGGTACGGCATAGCGGTTTTGTTGCTTTTTCGCCTGATGTGGGGATTTATGGGACCACGCTACAGTCGTTTCGTCGACTGGCCTCTCTCGAAACGGGAGACCCTCGAATTTTTGCGGGGCTTTCTCCATCCAAAGAGAGAGTACGCCGGACACAATCCGGCCGCTTCCTGGGTAATGCTCGGAATTTTGCTGCTTACCCTATTCACCGTGCTCAGCGGAGTTATAACCTATGGTGTTCAGGAGGGGAAAGGGGTCTTTGCTTGGTTGAACGGGACTCTTTTTCGTAAAATGAAGCTCTTCGAAGAGCTTCATGAGCTCTCGTCCACTCTGTTGCTGTTTCTGATCGCTGCTCACCTGGGGGGTGTGGTCATGGATACACTGCTGCACAAAGAGAGCGGAACCATGCGTTCCATCATGACGGGATACAAGAGAATAGAAGCGACCCCCGCAGCCCTGAACTTCGTCCAAAAGCTCCTCGCGGCGATTCTGTTGAGCGCTGCAGTCGTGCTGCCGCTCTATACGCTCTTTTTTGATACACCGTTGACTCAAAGCCGATTCAGTCCCGTCGAATTCGAAAAGGAGCATGCACTTTTTGTGGAGGAGTGCGCCTCGTGCCATACCCTCTATCCGCCTCAATTGCTCCCGAAACGTTCCTGGAAAAAGCTCATGGCTAACCTGGCGGACCATTTCGGGGACGACGCTTCACTGGATGAGGAGGAGCGCTCTTCCATCGAACGATATCTGCTGGCCAACAGTGCGGAGAGTTCCACCAAGGAGGCTGTCCACTACATCTCCCTCTCCATCGGAGAGAAAAAAAAGAATATAATAGCCATTAGCGACTCTCCCTATTGGATCGAAAAGCACGCTTCGATTGACAAGGCGACATTTAAGTTGCCGGAGGTAAAAAGCAAAGCCAACTGTAAAGCGTGTCATCAGCATTTTGAGAAAGGGCTTATAGAAGATCACCTGATCGCCATGCCGAAAGGATCATAAGATGCGTATAGTGTGGATGGTATTGCTGCTGCTTAACTTGACGTGGGCCGATTCGGACTACGAAGAGGAGGAGCACAAAAGGGTGTATATACCTTACGATATGCGCCATCTCGATCTCTCCGAAGAGCAGAGTAAAGAGATCTACCGATTACTGGTTGAGTATCGAAAGCAGCGTAGAAAGCTGCATGAAAACTCCGAAAGACAGGAGCGCAGAAGCGTGAAACTCTTCGCGCAGGATCGTTTCGACAAAGATAAATATCTGCAAGGACAGCTGAGGATAAAAGAGGAACTCCTGCGGATCGAAGCCGATTTCCTGGAGCGTTTGCATCATATTCTCAATGAGAAGCAGCGAAAAAAGTTCATCAAGGATCTCAAGGAGTGGGAATTTGACTAAAATGGTACTCTTGATCGAAGATGATCCGCAGATGCGAAGATTGATCTGCGACTATCTGACGGAGTTCGGCTACGATGTCGAAGCCTTCGAAGACCCTAAGGAGGCATTGAGCCGTTTCTGCAGAACCCCCCGGGTCTTCGACGTGGTGATCCTCGATCTGATGCTGCCGCATATGGATGGATTCGACGTCTGCAGAAAGATCAAGGAGCGTCACGACGTTCCCATCATCATCTCTTCGGCCCGGGGAGATATCGGCAACAAGATCCATGGCTTCGAGCTGGGGGTCGACGACTATCTCGCCAAACCCTACGAGCCGAGAGAGCTCATCCTGCGTATCGAAGCGGTATTGCGCAGACAGGGGCGTTCCGAGAAGTTCCAGGTGGGGGATCTGACGATCGATCCGGCCAATCGGGAGGTGACGGTCGAAGACTTCACCGTCTCCCTGACCCCGATCGAAATGGATCTACTGCTCTACCTGCTGCAAAAGAGAGGGCATGCCGTCTCCCGGGAGCAGTTGATCCAGGCTGCCTCTCTCCCTCCGGACACCCGCAACCGTACGATCGATATGCACATCAGTAATCTGCGTCACAAGATCGGAGATGACCCAAAAAATCCCAAGTACATCCGCTCCCAATGGGGGATCGGTTACAAGTTTATAGGATAGAGCGTGTCGATCCGCCTCAAGATCACTCTTCTCTTTCTGGCGAGCCTATTGCTGATGGGCTATATTAGTTATTGGGTCCAGACCCAGGCCACCCAAAAAAACCGAACTATCCTTGTAGAGCGCTACCTGCGCGGGGCGAAGACGCTGCTCTCTCCTCTCATAAAGGGAGACAACCGAACCTTCCGGGCAAAACTCGAGGAGCTCGGTTTTCAAGAGCTTTCCGGGGACCGAGACAAGCTTCCTCGCTCGATCCTCTATCGCCAGCCGCTCAGCTACGGGGAGATCGTCATCTACTCTCGGGACGACAGAGTCTATCTCTCCTTGCGTTACCTGGATGAGGCCCTCACCCTCTACGACCGGACCCAGGAGGAGGGAATCCTGGAACAGCGCATCGCTTCGGTGATGTTTGCCGTGGATATCGGCCTGCTTCTATTGATCTACCTCCTGGTGCTCAGGATGCTCGCGCCGCTCAAGCGCCTGGGAAGTACCATGAAGGCCTTCAGCCACGGAAATCTGGATGTACGCTCGGAGCTTAAGGGAAACGACGAAATCGCGGAGGTCTCCGGAAGCTTCAATGCTATGGCGGATCGCCTGCAGCAGGCTATCAACTCCAAAGAGGAGCTACTGCGAGAGGTGGGACACGAACTAAAAACCCCTATCGCCAAGGGGAAATTCGCTCTGGAAGGGATCGATGAGAGTCCATCGAAGGCCATCCTACGTGAAGCCCTCGAGGACCTGGATACGCTAACTTCCGCGATCCTGCACCAGAAGCGTATCGACGAAGAGCCGCTGGAGATCAGCTCTTTCAAAGTCTCCACACTCATCGCCGAGGCGCTCTCCAAACTGGTGGTGGATGAGGAGAAGGTTCGGATCGATATCGAAGATTTCGAAGTACGAGGAGACCTCCCCTATCTGGGCATTGCTCTGAAAAATCTGGTGGAAAATGCGCTGAAATATACCAGTTCCTTGCCCATCGAAATGCGTACCGACGGCTCCTGCATCCATGTACTCAGCAAGGGAGGCCCCCTAAAGCGCCCCCTCTCTTACTACCTGCAACCCTTTACCAGAGGTTCCCGAAGAAAACAGGGCTTCGGGCTTGGATTGAGTATTACCAAAAAGATTGTAGAAAAACATGGCTACACCCTGAACTATGTCCATTCGTCAGGGTGGAACGACTTTTCGATCTGCTTCGCATCTCGGGGTCAGGCCCCATGATGGAAGCCCCTTGATGGTTTGGGTATACAAGAATTGAGGGGGCAGCACAAGACAACAATAGAAGAATAGGCATGGAAAAAACTGGCTCTTACGAGCCTGTAGATGGGGTTTTGATGCCCAAATAATCGAATTTTTCAATGAATTGAAAATTTTGTAAGTAATATTTTCAATCGGTTGAAAATAGATCGGCGGTGCTATTTTAAAAATATCGCAATATCAGTTATCTAGCAAAAGTCTCCGGGCCGCCCGGCTGACCTCTTCGGCGGAGATCTCCTTCATGCACTCGTGCGTCTTTATGGGGCAGGTGCGCTTCATGCACGGGGCGCATTCGAGATCGCGGCGCACTATGACGCTTTTGGGGTTTTCCCACTGCGAGGTCTCTTTATGTTTCGTGGGGCCGAATATGGCTACGGTCGGAACACGGTAGGCTGCGGCTATGTGCATCGGGCCGCTGTCGCCCGTTATGAAGAGGTCCAGCCCCGCTATAAGGCCGCAAAGCTCCGGGATTGTCGTTTTGCCTGCAAGATTGGTGACGTTTTCTACCCCTTTTTGGCGCACCATCCGCTCTATGTCGCCGGCTATGTCCGTTTCGCCGGGGCCGCCGAAGATTACTATGTCGAACCTGTCGGAGAGATCCGCGGCTACTTCGGCGAATTTTTCAGGGTACCATCGCTTCGCGCTGCCGTATGTGGCGCCCGGGTTTATGCCCAGGGTGGGGCGCTCGAAATCTCTTTTGGGCCAGTATAGCTTCAGCGGGCCCGGTTTGTCGTTTCGGCCGGTGACGCCGTTTATGAAGGATTGGTATTTTTGGACTTGGTGAGTTGGTGAGTCGTTGGTCATTGGTCGTTGGTCGTTGGTTTTTTTGTATGTGTACCTTTTCTTTGAGTTGGTAAGGGTCAGCAGGAGTTTGGAGTAGAGGTGGCTGCGGAAGCTTACGGCTATGTCGTGGGCCCCCAGCTCTTTTGCGAGGCGATAGATGTTGAGCGGTCGGAAGCCTGCCGATTTTGTCTTGTCCACCACCGTGTAGCCGATGCGCGGGTGGGCTTTCAGGACCTCCGTGGAGACGTAGGAGCCTACGACGGTTATCTCTGCATTTGGATATGCCGCAAAGAGGTTTTCGAGTGCCGGTGTGGCCATTACGGCATCGCCCAGCCATGTCGGAAGCTCTACGAGTATCTTCATCTTGTCACTTTACCAACCGGTAGTGCTTTTTGCTCAGCTCCAGCCCGAAGAGCTCTTCGAGCTTTTTCATGAGACGGTGCTTCTTCTCGCGGCGCGTAAGAGTGTGGTTCGGGTCTGCTCTAAACACCCCTT
>JALWMA010000112.1 GCA_027081015.1 Campylobacterales bacterium | reverse complement strand
GGTGATACTCGAGATTATCTTGTAAAACGGCATACTGCGCCCTTAGCGACGAATCTACCTTTCGGCTCTCTATTTTGTGTTTGGAGAGAAACTTGATCCAGTTTATCCCTCTTAGCGAAACGGGAAAAGGCTCCAGACCGTCTTTTATGTTTCGTATATCACCGATAAACTCTTCAATCAGCCCAAGACCTCTTTCGCGGCTCATATCGGGCTGCAATAGAAATTCGAAATAGTTCAGGTTGTATGTCCAGAGCTTCCCGAAGCCGGAGAAGTTCCAGTCTATCTTTTTTTCGAACCGGTGCGTAAGATTTAAAAATGTGAACGTGTCGTCACTATATGACGGGAGGGGTGTGATACTCTCTTCAAGCGTCAAAGGGATACCTTTCGCATCCATCTCTAAAACGGGAGAGATTTTCATGGCTTTTCGCACTTTTTTTCGTAAAGCGTAAAAGAGCCTGTAATAGATCTGCTTCGCTTTCAGGTAGCGGATAGTATGAAAAAGGGCGATTATGGAGGCAATTTTCATGAGAATTCCGAAACTATGTGATCGGGTCTTTTGTATTCTTTGTTAAACCGGATGTATAGCTCGCATTTCAAAAGAGTTCCTTTTTCCAAAATTTTATTGCCGCTATACTCGAGCCATGTGTATCCATAATTTCGGTATATCCGGATCTTCTGCTTGCGAAAATGGCTATATGATATTCTTTTGACCAACATATGGATATTTGAAAGCGCTATATTGTCAAATTTCCACAACCCTTTTCGACTTAAGTGACTCCAATATTTTGAAGGTCGTCTTTGTCGTATTGTAAACAGATTCAAAAGGTATGGCCGGGGCGCCTCTTTTTACCGCCTCTTTGAAAGCCTTGAATTCGTTTATAAAACCTTTATCCTGATTCGCGCTTTTCACTCTCTCTTTCTGCCCTTTTTCATAGATCGTCAATTCTCTGAAATCGTTCATCTGCATCGAAACGCCGTTGGCAAATAGCTCAACATACTCTTTGGGCATGCCGCCGTCGCCGTATGCATAGTAGTTTATGGTGGCCGTAGAGCCGTTTTTGTAGGTAAGAACTATGCTTACATTGTCTTCATCGGGGATCGATTTGTCGTTTTTGTGAATGCATGAAGCATAGACAGACTCCACTTCGCTGCCCGTAAGATAGCTGCATGTGTCTATAAAATGGCACACCTCTCCCACTATTCTGCCTCCTCCCACTTCAGGGTCCTGAATCCAGACGTTTTTGGGGATGACACCCGCGTTTATTCTGTAAATAATCGACATGGGCGAGTCTCCGACACTCTTTTTCATCTTCTCGATCAGTGGAGAGAAGCGGCGGTTGAAACCGACCTGAACGATACTGCTTCCATCATATGCGGCTGCTATGGCCTCAAGTTCCTCCTCCTTTATGCAGAGCGGCTTTTCGACGAAGCAGTGCTTTTTCGCCTCTATCGCTTTTAGAACAGTGCCAGCATGTTTGTCGTGGCGGGTGGTTACGAAAACCGCATTGATCTCACCGTTTCCAAAGATCTCATCCTCATCCGTAGTGATATATTTGAAACCGTGCTTCTCGCCGGTTCCGTGCGCGCTTACGCCTGTGGCGGTGCAGAGCCCTACGAGGTCGTACCCGCCGATCTTTTTGAGGTTGGGAAGAATGACAGATTTGGTAAAGTTGCCCGCACCTATAAGGCCGACGTTGAGGTGCTCGTGAGTAACCGGTTTTTCGCTTATCTGTACACTTTTGTTCTTTTCGAGGTCTATTTCACCGGGGTAGTTGAGTACGATGCCCAGATACTTCTCCTGTGTCTTGCCTTCCAGTAGGTCGTAAGCCTTCATGGCGTCTTCGAAGTCGAACTGGTGGGTGATGAGCTCTTTTGGGGTTATGCGCCCCTGCGCAATGAGCTGTAAAAAGGCTTCGAAGTTGCGCTGTTCGGTCCATCTTACAAGATCGTATGGGTAGTCTATGCCTTTCTCTTCATAATCGGGATCGTAGCGTCCGGGACCGTAAGCCATCGAAAGACGAAGATCGAGCTCTTTTTTGTAGTACTCGTTGCGGGGAATATCCATACCGACCATGCCGACCACTACGACACGCCCGCGCATTCTGGATATGTCCCCGGCATCGATGATGGGCTGGTTGCTGGCGGTAGAGGCGGTGATTATGACGGCGTCGACCCCGTAGCCGTTACTGAATTCCACCCCTTTTTTTACAAGATCCTGCGCATGGCAGACTTCGTCGGCTCCCAGCTTCTTGGCCAGCTCCATCTTGTCGGGGTCTATGTCGCTTCCTATGACGCGGCAGCCGTTCGCCTTTAGAAGCTGAACGGTAAGCTGGCCCAGAAGCCCAAGACCCATAACGGCGATGTTTTCACCGAGTGTAGGGGCACACTGGCGCACACCCTGAAGAGCTATGGCGCCGACGGTAACGAACGAAGCGTCCACATCGTCCACGCCCTCCGGAATCTTTACAAAGAGATTTTTGG
>JALWMA010000111.1 GCA_027081015.1 Campylobacterales bacterium | reverse complement strand
GTGCTGAACCTCTTCATCTCTCTGCTGCAGATCCTCGGCATCTTCGGACGTGAAGATTAATCAGGATACCGATCGGTCGAAGCTTTTTCGGCTGATAGACGCGAATCTCAACCGCCTCAAGGAGGGGGTTCGCGTCATAGAAGATATAAACCGCTACCTCTATGACAACAGGGAAGTCGCTTCGAAACTCAAATCACTCAGACATCTTGCCAAAATAGAGAACTACCTCGACCTTCTTCCGCATAGAGACATTCAAAACGATGTGCTGAAAGAGAGCGTGCAATCGGAAATGGAGAGGGAGGATATAGGCGGCATACTGCTTGCAAACTACAAGCGCACCCAGGAGGCGGCAAGAGTTCTCGAAGAGAGCTTCAAGCTTATAGACCATGAAAAATCGGAAGAATTTAAAAAGATCCGATATGAACTCTACGACCTGGAAAAAGAAAACTTTTTTGAGCGAAAAACCAGAAACTAAAAACTAACATATCAGGATAGCCGCTTTGCGGTCTTCCATTGCTTTCAATATTGCCGCGAAGCGGCACACCCCAATGAGCAATAACCCGGCGCGGAGTACCGTTTATATCGTGTGTTTTTTCAGGAAAACTTCGATGTTGTGCATGATGCCGGCCACGAGTTTTTCTCTCGCTTCGACACTGGTCCAGGCGATATGGGGTGTAATTAGCAGCCGCTCCGGGTCGGCAACTTCGAATAGAACCGAATCCTCCGGCAGAGGCTCGGTTTCGGTTACATCCAGACCGACATAGAGCTCCTTGTCGTCCATTACATGGACAAGATCTTTTTCGTTTATTATGCCGCCCCGGCCCAGATTCAGGAGGATGGAACCAGCTTCGATCTTTTGAAGTTTAGCGAAGTCGAGCAGGTTTTTCGTGCTCTCGTTCAGCGGAGCGTGTATAGATATTATATGGGAGGTACTAAGAAGCGTATCGAGCTCCATTCGCGGGTAGAAAGGGTCGTCGTTTTTTCCGCTCGTGGAGTAGTATACGACCGTGGCTCCGAAAGCTTCTGCTGCTTTGGCGACCTCTTTGCCTATAGTTCCAAGCCCGATTATTCCCCACTGTTTACCGCGCAGTTCGTGAAAAGGTCGCTCGACACATGTAAATATGCCCGAGCGGCTCCACTCTTTCGATTTTACGTGGTTGTCGTAAAACGGAAGCTTCTCCATCAAGTAAAAGAGCATGGCGAACGTATGCTGCACTACGCTGTGGGTGGAGTATCCGGCCACGTTTTTAACCTCTATACCCTTTTTGGCCGCATACTCCAGATCTACGTTGTTCATCCCGGTCGCCGCTACGCATATGAGCTTCAAAGAAGGGGATTCGTCGATCACTTTTCGGTCTATGACCACTTTGTTGGTAATCACGACATCGGCATCCCTGCACCGCTCCACCCGCTCTTCGGCGGAAGTAGTCTGATATACGGCAACATCTCCGAAAGTTTCGAATATATCCAGATCGATATCTTCACCAAGGGTTTTGGCATCCAGGAATACCAGTCTCATCACCCCTCCTTTCTGCTCTGCTCGTAGAAGAAGTTGGTCGCTTCCACAAAGCCGTCTATACTTCCGCAGTCAAAGCGTCTACCTCTGAATCTGTATGCTATGACCATCCCCTTTTTCGCCTGGGCCATCAGGGCATCGGTAATCTGGATCTCTCCCCCTTTGCCCGGCTCCGTCTTCTCTATGAGTTCGAAAATATCGGGCGTAAGAATGTAGCGGCCTATTATGGCGAGGTTCGAGGGTGCCTCGTCACGATCGGGCTTCTCGACCATCGTATCTACCATATAGAGCCCTTCGCCTATCTCTTTTCCGGCGATCACTCCGTATTTGCTCACCTGATCCATCGGCACCTCCTGCACAGCCACGACGGAGCATCTGTACTTTTCATACACTTTGACCATCTGCGAAAGTACGCCGTCGCCGTCCGTATGGGTGCACAGATCGTCCGCGAGCAGCACTGCGAACGGTTCGTTGCCGATCAGCACGCGCCCTTTGTAGATCGCGTCTCCGAGCCCCTTCATCTCTATCTGTCTCGTGTATGTAAAGGTGCAGCGGTTTATAAGGGTTCTGATCTCCTGCAGCAGATACTCTTTTGAGCTGCCTTTTATCTGGTGCTCGAGCTCGTAGCTGATGTCGAAGTGGTCCTCTATGGCCCGCTTTCCACGCCCCGTAATGATGGCCATAACGTCCATTCCGGCCTCTACCGCCTCCTCTACCCCGTACTGGATAAGCGGCTTCGCCATAACCGGAAGCATCTCTTTTGGCATCGCCTTTGTAGCCGGGAGAAACCTCGTACCGTAACCCGCTGCCGGAAACAGACACTTTTTTATCATCTTGAAAAACCTTTGATCTTCATGGACTCTATCAAAAACAGTGCAATTGTACCAAACGCCGCCACTATTATGACTGAAGCGCCCGACGATAGGTCGTACATATATGCAAGAAAGAGGCCCGCAACTATATAGATGGTCGAAAGAGCCATCGAAAGAAGCATCATGCGTCCCAGCGAGTTCGAGAATCTTTCGCTCGAAAAGCTCGGCATCGTGAGCAGGGCAATGACCATTATAAGCCCCACAAGGCGCATCGATAGAACGACGGTCATAGCCACCAGACCCAGAAGAAGAAAGTGCAGAAGCTGAGTCTTGACACCCTGAAGCTTCGCAAAAACTGGATCGAAACTGAGGGCCGTGAAGTCGTAGTAATAGAACCACACCACCGCCAGTGCAATCAGGTCGAAAGCGGCCATTATCCAGAGGTCCGTAACGCTTACCGCAAGAATCGATCCGAAAAGAAAGCTCATAAGGTCGACATTGTAGCCCGGTGTAAGGTCACTGAAAATCACACCTGCAGCCATTCCTACCGCCCAGACGATTCCTATGGCCGTATCGGCTCGGTGTGCATGGCGGTATGCTATGAAAGAGATGATCGCCGCCGCGACAATCGCCGCGGCAGCCGCCCCCGCCAGGACGGAGAAGCCGAAAAATATGGCCGCCCCCACACCGCCGTATGTGGCGTGGGCTATTCCGCCGCTCATGAAGGTCATCCTGTTGGCCATCGTCAGAGGACCTATCAGTCCGATCGCCACAGCGATCAGCGCCCCGGCAATCAGCGCATGGAGAAAAAAGGGCATCTGGAGCGCCTCAAGCATGCCTGCACTCCTCGTTGCACTCGATCTTTTTGCCCATATCGCGCCAGAACTCCGCACCGCAGTAGTGCCCTTCGTGGCCTCCGAGCTGCCGCTTTATCTGGTAGCGCGTATGTGCGTCTATCGTATGCATCACGACGCTTCGGTTTACATATGCCGCATGTTTGGCAAAGCCCATAACCATGCTCATGTCGTGGCTCACTACGATCACCGTCATTTTGCGGTTCAGCTCTTCGAGCAGTTCGAATATCTCCCACTGGCCGCTGAAATCTATGCTTGCGGTGGGCTCGTCGAGCATAAGTATGTCGGGGTCGCCGCAGAGCGCCCTCGCTATCAGCACCCTCTGGCGCTCTCCGCCCGAAAGTTCGGAGATCTTCCTGCCGGACAAGCTCTCCATCTTCACACGCTTCAGGGCCTCTTGCGCTTTTGCTCTCAAAGCCGCATTGTAACGTCTGAAGATGTTTCTCTTGTGCAAAACACCCATCAGTACCACATCCATCACCGTTATCGGAAAGTCGAGGTTGCGGCCGGTCTCCTGCGGAACGTAGCCAATCGAGGGGCCGTTTCGGCCGGGCTCTTTTCCAAAGAGCCTCACCTCCCCCCTCTCCGGCTTCAAGATCCCCATCATAATTTTTAGAAGCGTACTCTTGCCCCCGCCGTTCGGGCCTATGATAGCCAGAAAATCCCCCTTCTCCACCCGTATGGAGATGTCGTTTAAAACCGTCTCGCCGTCGTATGAGAAGGAGACCCCTTCAAGCTCTACCGCATATTCGATCATCTGGAGGCTTCACACACTCTTTTCGCAACTTCGAGAAGGTTTTGCGCCCACTCTGCGGCCAGGGGGTCGGCTACGACAATCTTTGCGCCTATCGAAGAGGCCACCGCCTCCGCCGCACGTTTCGAGAACTGCGGCTGAACGAAAAGCGCCCTCACCCCCTCCTCTTTCGCCTCCCGCACAAGCTCCGCAAGTTTTCTGGACTTGGGCTCTTTCCCCTCCACCTCTATGGGAATCTGCTTCAGGCCGTACTCGTGGGCGAAGTATCCCCACGACGGGTGAAAAACCATCATCGCCATCCCTCTGCACGGCTCGAGCATGCTCTTCAGCCTCCTGTCCAGATCGTCGAGTTCACGCTCGAACAGCCGAAGGTTTCTCCCGTACTCCGCCGCATGGGCCGGGTCACTCTCCTGCAGCGCTTCGGCTATATTTCGGGCCATAATCTTCACAAGCGGCGGCGAGAGCCAGACATGGGGATCCAAAGAGTCTGCATGGACCTCATGGTGCATAGCACCCTCTTCATGCTCGTGGTGGTGGCTCACCATCGGCCGTTTCGCGATCCCGGCAGTCGTATCGACGACTCTCATTTTTCGGTTCTGTGCCGCAAAACGGGGCAGCCACGCCTTTTCGAACGGAACACCTGTCGAAAAATAGAGCCGCGCTTTCGCGATCTTTTTCATCTGCGACGGCTTCGGCTCGTAGGAGGCGGGGCTGGCCCCCGGCGGTACCATGACCGTCACGTCGGCAAGATCGCCGGCGATCTTTTCTACGAAATATTTCTGCGGAACTATGCTGACGACTACATCTATTTTAGCCGACAAAATCGCCGGAAAAAGGAGTGCAATTACAAGAACAATCGTTCGCTTCAAGCTCTATCCTTCCCGTATTGACGGACCACATCATCCATTTTGCGACCCATATTCAAAAGCACCATGTCGGCCAGAACGAGTGCGGTCATCGCCTCCGCCACTACACTGCCCCTGATAGCCACGCAGGGATCGTGGCGCCCCTTCAACTCACAGACCGTTTCGTTTCCGTGGATGTCGAGGGTCTTGAGGGGCTTGAATATGGACGGGGTAGGCTTGAAGTAGACTTTGATTTCGAGGGTATCGCCGCTGCTTATGCCTCCGAGGGTCCCGCCGGCATGGTGGCTCAAAAAGCCCTCTTTGCTCATCTCGTCGTTGTTCTGGCTGCCGAGCAGCTCCGCACTCTGCATACCCTCTCCTATCTCCACGCCTTTTACCGCGTTTATGCCCATCATAGCCTCGGCAATTACGGCGTCGAGTTTGTAGTAGATCGGCTCGCCGAGACCCGCAGGCACGTTCGATGCCCTCACAAGCGCCGCGCCGCCGATGCTGTCGTGCGCCTCTTTGGCCCTTAGCACCGCCTCTTTCTGTTTCTCTTCCATATCGGGATCGAGGGCGAATATTTCGCTCCGTTCGGCATAGTCGAAGTCGTAGTTTCGCGCCTCTACCCCTCCGATTTTGAATATTCCGCTCCTAACCGTTACGCCGATCTCTTTGAGCATCAGTTTGGCGACCGCACCCGCCGCCACCCTCGCCGCCGTCTCGCGCGCGCTGCTTCGCCCGCCCCCGCGGTAGTCGCGTATGCCGTACTTCTCCCAGTATGTGAAGTCGGCGTGGCCGGGGCGGAAGAGATCTTTCACGTTTCCGTAATCTTTCGATTTCTGGTCGGTGTTGAAGATCACCATCGCTATCGGGGTTCCGGTGCTTCTGCCCTCGAAGACCCCGCTCAAAATCTCCACCCTGTCCGGCTCTTTTCTGGCGGTGGCGTAGGCGTTTTTGCCGGGGCGGCGGCGGTCGAGTTCGGACTGTATGAACCCCTCGTCTATCTCCAGCCCCGCCGGGACGCCGTCGAGTACGCATCCGATCGCCCTGCCGTGTGACTCGCCGAAGGTGGTCATGCAGAAGCGTCTTCCGAAGGTGTTACTCATTTCGGCTCCCCTTTAAGGAGCTTCAGCGCCGCACGGGCCGCCTCCTGCTGAGCCGACTTTTTGCTCTTTCCCTTCGCAGTGGCAAGCAGCCTGTCGTTTACGTAGACCTGCACCTCGAACTCTTTGTTGTGGTCGGGGCCGAAAGAGTCTTTCAACACATAGTCGGGAATTACGCCGAATTTCGCCTGAGTAAGCTCCTGAAGCGTCGTTTTGTAGTCTTTGAAGAGCGAGCCGAGGTCTATTTTCGGGTAGCACGCCTCTATCAGGTTTATCGCGATGCGCCGCACCTCATCGAGCCCCGCTTCCAGGTATATGGCGCCCATCAGCGCTTCGAAAGCATTGGAGAGCAGGGAGGGCTTCTGCCGGCCCCTGTTGTTCTCTTCGGCGGCCGATATGTAGATGTAGTCTCCCAAATGGAGGGCGTCGGCCAGCCTCTTGAAGCCGGCTTCGTTCACCAAAGAGGCTCTCATCTTGCTCAGCTCCCCCTCCCTTGCGTTCGGAAAACGGTTATAGAGATACTCGCCCACTATCAGATCGAGCACCGCATCGCCCAGAAATTCGAGCCTCTCGTTGTTGTAGGGCTTTTTGTAACTCTTGTGCGTAAGCGCTTCGACCAGCCTCTGCCTCTCTTTGAATCTGTACCCAAGCTGATCTTCCAGCGGTCTCAGCTCGTCCATGACACCCCCCTTTTGTGCGCAACCGGCGAAATTTCCCTGGCCAGTACGGCGGCCCGGCCGTTTCCGATACAGACCTCCCCGTATGCTCTATGCATTGCTCTGCTCCTTTATCTTTTCGGCGCTTCTTCGCGCCAGTTCGTCACACCTTTCGTTTTCGGCATGGCCGTTGTGCCCCCGCACCCATACCGCTTTTACCCTGTGGGGTTTCGCAGCCTCCAGGTACTCCCTCCAGAGATCGGGATTTTTCACCTTTTTGAAGTCTCTCTTTATCCAGTCGTCGAGCCACTCGTTTATCGCCTTCACCACATAGCTGGAGTCGCTGTATATCGTGACGTCGCACGGCTCTTTGAGGGCTTTGAGCCCCTCTATCACCGCGGTGAGCTCCATGCGGTTGTTTGTGGTCATCGGCTCCGCGCCGCTTAGCTCTTTTTCGCGGTTTCCGTAGCGCAGTATGGTGCCCCATCCGCCCGGGCCCGGATTTCCCAGGCTCGAGCCGTCAGAGAAGATTGTAACCCGTTTCACCGTCAGCCTTTGTAATTTCTCTCTCCACCACTACGCTGTCGAGCGCAAGGCACCTTGGGCACCTCTCGAAAGGGACCGGAAACTGCTGCTTGCAGCTGTCGCAAAGATAGGCAAACTGCAGGGTCGCTTTGTCGAATCCGGTCTTTCTGAGGTGTCCGAGCATATCTATAAGGAACCACCCTATAGGCTTCGGCGGCTCTATGTCGCCCCTCGCGCCGTATATCGCCGAAAGTTTCGGGCTCTCTTTTATCCTGTCGTAGTCGAGGTAGGATGCCGGAAGGAACCAGAATATATCTATAAGGCACTCTATATCCTCCTCCTTTACCATCTCCCAGGCGCGCCGAGGCTCGTTTTTGAGCAGGTATTCGAAGACTATCCTCTCGAACTTTCCGCTCTTTTCGTAGAGCGATACGACCTTTTGAACCTTCTCGTCGTGCTCGAGCTGCGAATCGGCCAGTACGCTTTTTAGCTCGAGGTAGAGCTTCAAATCGGCCACATCGGCACCCATCGTCTCGAGCGGCTCTATCACCTCTTTGGCCCTTTTGAAATCCTGCAGGCGCTCATAGACCACCATCAGGTCGTTAAGCACCCTCCTGTTGCGCGGATTGGAGCGGAGGATCTGCATAAACGTCGTCCGTGCCCTCTCCAGAAATCCGGCGTGCATATATGTGGTGCCCACAAGCTCCATGAGCTCGTATGTGAGCGCTTCGTCTTCGCAGTGCTTGAGCAGGTAGAGCCCTATCTCGATGGCGTTGTTGTACTCGCCGCTCTTCTCGTACGCTTTGGCCAAAAGGACAAGCGGCTGGGTTATGGTAGGCGAATAGGGCATCGACTCGAGGCTCTTCTTCACCCCCTGCGTCTCGAACCTGCGCAGAAATCTCTGAAGGCGGCGGGACTTCCGGCTCTTTACATAGACGCCCCACCAGTAGCTGACGAGGGCTATGACAAACACCATTCCGGCTATCAGCAGTACGGCAAAGAGCGGATCGCGGTAGTTTATCAGCAGGGCATCCACATACCGACCTTTCCGAAATCAGGTAGTGGGCAGTGGGCAGTGAGTAGAGTCGGTTCTATTCGTTTCTGCTCACTGCTCAATGCTCACCGCCATATAACTATATGGCTATTTATTATATAATAAAACAATGATAGATAACAACTCCATAGAGCAGCTGAAGCAGACGATAGACATAGTGGACGTGGTAGGAAACTATGTCGAACTCAAAAAGAACGGCTCAAATTTCAAGGGCCTCTGCCCCTTTCACGACGAAAAGACACCGAGCTTCATAGTGAGCCCCTCCAGACAGCTCTACAAATGTTTCGGATGCGGAGCCGGGGGCGATGCCATAAAGTTCCTGATGGAGTTCGAAAAGCTCAGCTACCCCGAAGCGATTGAGAAACTTGCAAGCCAGTACAACTTCACGCTGCGCTACACAAAGGGCCGAAACGGCGGAAGCGCCGAGCGCAGGATTTTGGAGACGATAGGCCGCTGGTACCGCGCCAACCTCGAGCACAACGAAATCGCGAAAGAGTACCTTGAAAAAAGGGGCGTATCGCTGGCGAGCATAGAGAAGTTCGGCCTCGGCTACGCCCCCTCGAGCGAAGAGACACTCGCCTTTTTGCAAAAGAGCATGATACCGCCGGCCAAAGCGGAAGAGGTAGGGGTTCTGGGACACGAACGGGGACGCTACTACGCAAGACTCATAGAGCGGCTCATCTTTCCGATCTTTTCGCCGTCTGGAATGCCGGTGGGGTTCGGCGGCCGTACGCTTACGAACCACCCGGCCAAATATATAAACTCGCCCCAGACGAAGCTCTTCAACAAATCGAGGCTCCTCTACGGCTACCACCTGGCCAAAGAGCAGATCTACCGCAAAAAGCGGCTCATCGTGGTGGAGGGGTACATGGATGTCATAATGCTCCACCAGGCCGGCTTCGGTACGGCGGTTGCGACACTGGGCACATCTTTGACCAACGACCATCTTCCCCTTCTTAAAAAGGGGGAGCCGGAGGTGATCGTAGCCTACGACGGCGATGAAGCGGGAATCAATGCGGCGATGAAGGCGGCGCTGCTTCTAAGCCGCCACAACTTCGACGGAGGGGTCATACTATTCGAGGGCGGCATGGACCCGGCGGACATGGTAAATGCGGGCAACGCCGATGCCGTAGAGGCGCTCTTCGCATCGCCGATCCCCTTTGCGAGGTTTGTCATAGACAGGATGGTGTCGTCGTACGACATACACACGCCGAAGGGAAAAGAGGTGGCCTTCAACAGCATCAAAAGCTATCTCGCTTCGCTCTCGCCTTTCCTGCAGGAGGAGTATGTTCCATACGCCGCCTCCATACTCGGCATTAGCGGCGCCAGACTGAAGAGTACGCACAAAAGGGAGGCGGAAACACCAGATCGCTCCATACTGACACTTTCGGACATAGCCGAAAAGAGCATCATAAAGACGCTTCTGAAGACTCCGAGCCTCACCGACATGGTCCTGGATGTGATGGACAGCTCGATGTTCCTTACCCACAGGGACGCCTTCGAGGCGCTTGTGCAGGGGCGTGAAAACAGCGAACTACTCCAGATAGATTTCGACGACTCCGTAAAGATCTACAACGAGGAGGAGCTGAAAAAACAGCTGATCTACTTTTTGAGAAGGTACTACGAAAAGGCACTTGACATTATAAAAAAATATGATAAACTTCCCCTGGAAAAAAAGATGTTCTATCTTAGGAAATACAAAGACTACATAAACAAGCTCAAACGAGGAGAACTGGTACCTTATGAAAGCCATAGCACTCTTTAGCGGCGGACTCGACAGCACCCTTTCGATGAAGCTCATAATCGACCAGGGGATCGATGTGATCGCGCTCAATCTTGACATAGGCTTCGGCAGCACCAAAAGCAGAAAGGAGCACATGCAGAACATGTGCGACCAGGTGGGTGCGGAGCTGAGGATTCTGGACATTAAAGACCAGTACCTGCGCGACATACTTTTCGACCCGAAGTACGGATACGGCAAAAACTTCAACCCCTGCATAGACTGCCACGGGAACATGTTCAGAATCGCAAGGGACCTGATGGAGGAGTGGGGCGCGAGCTTCCTCATAAGCGGTGAAGTTGTGGGCCAAAGGCCGATGAGCCAGCGCCGCGAAGCGCTCGATCTGGTTACGAACCTCTCCGAAACACAGGATCTGCTCCTAAGACCCATGAGCGCCAAGCTGCTGCCGCCCACGCTGCCGGAACGAGAGGGGTGGGTAGATAGGGAGAAGCTCCTCGGAATCTCCGGCAGAAACCGCGAAGTGCAGCTCAAAATGGCCGAAGAGATTGGGCTCAAAGATTTCGAAAAGCCGGGCGGCGGCTGCCTTCTGACCGATGAAAACTTCTCCAAAAAGATAAGGGAGTTCATAAAGTACGACACACTTGAAGTCGCGGATATACAGCTGCTCAAATACGGCAGGCACCTGAGACTCCCCGACGGCGCGAAACTCGTGATCGGGCGCCACAAAGAGGACAACGATATGATAGAGGCGGCCATAACGCCAAAATACAGAAAGATAAAGCTG
>JALWMA010000110.1 GCA_027081015.1 Campylobacterales bacterium | reverse complement strand
GGGCCTGGTAGATATTCCGAACGAGCGGAGCATGCATGAAAATCCTATTCCCCGCGGAGCCGGCACCTGCTTCGTTTCGGCCATGCTTCTGGTCTCTTTCATCGCCGTATTTTTCGATCTCAACCGGCTGCAGGAATACTACTATGTCTATGTCGCCATAGCCATAGTCTTTATAGCCGGACTGCTCGACGACTATGCTGGACTCTCTCCAAAAAAGAAGTTCCTCTTCATAATTTTCGCCACCCTGCTGCTATGCGTAAAAGGGATCTACATAAAATCTCTGGGGCACTACATCGGTTACGAGATAGATCTGCCTCTCCTCATTGCGATCCCCTTTACCGTTTTTGCTATTACCGGTTTTACGAACGCACTCAACCTTACCGACGGCCTCGACGGCCTGGCGGGTACGATCTCGATGGTTATGATGGGAGCGTTTCTATGGATAGGCTACACAAATCACGACGAACTGATGATAATGCTCTCATCCGTAACCATGGCGGGGGTCGCGGCCTTTCTGATCTTCAACTGGCATCCGGCAAGAGTCTTCATGGGAGACAGCGGCTCTTTGACCTTGGGCTTCATAGTCGCCATTCTGGCTGTGCGGGCTATGGAGTTCATAGAGCCGATGGCGGTTCTGTTCATAGTGGTGCTGCCTGTTCTGGATACGTTCATCGTGATGGTCCGAAGAAAACAGCGCGGCCTCTCCATCTTCTCGGCCGACAAGACACATATGCACCATATACTCTACAAACGGTACGAAGATATACCCTACACCGTCATTCTTCTCGTATATATACAGATAGCCTTCACGATCATCGGGGTACAGTTGAGGCACTCCGACAACTTCATGTCGCTCATTCTGTTCGGCATACTCTTCTTTATCATGCTGAACCTCTTCGACCAGCGTATAAAACGGCGTAAAAAGCCCAAAAAAAAGAGATATATGCTCAAAAAGAAGAGATCGGAATAGCCAACATCAAGCAAGGAAATGCAGAGACGAAGCCGCCTATACCGGCGGCTTTTCAATAGAATATAGGAGTTTTACACTTTCAAAAAGCTCTGTTGGGGCGGGGCTATCACACCGTACCCACCGGTAAGCACCTCGGGGTTGGTTATGCCGTAAAGCCTGTAGAAAGTTGAGGCAATACTGTAAGGCTCAAACTCAAAGGTACCCTCCTTCGGGCGACTGTAGAGACGTGCTTTTTTATACCACACATACAGATCGGTCTCTCCTACAACTCCAAGGGAGTTCAGATAGCGCTCCCCGCCGAACCAGTAGACTACCTGGTTGTTGCCGTGGTCCCATCCGTCCGAACTGTTTATATTGTAGTTTCTGCCGAAGTCACCGTAGACCACAATATTTATATTGTCTTTTTCGGCCGCCTTCATATGCTTCATAGCCGCAGAGATAGCTTCAAACAGCTCGGTAGCATTCTCCCGGTGGGCTGTAAGTGCATTCGAGTGATCGTCCCACCGGTTACCAGGCTCCGTACTTATCACTTTTGTATCGGGGTTGGCGACAAGTATGCGCATCGCCGTCTCTAAAATACGTCCTGTTCTATGGGTCGGGTACTCTACGCCGGACGGAAGCGCTTCACCTCTGATTCTATCGATAAAATCACTTATGCTCTTTCTTCTCTGAAGTGCAGACGAGATAGGGTCATTAAGATCGTTCTGCTCGTAGCTGAGCAGCTCTATGCCATCTTCAAGATTCGCGTCATCCCATATGCTCACTCTTTCATATGGGTTTCCCATCTCGCCTCCCGCCTGGGACGGAACCTCAATGGTAACAGGGCGAAGATGACCGGGAAGCATATACCCGGCCCCTCTGTCATCGTAAAACTGCAGACCTCCCACAAGCCTTACGTACGGCATGAGTGTGTTCTCATCCACAAGATTGTATCTGTTCAGCACATGCATCAGGGTTATCGGCATACCAGACTCTACAGTCGGATGGCCGTGCATGAATCTTCTTTGGTTCAATCCATGCGACCTGCTCTCATCCTTTGCCATAGCGGTTCTGAAATATGTAGTCTGTATCGTTTTGTCATCGAGCATAGCCTGCAGATCCGCACCGCCTCCCTCCTGCCAGAAACCGTCTTGTGTAACGGTGAATCCGGTATCGGGGTATGGTTTATAGGAAAGATCCTCTTTTCTTATCTGTTCGAGATGTGTAGCATTTCCAACGAAATCACTCATCCCGCCGACCAGGAAGATCAGAAGGGTCTGCGTCTCGTTTTTATCGTATATACTCTTATCCAGACTCACATCTCCAAGCGGCAGACTCGTCAGCTCGGCGGCTCTTAAAAGATCGGGCGCAAGACCTACAGCCGCCATCATGCTCAGTGTGGTTTTTATAAACTCTCTTCGTCTCATTCTACAGCTCCTTCAATACGCTTATACCTGTATACTTCGCTAAGTCTGCTCATATAATCGCGTGCTAGTTTCGAGAGATTGTATCTCTGCCACGACCACTCCTGAAACTTTTCATCCCAACCGGCACTTTTCGCAAGGTCTGTGAGTGTCGACTTTTCGGCGTCATTGGCACGACGCCCCAAAACTTCCAGGAATATCCCGTCTATATAAGACTCCATCGTCGTGTAATCGAGTCGTTCGTCGAGCCAACTGAATACTATACCCTCCTGATATTCGCTCTCAGGGTCGTCACACTGGGCCAAAAGAATACCGTCTCTTACAAACTGATGGTAATAATTAATACTTAGAGTGTCCGTCGGCAGATCATTGTCACGCCCGAGCTTGTTCCACATAGACTTCTGGTTCGACAGCTCCATGGCTGCGGAAAGTCCTTTGATATGCGAAGCCCACGCCCATATCCATGAGTTTTTTATGACATGGTACGGCAGAGACTCTACCATAGGGTAGAAAACCTCCTCTATGCTCTTGACCTTGTCCGACTCGAAGAGGTATTTTTTCGAAAAGAGAACTTGCCTGAAAATATGCTGAAAGGATTCCGGCCTCTCAACAAGAATCTTCTCTACAATAGCAGCCCGCTCATCTTCACCAATCGTAGGAAAGAAGTAGTCAATTATCCTGGAAACAACCGTAGGCATGAAGTCGGGATGTTCCGTAACCATTCTGAAGAAGTCGTAGCCGTTCTTGAGTGTAAAGCCGAAAAGCTCAACCGACTCGTTCAGATCGACCCCCGGTTCGTCATGGTAAAAATCGTAGACATGCCACCCGATACTTGAATCATAGTAGTTCTCGAACCTCCAGTTCTGAAGGGCTTTCGCCGCTATCGGCACCGGCTCGTCATCGTAGTTTCCAAGCCAGATCTCAAGCATCTCCCGACCGTTGTCTTCCGGGCTTCTGAAACGCCCCCAGTTCTCTTTGGAGATCATATGCTCGTAAACTATCTCTTTTATACTCTTTCCCTCATCGAGCCTGTCGGCCAGCCGGTAGTAGACGTTGCGTATAAACTCCGGAAACGGAACGACACTGTCTACCTCCCTTGCCGGAGAGAATAGAATGGTCTGCGTCAACACATAGGCGACCCACTTGTTGAAATACTCTCGACCGATTTCCGTGTAGTAGAGGCGCGAAAATATCTCCTGTTTTATATTCCCGGCATATCGCTCTGTACTGTCCTCCTGATAATCGTGTGCCTCGAGTGAAGGATCGTACGGGATATAGGCTTCCATTTTCATTAAATCAGGCTGCTTTACATCCGCACTTAAAATCGTTGCAAAGTCACTTATAAACTTTTTTGTATCGATCTGCTCTTTGAGTTTTTTGTACTCCACTCCTTTATATATGGTAGAGTACAGTTTTCTGGCAACATAGAGCCTATCCTCTTCGCTCAAAGAGTTGAAGCTGTCGTCATCTATCGTCTCCAATGGCAAAGATGCGGTAGTTATTGCAGGGGTGCTGCTGTCATCCTGTGATACGACTGACTCTTCATCTGCTGTCGACGCTCCACCGCAACCGGTAAACAAAGTCATAGTAAACAGTGTTGCAGATAAAACAATAAAAATTTTTCTAAACATGGTTTGACCTCCCAAGTCTCATTCAATCAGTCGGTGCAAAATCATTATTATAGCTGACCTGCCAAGGAGAGATTGTAGTATAACTTTATCTCTGCAAGACAAGATATTCATTCTCGTTAATGAATCATGCACACGATTTAAAAAAACGCATCTTGACAAAACAGAAATGAAGAGGGAAGGAAGCATTCGGTGATCTGATGAGATTTTTTTTCATCAATTTTTACTCTTGATACAAGAGGCAACCTGGCGATCTTTACTGCTTTAGAAAAGTGGAGCGATAAAGACCCATGGCTTTCCGTCCCTGCTTCACAACAGGTTTGGCAATCTATTAGCTTTTAAATAATATCATAGATACAATAACAAAAAACTAAATCAAATATATTAATTTACTGAACTATGAACCAAGTATTTAGTAAATTATGCTTATTATAAGTCAAGAAAGGCATACTCTCAAGCTCACCAGTGTCGACTACTCCATCCGCATTCAAAACCACCTTTCCGCTCTCACGAACTATAGCGTCGGCAGCGGCGGTATCCCACTCCATCGTAGGCCCCAGCCTGGGGTAGATATCGGCCGTACCTTCAGCCACCATCAGAAGTTTAAGAGAACTCCCTTTGGAAATGCATACAACACTCCCCTTCTCCTCTTCGAGAGAGTTAATAAACCTTTTTGTCTCTTCGTTCAGGTGTGATTTACTGGCAACCACGACAATCCCCTCTTTACCTTCTCCTTTTGAATCACTGACAACGAGCGGAAGTCTCTTTTTCGAATCCTGTTTGAGGATCCATTCCTCGTCCACCGAAGCTCTCCATGCGCCGCTTCCACTTTTTGAGTAGTATATAGTCCCGATCGCCGGCGCGAATACCACACCCAGAACCGGAGTATCTTTATGTACCAAAGCTATATTTATGGTGAACTCACCGCTCTTTTTTATAAACTCTTTCGTACCGTCTATCGGGTCTATACACCAGAAAAAATCCCACTCTCTCCTCTCCTCGTACGGAATTTCTCTATTCTCTTCCGAAAGGATAGGTATTTGCGGCCAAACTCTTTTCAGGCCCGAGCAGATTATTTCGTTGGCGTGCAGGTCGGCTTCTGTTAGGGGTGAAGCGTCCTCTTTGTATTCGACATTGAAATCTCTTTCGTATATCTTCATAACCTCTCTGCCGGCTTCAATAGCGATCTTTACGACATCGTCCAAATTTACAGACTCCAAAAACTCCGCTCTCTCCCCGCTCTCTCTACTTTCCATCGAGGTATCCTCTCTCTCTCAAATAGTCTACAATCTGCTCGACAGACTCTTCTATGCTCTGCTCATGCGCCGGAAGCCTTATCTCCGGATTTTCGGGCGGTTCGTAAGGGGAGCTGATTCCGGTAAAGTCGCCTATTTCGCCTCTCCTCGCTTTTTTGTAGAGCCCTTTTGGGTCTCTCGCTTCGCAGACCTCAAGCGGAACATCGACAAATATCTCTATGAACTCACCATCTTCCACAAGCTCCCTCACTTTCATCCTATCGCTCTTAAAGGGTGATATAAAAGCGGAGAGCACGATCGTTCCGCTATCTACAAAGAGTTTAGAGACCTCCCCTATGCGTCGGATATTCTCCACTCTGTCTTCGTCGCTAAACCCAAGCTCCCTGTTCAGGCCGTGTCTTATGTTGTCTCCGTCGAGCAGGTATGTGTGCCTGCCCATCTCATAGAGCCTTCCTTCCACAGCATTGGCTATGGTGGATTTGCCGGAGCCGCTGAGCCCGGTAAACCACAATATACAGGGACGCTGCTTTTTCAGCGCCGAGCGCTGAGCCTTCGTAACTTTATGGTTGTGCCAGACAACATTCGTACCCTTTTTCGACTCTCTGCTTCTACTCTTCAATGCCGCTCCTATTCTCTATTTTATGTAGTGCTTCTTTATATACCTGAAGACGATTTCCGCCGCTTCGTCCGGGCCGGTCTTCTCCGTATCTATTACGATCTCGGCATGCTGCGGCTCTTCGTAGACATCGCTTATGCCGGTAAAGTTTTTAAGCTCTCCGTCCAAAGCCCTCTTGTAGACCCCTTTATAGTCGCGCTTCTTGCACGACTCCAGGTCCGCTTTTACATAGACTACGATATTGTTTTTTACCATGGTGCGGATCGCTTTTCTCGACTCCCTGTAGGGCGAAACGAAAGAAGCCACAGTAGAGATGGAGTTTTTCTGCAGGGTCTGTATGAGGTGGCCTATGCGCTTCATATGGCGGTTTCTATCCTCCCTGGTGTAGCCCAGGTCAGGAATGAGCTCTCTAATATCTTTGGAATCTATCCGCTCGATGGGAATATCGAGCTTCTGAAGCTTTGCATAGAGCTTGTCGGCGATTGTACTCTTTCCGCTCAGCGGCAGGCCCGTAAACCAGACATTGAAAGGCTCTATACGCTTTTTGCCGAACCTGACTCTCTGCCAAACCTTTTCATGCCCCCAATAGAGAGCTATCTTCAACACGGTCTCGATGACCCCGGCCGCGACGGCGAGGTCGAGCCTGCCGAAAAAGATATATACGATAGTGATGGTAGTGCCCGTGGCGACGAAGCGCCAGCTGACACCTTTGGCGATAGAGCGGAGATTGGTCTCTTTATACATTCAAAAATCTTTGATTCATAAATTATCTTCTCGTTATCCGATTGTTTTGAATTACAAAAATCGAATCACGAATAACCGACAACTGATAACGCTCAACGAATCTCATATCTCCTTGCACTCCCACTCCGGGAAATGCTCCCTTACAAACGCGTTCAAAGCCTTTTCCGCCTCAGTATAGACCCTTTCGGTTTTATGCCTGGTGGAGATACCGGCTATCATTCCGGCCGCTACGGTATTATTGGTGATCTTGTCTATCATTATGAAAGCTCCTGTTCGCTTGTTCTCTTCATAAAGATCGAACGCTACCTTTTGTGTCAGGTCGATCTTTACCCTGGCTATATCGTTGAGTTCGAGGCTTTTGGCCTCTATCTTCTCCCAGTCGTTGACATCCCGCTTGAACATAATGGAACTCACTACCGCATTGACCTCTTTGGAGTAGAGTTTGACAATATACTCCCTACTCTTTAGCGGCTCTTCATCCATCCAGACGAGCATCGCTTCGAAACTGTCGCTGAAACTGGGCGGTTTATCACTCTCTTTCACGATCAGATCGCCGCGCGATATATCTATTTCGTCATCGAGTGTAAGCGTAACGGCCATCGAAAAGGCGGCCTCTTTGGCTGTAGAGCCCTCCTTTTCAGGATTCAGAGGCAAAACTATGGACTTTACATTGGAGCTCTTTTTGGAAGGATAGACAACAATTCTCTCGCCCTCTTTTATCGTGCCGGAAGCGATGGTGCCGGCAAAGCCGCGAAAATCGAGA
Source organism: Campylobacterales bacterium (assembly GCA_027081015.1). Taxonomy (GTDB): domain Bacteria; phylum Campylobacterota; class Campylobacteria; order Campylobacterales; family Hydrogenimonadaceae; genus Hydrogenimonas. The sequence goes on along the minus strand of JALWMA010000110.1, from coordinate 3,276 downwards.
TTTGGACGGTTCACAAACTGAACCGGAAAACGGAACGCCTTGAAGTCGCTTCTCTCTATAGTGACCGTATCGAGGTAGGGCAAAAGTGCGGCCCCCTCGTACCAGCTCATTTTAGCTGAGTTTTCGACTACATTGTCCCCCTTCAGGGCCGACATCGGAATGAAGTCGATCTTTTGTCGGAAACTCTTGTAAGGCAGGGAAAACCTCAACTGCTCATACATCCGCTCATAGTCCGCGACTATCTCGTTGAAACGCTCCTCGCTGTAATCGACAAGATCCATCTTGTTCACGGCGACGACGATATTTCTTATACCCAGCAGACTCACCAGAAAAGAGTGGCGCCTCGTCTGGGTCAGCACCCCTTTCCTGGCATCTATCAAGATAACGGCAAGATCGGCCGTGCTCGCACCGGTGACCATATTTCGCGTATACTGCTCGTGCCCCGGGGTGTCGGCGATTATATATTTGCGCCTGTCGGTAGCGAAAAAGCGGTATGCCACATCTATCGTAATACCCTGCTCTCTTTCACTCTGTAGACCGTCGATAAGAAGCGCGAAATCTATCTCGGCATCACCCACAGTGCCGTACTTCTTGGTCTCGTTTTTCACGGCGGCAAGCTGATCTTCGAAGATCATCTTGCTGTCGTAGAGAAGACGTCCGATAAGCGTAGACTTCCCGTCATCCACACTCCCGCACGTAATGAAGCGAAGCATCTGCTTGTTTTCGTGTTGTTTTAAATACTCTTCGATGTTTTCATTGATGAGGTTTTGGGTTTTGGGTGCTGGGTTTTGGGTGCTGGGTTTTGGGTTTTGGGTTTTCGTATTATGATTTTCGTTTGTCATTGTTATTCCTGAAATTGATTAATGATTTGATCATTTTGGATACCTCTTCACATTCGTAAATAAATCTAGCAGATTCCATCTTATCTATATAGCCTATCTCCTGTGCAATCGTTATCTGTGTAATCAACTCGGCACAGGATGCATTGGCAAAATAGAGAAAACGGATCGACTCCTTATTGGATAACCGCTCATTCCCTTCGGCGATATTACTGGAGATTGAAACAGCCGCCCTGCGCATTTGATCCCTTAACCCATAGTCTTTCTGAAATGCACCCACTCCCGTAATTCGATAGATATCTACAGCCAAATCTTTAGCCCTATGCCAAACACGCAGCTCCCTAAAGTCACCCAAATTCCCTCCTATACACCTATCACTTATCCCCAAAACCTAACACCCAACACCTTCAACCTAACACCTAAAACCCCAAAAATCAAAAATACCCTTCAATCTTCTTCTTCTCCATCGATCCCTCCTGGTCCTTGTCTATCAGCCTCCCTTCTCGTTCGCTGTTGCGGCTTAGAAGCATCTCGCTTATAACCTCCGGCAGCGTGGAGGCATCGGACTCTATGGCGCCGCTTAGGGGGTAGCACCCCAGGGTTCTGAAGCGGACTTTCTCCATTTTCGCCTTTTTTCTCAACTCTTCGGGCATTCTGTCGTCATCGACCATGATCTTGGCGCCTTCATACTCTACTACCGGACGCTCTTTTGCGAAATATAGCGGCACTATAGGAATATCTTCGAGATATATATACTGCCAGATATCGAGTTCGGTCCAGTTCGAAAGTGGGAAAACCCTGACGCTCTCGCCCTTGTGGATTTTGGTATTGAAAAGGCTCCAGAGCTCGGGCCTCTGGTTTTTTGGGTCCCAGCGATGGTTTTTGTCTCTGAATGAGAAGATCCGCTCCTTGGCGCGGCTCTTCTCTTCGTCACGCCTCGCCCCACCGATTACGGCATCGTACCCGCCCGCATTCAGGGCCTGCTTGAGGGCCTGCGTCTTCATGATGTCCGTATGTACTTTGGAGCCGTGAACGAATGGGTTGATGCCCATTTCGATACCTTCCGGGTTGGAGTGCACCACCAGATCCACTCCAAGCTCTTTGACCCGCTTGTCTCGAAACTCTATCATCTCTTTGAACTTCCAGAGCGTATCTACATGCAGCAGCGGAAAGGGCGGCTTGGCAGGGTAAAAAGCTTTCATCGCAAGATGCAGCATAACCGAACTGTCTTTACCGATAGAGTACATCATGACCGGATTGGAAAATGTAGCCGCCACTTCGCGCAGTATATATATACTCTCGGCTTCGAGCTGTTTTAGGTGCGTCACTCTCTGTTCATTCATTTTAAATCTTTTTGTTCTGTTTTAAAGCACAATTATATTAAAAAACTTTTTAAAAAGAGTTTGTCCAGTTTTTATAGTTAATTTCTGTATCAACCATTCTGTTCTCGTTTGATTTTTATCCGATTTAACCACTTTATAATTATTTTTTCATTAGGATTAATAGTGTTTATGCAATGCACCATTTAGAAATTCAAAAAGAACAGGCTCATTTGTATGAAAGCGATTATCCTTGCAGGCGGCAGTGGTACGCGCCTCTACCCCATAACGGAAGTCATCAGTAAACAGCTTTTGCCCGTTTATGACAAGCCGATGATATACTACCCACTGTCTGTTGTAATGCTGGCGGGGATAAAAGAGGTATTGATCATCTCTACCCCCAGCGACATCGGTAGATTCGAAGAGCTTCTCGGAGACGGAAGCCATCTGGGAATGCGCTTCAGCTACGCCGTGCAGGAGAGCCCCGACGGGCTCGCTCAAGCCTTCATAATAGGCGAAGAGTTCATCGGCGACGACAATGTATGCCTGATACTCGGAGACAATATCTTCTACGGCCCGGGCCTCACCCCGATTCTGGAAAAAGCGGCTTCAAAAGAGAGCGGCGCCACCATTTTCGGGTACCAGGTAAAAGACCCTGAGCGGTTCGGCGTAGTGGAGTTCGACGAAAATCTCAAGGTGATCTCTATAGAGGAGAAACCTGAAAAACCCAAAAGCAACTTTGCGGTTACGGGGCTCTACTTTTACGACAACGATGTCATAGAGATAGCCAAAAACGTAAAACCGTCCGCAAGGGGAGAGCTTGAAATAACTTCGGTAAACCAGGAGTACTTAAGACGAGGCAAGCTCGAAGTACAACTGCTCAGACGCGGTTACGCATGGCTCGATACGGGTACTCACGAAAGCCTTGCGGAGGCGAGCAGCTTCATCCGAACCATAGAGCACAGGCAGGGCTACAAAGTCGCCTGCATAGAAGAGATAGCCCACTACAAGGGGTGGATAAGCTCCGAGCAGCTCATAGAACTGGCCAAACCGTACCTCAAGTCGGAATATGGGCAATATATGGTAGAGATGGCGAAAGGGTAAATTTGGGATTTGGG
>JALWMA010000109.1:4896-10680 GCA_027081015.1 Campylobacterales bacterium | reverse complement strand
AGTGCGGCGACTTCGGTATCGGGATCCTCGAGAAGATTTTTCACCAGCAGCTGCCCTACGCGGCCGTTGGCTCCATAGACTCCGACTTTCAGCATATATTCTCCCGTTTCAGATGTTCAACATAGGCTATCGCCCCTATGGCGGCGTTTGCACCGTCTCCGGCGGCACAGACCACCTGCTTGGGGGCCATGATCCTGACGTCTCCGGCCGCGAACAGACCCTCTTCGCTCGTTCTCATGGCAAGGTCCACGACCACCTCCCCCCACTCGTTCACTTCGCACAGAAAGCTGCCGTCCTCCTGCTTGAGTACGTCGTTGTTCACGATATTTCCGACAAATACGAAGACCCCGGGAACGGGGATGTCGACTATCTTGCCGCTATCCCTCTTTTTCACCTTCAGCCCCTGTACGCCCATATTGTCGCCGTAGACCTCTTCGGGCACGGCGTTTAGCACGAGCTCGATCTTGTCGTTCTCTTCCACCCGTTTTACGGTAGAGGGCGCCGCCCTGAACTCGTCGCGTCTGTGGACGAGGTAGACTTTGGAGCAGATATTGGCCAGAAAGAGCGCCTCTTCGAGTGCCGTATCGCCGCCGCCTATGACGGCAACCTCCTTATCGCGGTAGAAGAAGCCGTCGCAGGTGGCGCACGTACTCACACCCCTGCCGAAAAACTCGTCTTCTCCCTTGAAGCCGGCACGCTTCGGCGTACTTCCGGTCGCCACGATCACACTCTTTGCGGTTACGACGCTGCCGTCTCCGAGGGCGACTTCAAAACATGGCCCTTCGGGCCTGCTTACACGTACAACTTCGTTCATATCGTGCTTCAGGCCGAAACGCATACACTGCTTCGGCCAATCCTGCATGAGCTCCATACCCGTGACCACCTCGGTGATTCCGGGGTAGTTCTCAACCTCGCTGCTCTGGGTGATCTGCCCGCCGGGCATCCCCTTTTCGTACATCACCACGTTTTCCAATCCGCCGCGTGTCGCGTAGAGTCCGGCCGTAAGCCCCGCCGGCCCGCCTCCTATAATCGCCAAATCGAGCATTCTCTCTCCTTTTTTTCATATCCTCTACGGCTCTTTGGGCACCGTATCGAGCAGGTAGATGCGGCTGTCCTGCTTATAGAGCCCTTTGTCGTTCTGCCTCTTGATCATGAAGTAGCTGGGAACCTCACGTATATGAAACCTGTGGATGATCTTCAATAGCGTATTTGTCCCCGCCGTCGCATAGACGATACCCGGTTCGCCCTCTCTTCGCCGCTGGTATAGATCGATGGCCAGTACGCTCTTTTTCTGCTTCAATTTCCTGATATAGGGAGCGATCTCTCCCATATGGGAACTGTAGACAACGACAATGTAACTATCTTTATCGGGTACGAATAATTGGGACTTAGTATAGAGTATCATCTCTTTGAAATTGATAAATTTGTACTGGGAGTATTTATAGTTGAAGTATGCGAAAGCGGCGGCAATCATGGCCGCGCCGAAGAACGACGCGAATACGTAGGAGAAGGAGAATAGAGATCTCCTTCTGCCCGCAGCCATGAGGGGAGAATCAGCCGATCAGGGCGTCGAGCTTCTCTGCAAACGCCTGCTTGGAAGCGGCGCCTACCATCTGGTCGACGACCTGGCCGTCTTTGAAAAAGAGGATGCTGGGAATGGAGCGGATGCCGAACTTGATGGCAAGATCCTGCTCTTCGTCTGTGTTGACCTTGGCGATTTTCGCCTTACCTTCATACTCGTCCGCAAGCTCTTCGATAACCGGCGCGATCATGCGGCACGGTCCGCACCACGGCGCCCAGAAGTCTACCAGTGTGACACCCTCTTTAACCGTATCGTCGAAGTTGCTGCTTGTGAGTTCTATATATTTGCCCATTGCGGATCTCCTTGGAAAAAATAGATGCTTCGATTATACCCTTTAAATCTTTAAAAGTTTTTAGTCTACGTCTCAGCTGCGCTCAATCGATGCCCAAAATCGTCTCGAAATCCGGGTACTCTAAGCTTCAGGGGGCTGCATAGCCGCCCATGCCCTGCCGAATTGGCGGCTTTGCATGGAGTTTTGATATCGTCAGACGGTAACGTTTTCGATCCAGTCGCATTCGGAGCCCCTGACTACGAGGGCATCGAGCTGATACGGCATATCCACCCCGTTTTTCTGGACATACCACTCGATCGTGCGAAGAAGTTTAGAGAGCTTTGCCGGAGTTATGTTGTAGATCGGTTCGAAACCCCTGCCGCTCTTTACCTCTACAAAGTGCAAAACCCCCTCTTTTTCGGCTATGATGTCGATCTCGCCGAAACGGCAGTAGATGTTGCGGGCCACGATTCTGCAGCCCCTCGAGACCAAAAAAGAGACGGCTGCGGCTTCCGCCGTATCGCCGGTCGCGCGGCTCACGCGGGGAGAACCTCCACCTTCACGGACTTGAAGGCCGCCGTAAGGATCAGCTCGTCGCTCTCGTCGCCGAAGAGGTAGTTGATCTTCGATTTCGCGTGGTGGAACGTTACAAAAAGCGTGTCCGGCTTCACTTTCGGGGTGAGCTTGAGCCTAAGCGGAGCGCTCTCTCCATACTCGCTTCTCAAGATCACATATTCACTCTCCGGCAGCCGCCGTGCATCCTCTTCGCTGGCCAAAAGTATATCTTCGTCGTAGCGGCTGTCGAGCTTTTCGCACCTGTGTGTCTGGGCGGCGTTGTTGTACTGTGCAAGCGTCCTGCCGGTGGTGAGGTAGAAGCCCCCCTCCACACCGCCGGACCTGAGCTCCTTTACCATGCCCCGCTCCCGGTATCCGTGGTAGATGAATTTACCCAGGCCGTCTTCTGTTCTGAAGTCGAGCAGGTGGAGAACCGGCGTATCCTCGGTATATACCGGCCACTGAAGGCCGCGCTTTCGGTGGCGCCTCAGGCGAAGGTAGGTGGCCTGGCTGAAGCGCCTGTGGGCCACCTCCCTCACCTCGTTCCACACCTCCTCGGAGCTCGAGTAGCTGTAGCTGCCGCGCAACTCGTTTTCGAGCATCACGAGCACCTCCCAGTCGTCGGGAAGATCGCTTTGAACCAGCGGCTGCGAAAGGTGCAGGCGTCTCATCGCGTTTACGTAGACCCCCTCTTTTTCGTAGGCCGACTTGACTCCGACGACTATGTCGGCGCGTTTGGCAATCTCGGTCATGAAGAGCTCCTGGACCATGATGAACTCCAGCTCTTCGAGCGCCCTCTCTATCTTGTTCTGGTTAGGGTGTATATGGGCCACATCCTCACCCATGTTTAGCATCGCCTTGATCTTACCGTCGAGCATCGCATCTATCAGCTGGGGGGTCATAAGCCCCTCTTTTTCCGGTTTCTGGTAGTCGGGGGCGAAATAGGGCAGGCACCCCATGTCACACGCTCCCTGAACGTTGTTCTGCCCCCTCAGCGGCATCAGGCCGGCGCCCGTTTTCCCGACATTTCCGGTAAGCAGCGCAAGGTGGGTGATAGCCATGACCGCGTAGCTTCCGTCGAGATGCTCCGTAACACCCAGACCCCAGAATATCATCGACTTTTTAAGGGCGTACTCCCTGGCTATAACGGGAATGAGCGTAGCGAGGTGCTCGTAACCGGGAACGCTTCTGAAAAACTCGGGATCGGTATAGGGATCGTTCAATATACTCTCGCGAAACTCTTCGAAGCCGCTCGTCCTGTTCTCTACGAACTTCCTGTCGTAGAGCTCCTCTTTCAAAATGACGTGCGCCATCATGTTGAGCACAAGCAGATTCGCCTCGTAGGGGATGATCGCCTTGTGCTTGGCATACTTCATCAACTTTATTTCACGCACATCTATCACCGCCACATTGTCGTGCAGGCGCGCCGCGTCTATGATGCGGTTCGCGACGATCGGATGCGCCTCGGTCGTGTTGGAACCGATCACGAGTATGAACTCGGCCTCGTAGATATCGTTGTAGGGGTTGGTCGCCGCACCCTCTCCTATCGTGGCGCGCATCCCTTTGAGACTCGGAGAGTGGCAGACGCGCGCGCAGTTGTCCACATGCGGCGAATTCATAGCGTCGCGGGTAAACTTCTGAAACAGATAGGAGCTCTCGCAGCTCGTTCTGGCCCCGCCGATGGCGCAGAAACTATCGTCTCCGTACCGTTTCCTTATCTCGGTAAGCTTCATGGCGGCCGCCTTGATCGCGCTCTTGAGGTCCGTGGTGTACCACTCCCCGTCCAACGGACTCAGGGAGCCGTCGAGCATCTCGGCTATATGCGGATTCTTTTCCAAAAAGCGCGCCGATATGCGCGGCTCCCTTATCCGCTCTTCGGACTCAATGAAATCGAACCCGTACTTCCCTTTTATGCAGAGCTTGCCCTGGCTTACGTATCCATCCTTGTCGGCCCTTATCTTATGTACGCTGTTGCCCTCCACTTCGGCCACTATGTCGCACCCGACACCGCAGTATGTACAAACGCTCTCTATCTCTTTGTAGTGCAAAACTCTCTCCCCCTCCATTTCGCTTTTATAAGGCAGCGATCATGCCGGCCTACTCCTCCATCCGTATCATTACAGGCCGCTGCAGTACGCTCTCGAGCCCGAAAAGGCGGTTGAGGGCGCTCTGCATCGACCTCTCTTCGCATGAGTGGGTCGCCAGCAGCAGCGATGCCGACCCCCCGGCGCCCGGTTTTTGCAGCATCGTCTCTATCGATATATCCTCTTCGCCCATCACCCTGCTCACCTTCGCAAGAACGCCGGGCCTGTCTTCGACCTCGAGGCGGATGTAGTACTTGCTTACGACGGACTCCTTTTCGAGAAGCTCCAGCCCGCTCTCGAGAGGACGCTTGAAACCGAGCATCGGCGAACTTTTTCCGCCCCTCGCGATCGCTATGATGTCGCTTATGACGGCGCTGGCGGTAGCGTCACCGCCTGCTCCGGGGCCGTAGTACATAGTCTCTCCAACCTTGTCGCCTATGACGCTTATGCCGTTCATCACGCCGTCGACTTTCGAAATCATGCGGTTTTTCGGAACCAGCGTTGGGTGTACCCGCAGCTCTACGTACCCGCCCACCTTCTTTGCGATGCCGAGCAGCTTTATCGTATAGCCGAACTCTTTGGCGAAACAGATGTCGGCCTGCGTGATCCGCTCTATACCCTCTATCAGGATATCTTCCGGTTTCGCATCTATCCCGTAGGCTATGGAGGCCAGAATCAGGAGTTTGTGCGCCGCATCGAAACCGCCTATGTCGAACGTCGGGTCCGCTTCGGCGTAGCCGAGCTCCTGCGCCTCCTTCAAAACCGGCTCGAAATCGACCCCTTCGTTCATCATCTTCGTAAGTATATAGTTTGCGGTACCGTTGATGATGCCGGTGATCGACTCTATATGGTTCGCACTGAGCCCCTCGCGCAGCGCCTTGATGATCGGGATCCCGCCCGCTACGCTCGCCTCGAACTCGAAGGGTATCTCTCCGGCGGTCTCCTGCAGTTCGTAGCGGTGGTAAGCCAGAAGCGCCTTGTTGGCCGTTACAACGGCCTTTCTGTTCCGAAGCGCCTTCTGCACGACACTGTAGGGCCCTTCGACCCCGCCCATCAACTCGACCACTATATCTATCTGCGGATCGTCGAGAACCTCGTCTATATTGTCGGTAAGAGGTATGTCTACACCCCTCGCTTTGGAGAGGTTGCGCACAACCCCCTTTTTCACGACAATCTCTTTGCCGGCCCTGGCACTGATGATATCGCGGTTGTCCCGCAGAATCTTCGCGACACTCTCGCCGACGGTTCCTACACCTATGATTCCTACATGGATCATTGTTACCTCTTTTTTT
>JALWMA010000109.1:0-4796 GCA_027081015.1 Campylobacterales bacterium | reverse complement strand
TGTGTTCAAATACCTCTTGATATTTCTTGCCGCCTGGCGTATTCGCTTTTCATTCTCTATCAGCGCTATGCGTACATACCGGTCTCCGTACTCTCCGAAGCCGATGCCGGGGCTTACGGCCACCTTCGCTTCAGTCAGCAGCTTTTTAGAGAACTCCAGGCTTCCAAGATGCAGGGCCTCCCTGGGCAGCTTGGCCCACACGAACATGCTCGCGCTCGGCTTCTCTATCTGCCATCCCGCTTTCGCGAAGGCGTCAATGAGCACGTCTCTTCGCTTCCTGTACTTCTCTATCGTATGCTCCACCTCGCCTTCGAGCTCGTCCAGGGCGATCGTCGCGGCCACCTGTATAGGGGTGAACATACCGTAGTCGAGCCAGCTCTTTATCTTCTGAAGCGCGCCCACGAGTTTCGGGTTTCCCACTATGAAACCGACCCGCCAGCCGGCCATGTTGTAGCTTTTGGAGAGCGTGTAGCTCTCCACCGCCACATCTTTCGCACCGTCTACGGCAAGGATAGAGGGGGTCTTGTAGCCGTCGAACGTTATATCGGCATATGCTATGTCGCTTATTATGTAGAAGCGCTCCTTTTTAGCCGTATCGACCAGCCTTTCGTAAAATGCCGGCGTAACGGTCGCCGTACTCGGGTTGTGCGGGAAGTTGACGACGACATATTTGGGTCTCGGTACAGACTCGATAAGCGCCTTTTTGAGGTTTATGAAGAATAGATCCTCATCCACTTCGTACTTCTCGTTGAAGACGAGCTCCATCTTTTTGACGGCTCCGCCGGCAAGCATGAAGGCGTATGAGTGTATGGGGTAGGTGGGGTCCGGGACTATCGCCGTATCTCCCGGGTTGGTGATGGCCTGCACGAGGTGGACGTACCCCTCCTTGCTTCCCATCGTGGCGACCGCCTCGGTCTCAGGGTCGAGGGCCACGCCGTAGCGCCGCTCGTACCAGTTGCATATCGCCAGCCTCAGCTTGTAGATCCCTTTGCTGGCCGAATAGCCGTGAGTTTTCGGCTTCTTTGCCGACTCCACCAGCTTCTCTATTATCTTTTCGGAAGGGGGCCCGTCCGGGTTGCCCATACTGAAGTCTATCACATCCTCCCCGGCGCGCCTCGCCGCCATTTTGAGGTCGTTCACTTCGGCAAATACATACTTCGGTAGTCTTTTGAGTTTCTCAAATTCGATTTCGTCGAACATAATCTATTTTTCACCTTTTGCGGTCAGCTTGACTCCGCTGCGCAGATTCTCGAGCGTGAAACGGTCGCCTATTTTCACGTATGCCGCATCCGCGGGCAGCTTCAGGTTCAGGTAGCGCGTACGCGTTTCGCTCTGTCTCATCGATAAAATATGCAGCATTTTATCATAAACTACGACATCCGCATACCAGTGGCTCCCGGGAAGCTCCCGTATGACAAGCCTCTTTATGCGGCTGACCTCCACCCATACCGGGCGTATCGGGCGCACTATCTTGAGACTCCGGCCGGCCGCTATAGGCTGTGCCGAAACGGTCGCACCGCTCATATCTATGCGGTACCGCCACCTTGTGCCGTCTATCCGCTCCAGATCTGTAACCGAAACACGGTTTTTCTCGAGCCTCCTTGAGAGCAGAACCGGGTCGGGAACCGATTTGGCCTCGTATGTAACCGTCCAGGAAAAGCCCTCTTTGTCGAGCTTCGCCTCCTTCGTCAAGACGAACGAAAGCCCCATGTTCCTCAGGGTATCGGTCATCAGTTTCATGAAAAAGAGGGGGTTCTCCCCGCCGTATTCGAAAGTGAGCTCCACCTGCTCCGCAGAGGGGAAAGAGAGCTTCAGCAGCCCGTTCTCTTCGAGCGTCGAAGCCACCTTTACCATATCGACACTCGAACTCTTCATATAGGCGGACTCATCTTCGAACAGAAGAGAGATGAGCTTGCTGTGGGACGAATAGGTCTCCTCGTCGATCAGTGACCGGACCTTCTGCAAAACCGTATCCGCAAAAAGTAGTGAGCCGAACAGCAGGAGCAGAGCCGCTTTTTTTACCAAACTTTTCCTCCGTTAAGGCGTTTGAACTCCGACAGCGGAATCTCTTTTACCATTCCGTCGTCGATAAGAAAATAGTGCTTTTTGGCATCGTTGTACTTGAAAAGGTTGCCGAAAGAGTCGCTTATCTCGAAGCGCCCGTGGCCCGTTATGAGCAGTTTTCGCCCTTTGGGGTCGATCTCGTACGGATCACCGGTCGTTTTCGCCACCCTCTTTTTGCTCTCGAGATCTATGATGCCGAACCATAGTTTGACGACGGGTGTTATTACGGCGCTCTCCATCGGCACGTAGGGCTCCGTCTCTGCAGCCTCTTTTGCGGGTGCCGCCTCCTCATTGGATTCCGCCTCCTGCTTCACACCGCTCTTTGCGGGCTCATCCGCCGGTTCCGCGGAGCGGGGGGGCTGCCCTTTCTCCTCGACGGCCGCCGCCTCCGAAGCGGCGCTCGCCGCCGTCTTCCCGTCGGCCGGGGCCGCTGTACGGCTTTGCGCCGCCTCCTCCCGCGGTTCGACACTGCCGCTGCCCTGCTCTTTTTGAAACATATAAAAGAGTGCCGCTGCGACCGCCAGCAGCAAAACGGCGGCTATGGCCCATTTTTTGTACCCGACCGAGCCTTCGCCCTCTTCGGCAGATATGAAGATCTCCTCTTTTTTCTCTTCGCCATCCGAGGGGGAGAACCAAACTTCAAGCTCCGCTTTGAGCTCCGCAAAGTCGTCGCCGTACTCACGCTGAAGTATCGAGACAAAACCGTATGCCTGCGGCTTGGAGAAGCCTTCGAAATCCTTTTTCTGGAGTTTGGAGAGATTTTTCTTGGAGATTTTCGTCCTTGCGCTTACCTTGTCCGCCCCATACTGTTTCAATATCTTCTCAAGCATGCCCCATCCTGTAGATTAATATCGCCGCCGCGGCACTTACATTCAGCGAATCGAACTCTCTGGCCATCCTTACCGAGACGATCCTCTCCATCTTCTGCAGCGCCCTTCTGGCTATTCCCTCCCCTTCGCTGCCGAGTACGAGCACCCGTTTGCGGTCTATCTCCGCCTCCTCTATCGGCTCACCCCCTACGGCGGCGCCATAGAGCGTAAAACCGCACTGCTTCAGTTCGTTGAGCAGATCGAGAAGATTGGGAACGATCGCCACGGGCATATCGAACATCGCCCCGGCACTGGTGCGTATGAGCGCCTCACTCTGCAGCTGCTTTACGCCAGAAGCTATGACTCCGTCGGCTCCGAGCGCATAGGCCGTGCGAATGATCGCCCCGATATTTCCGACATCGGTCAGACCTGCCAGTACAACCAGAAAATCGGCATCTTTGAGCTCAGAAAAGTCGGCGTAGCGGTAGGGTTTGACTTCGCAAAGCCACCCCTGGTGGTTTCCCCCGCGAGCAAGGGCTTGTGCCCTCTTTGGATCCACCCTCTCTACCGGTTTGCCTATCTTTTTTATCTTCGAAAACTCTTTTTTATCGACCTCTTTGGCAAGAAGGAAGCGTTCGATGAGTTCAGGATGCCGCTGCATAAGGGTTGCGCAAATCTGCTTGCCGTAAATTATCATAAGCCCATTTTATCCAAAAATGTTTGAAAAGTTACAAAAATCAAATATCGACGGTCACTTTACCGTCACTTTTTCTCCCTCATCACTCTTTCGTAACACTCTTTTACGCTAAGTCCGGTCACTTTGGAGAGCAGTTTGGCCTTCTGTTTCGGGGGGATTTGCAGCGCCTCGATATCGGCAGCACTCAAACCGCCGCCCTGCACGATACGCTCGGACGGATAGAGAATGACTACCCACTCCCCCTTCAAAAGGGGACCGCTTATCTGCTCTTTGAGCTCTTTTGCACTCCCTTTGAAAAAGCGCTCATGCTTTTTGGAGATCTCTTTTGCAGCGAAAACTACTCTCTCCGGTGCATAACGCTCAAGCTCATCGAGCAGCTTCTCGAAACGGTGCGGCGCTTCGTAGAGAATAACGGCGTAGGGCTCGGTCAGCAGTTTTTGGAGCTCACCGCTTCGTTCGGCACCCTTGTGGGGAAGAAAACCGTAGAATATAAAGCGCCCCTGCCTAAAACCGCTCGCCGCAAAGGCGGTAGCGAAAGCGGTGGGTCCGGGCAGTACCGTGTAGTCGATGCCGCGGAGCTGGCAATACTCCACCAAAACGGCACCCGGATCGCTTATGCACGGCATGCCGGCATCACTCATGTAGACAACGTTTTTTTCGAAAAATCCAGGTTCGAGGGAGGCTAAAACCCTCTCTTCGTTATGGCTGTGGAGAGAGATGAACTTTTCTATCCTGTGGTTGAGGCCGTGGCGCTCTTCGAGCAGCTTGAGAAGTCTTTTCGCGACTCTGGTATCTTCGCAAAGGAGTATCTGCGCCTCCTCCAGCACCCGCAGCGCGCGCAAGGATATATCTTCGATATTTCCTATAGGGGCGGGAAGAAGCGTAAGCAATTAAGCGGCTATTTTTCCAGTTTGTATTTGTTTTTGAACTTCTCTACACGTCCCGTGGCGTCGACGATCTTTTCAGACCCGGTAAAGAAGGGGTGGCATGCGTTGCAGATGTCTATTCTCATCTCGGGTTTGTTTGAAAGTACCGTAAAGTGGTTTCCGCATGCGCAGGTTACGCTGCACTCGACATATTCAGGATGGATCCCTTTTTTCATTGCTGTTTCCTTATGTATTGATTTGGCGTCACATACGACAGCGGCTTGCAAATATAACAAACCGCTGCTACTTAGGGGGAGGGTTGAAATTATACTTGAAATAAAAAAAATTTGCAAATTTTGC
>JALWMA010000108.1 GCA_027081015.1 Campylobacterales bacterium | reverse complement strand
CGATAGGCCTCGAGATGGCCTCGTTCATGGCTGCGGCGGGTGTGGAGACGGAGCTCATGTGGCGGCACGATACGCTTCTTAGAAGGGCCCACCCCTCAATCGGAAAGGCTATGGCCGCTCAGCTAGAATCGATAGGTGTGAAGCTGTTGCCGAACAGCTCCATAAAGAGGGCGACTGCAACCCAAAAGAGAGGCGTACACATAACTTTCGAAGATGGTTCGGAACGCTTCGTTCCCCTTCTGCTCGTGGCGACCGGCAGAAGATCCGTTACCGACGCGGTGGGTTTGGAGGCGATAAAGATAGGTAAAAAGGGTATCGAGACCGACCCCTTTTTCGAGACGACGCTCCCTTCGCACTACGCCATAGGTGACTGCAACGGCAAACTGCAGCTTGCCCACGCGGCGAGGGCGCAGGTACTCAACGTCGTCGCGACGATAACGGGTAAGAGCCCCTCACCCCTCGATCTCGGGCGTGTGGTCAAATTCATCCACACCCTTCCGATGAGTTATGCGACCGTAGGCTCCATCGGCGCCGAAGACAACGCGGTTGCTATGCCGATGAGAGGGTGGCCATATGCACAGATCCTCGATGCCGATGAGGGAGTGGTGATTCTCTACGAGGACTCCGAAGGGTTCGTTACAGGTGCGGAGATCCTGGCTCCGGGCGCGGAGGAGCTTATAGCGACGGTTTCGATGGCGCTTGCCGGTGAGATGGACGCCAAGCTCTGCAGAGAGACGATTCTGGCCCATCCGACGCTCAGCGAGATTCTCGAAAGGGCCTTTTACAGGCTTTGATCCTCTGCCGTGTAAAGAGAGCTTATACCAAAACCAAATAAAAAGAGAACGAAGCATTCGGTCGTCACCGCAGCGAGACCTGCGGGAGCGAGTCGAACGAAAGCCGCCCGAAAATCGTGCTCAAACCCGCAGGGGGAGAAGCGTATAGCGAAAGTAAACTGCTTTACTTTCGCAGCTTCGCACGACGCTGCGTATATGCCTAAGGCATAGCAGACGTCCGCTGTTCACGATTTTCAGGCTTTCGTCGACAACTTGACGGGCGCGGAGCACTCGTCGAGCGAGGATGACGGCCGGGTGTTTCGTTTTCATTTGGGATTGGTATTAAAGGGGGCTGCCACCCCTTTTTTGATGACACTCCCTATACTCCTTCATCGCTTCGGGCATAATCTTTTTGAGCTGCTCTATGCGGCTTCTCGATGTAGGGTGGGTAGAGAAGTATACTATCGGCTCCTTGCCCGCCTTCGCGAACTTCTCCCAAAACTTCAAAGCCTCTCTCGGGTCGTAGCAGGCCATCGCCATGATTATGAGCCCTATGTGGTCGGCTTCGCTCTCCTGCATCCTCGAGTACGGAAGCATGATGCCGACCTGCGACCCGATCCCTATGGCCGCCTGATAAAGCTGAGCGTACTCGCTTCCGCTCTGGCTGACGGCCTGGTTCGCTATGGCGGCCGCCAGCCCGGTAAGCTGCGCTACGCTGAGCCTCTCGGCCACGTGGTGGGCTATGGCGTGGGCGATCTCGTGCGCCATGACGGTAGCCAGCTGCGCATCGTTGTCAATATATTTGAATAGGCCTGTATAGACGAAGACATGGCCGTTTGCCAGACAGAACGCGTTCGGTATCTTGTCGTTCTCTATTACGTAGAACTTCCAGTCCAGGTCGATCTTCGTGGCCTCCGCTATCCTTCTGCCCACACGCTCTACCGGAACCGTATATTTGGGGTCGTGCGAAACCTTTTCGGTTTTGAATATCTCCTGTTCGGTCTGAAGCCCCAGTGCCGTCTCCTGGTCGGGAGAGAGCATTATGATCTGCGTTCTTCCCGTTATCGGAGCCTTTGCGCATCCGACAAAGAGTAAAACAGCCGCAAGTAAAAGAGAGAGGCGTTTCATGGCAAACCTTTCGCCTTTTTGGTTACAATTGTACCAACTTTTCCTGGAGTCATCGTGAAATGGTTAACATCGTACTTGTAGAACCGAGAATCGCCCCGAATACCGGAACCATAGGGCGGCTCTGCGTCAATATGGGGGCGAGCCTGCACCTGATAGAGCCTATGGGTTTCGTCATCGAAGACAGCAGACTCAAACGTGCGGGGCTCGACTACTGGCACAGTCTGAACCCGACCGTATGGCCCTCCCTGGACGCCTTCATGAAAGAGCACTCCGACAAGAGGATGTGGCTGGCTACTACCAGGAGCGACAGGCCCTATTTCGAAGCCGACTTCAGGCCGGGCGACTATCTGCTATTCGGCAGCGAGACTACCGGATTGCCCGCCGATCTGCTCGAAGAGTACCGCGACAGGTGCATAACGATACCGCAGACACCGCAGGGGCGGAGCCTAAACATCTCGATTTGCGCCGGCATAGTCGCTTACGAGGCGGTAAGGCAGAATTACGAAACTTTCAAGGAGATGATGTGAAAGAGATCATGGATATAATCATGACCGTGGCATTCGTGCTCTTTATGATCTGGATCATAAAAGGCTACCACGCCCAGAAGTACGAGGAGCGCTACGGCGAAA
>JALWMA010000107.1:3999-10897 GCA_027081015.1 Campylobacterales bacterium | reverse complement strand
AAGAGGTTTATCTTTTGCGCCACTGCTCCGATTTCGTTCTTACCGATTACCGGTATCCTTTTCGTCAGGTCGCCGTCGCTGCCGGCGAGATCTTCGGCCGCATCCTGAATCGTGCGGAGGTTTTTGGCTATGAAACCGGATACATAGAGTGAGATAATCACCGCAATCACTATTGCGGCAACTCCGGTAGATATAAGTATCGTCTCCAACCGTAAAACTTCGCCATGACTCTTTTCGAGCAGCTCTTTTTGCATGGAGGCGATCTTTTTTTCGACTCTGTCGAGATGTTCCATGATCTCTTTTTGAAGCTTTTGGGACTTTTTGAGTGCCTCTTCTTCGGGTAAATTTATTACGTTGTCAAACTTCCTGACTAACCCGTAAACATTCTGAAGAAGCCTTTTGGCCTCCTTCTCTTCTATATCCGACTCCGCTATCTTTATGGAGCTGTACAGACTCTTTTTTACCCGCTTGTAGCTCTCGAGGTTTTTCGGGTTACCCGTAGTTATATAGGTATCTGCCCACAATACGCTTTGAAGCATCCGCTTTTGTATATCCGATACTTCCCTTAAAATCTTGTCCGACTCTTTTATGTCGGAGATGCCGTTTTCCGATACCGATATCGCCTTAATCGCAAGGGCTACATTGATTGTAAGCAACACGACAATAGCTGCGAACGAAACGAGAAGGATCTTTCTCATGCTCATGTTGTTCATCTTTCCGCCTTTTTGGAGACTGTTTTAAAACTTGTAATTGAATCAGTTCGTACTCACCGCAGCCGGAGCCGGGGATGTGTCGAACCGTATTTGTAATTGTAGAAAATAAAAAGTGTCAAATAGGTGTCATTGTCAAAAGATTAGGCGGTACCCGGTGCCGAAGCGGTTCTCGATCAGCTCCGACGGAAGCTTTTTCCTGAAGCGTTTTATGAGTGATTTTAGAGCATCGGTGCTGAGGTCTTTGTCGTAATTTATATAGAAGAGTTCGCTTATTCGCTGTATCGACAGATATTCGCCGGGATACTGAACCAGCAGCGATACAAAGAGCCTCTCGCTCTTGCTGAGCCCCAGTGTGCGCCCCTTGTATGTTAGAACGAGCGCCTTTTTGTCGAATATGTAAGAGTCGGCCAGCTTCAAAAGAGGCGGATCCAGCTTCTTCAGCTGGGAAGAGGCGGTTTCCAGAGCCTCGACAAGATCGCTGCGGCGTATCGGTTTTATCAGGTACTTGGTGATATTCAACTCCGTGGCTTTGAGCAGCCTCTCTCTGTCGCTGTAGGCGGTCATCATTATAACCCTTGTCCTGTCGTCCTCTCTCCTGATCTTCTCCACCAGGCTGAGTCCGTCGGTTTTCGGAAGCAAGATGTCGCTTAGGAGAATATCGGGCCTCTCTTCGCGGTATAGCCGCAGCGCCTGCGCGCCGTCGGCAGCCTCATAGACCTTTTTGAAGAGGTTCGAAAGAAACGATGCGTAGGATCTTCTTATATTCTCTTCATCCTCCGCATAGAGGATCGTATACTCTTTGAACGTTTTCATGATGCCCCTTTGAACGAGAGCCTGAAGGTGGTGACGAGAGGATCGATAAGCTCCAGCCTCCCCTGCATTCTGTTTTCGACGATCATTTTCGCCATATAGAGGCCTATTCCGCGCCCCCGCTCTTTGAACTTCGTCGTGAAATAGGGGTCGAACATCTGCTGAACCGTTTCGGCGGGTACTCCACCTGCGTTGTCCCGGATAAAGAGTTCGTAAAGTACGCTCCCTTTCAGGCTGGATGTGCGGGAGATTATCTCTATCTTCGCAGGGGCCGTTTCGCTCTTTTGAAGCGCATCCACAGCATTGTTCAAAATGACGAGCAGCACATGTATGAACTCCTTTTGGGAGCCGACGATTTTGCAGCTGTCGTCTATCTTCGTTTCCACCTTTACGGAGTGTTTCTCCAGCCTCGAGCCGATGAGCGAAAGGGCGCTCTCTACGCTCTGCGCCGGGTCGAAGAGCTCCATCGTTTCAGATGGTGTCATGAACTCCTGAAAACTCTCTATCGTCTCTCCCATGAAAGATGTGAGGTTTTCGAACTGATCGAAGTATCGTTCGAACCTCTCCCTGCCAAGCCTGTTGCGGGAAAAGTCGATCTCCATATTCAGTAAAAGTGCGTTGATCTCGGCGAGCGGCTGTTTCCACTGGTGGGCTATGTTGCTCAGCAGCTGGCCCATCTGCGCAAGACGCGACTGGTGCGAGAGCATCGCTTCGCTCTCTCTCATCCTCTCTTGAAGCCGGCGGCAGTCCTCCCTTTTTGCGGCCGAATCTTCAACAAGCCTGCACCGGCCGTAAAAGCCGGCTATATTTTTGTCGCCATCGAACAGGATGAACTTTTTTACGCCGAGAAGCAGAGTGTTCCCCTCTTTGTCCGGAGCCTCCACAAAAACCTCGTTTGAGAGCGGAATTTCTGGGGCCGAGAATGGTGCAGCCTCTCCTACGAGCTCTTCTGGAAGGTATCCGAGAAGGTTTTTGACGCTTCCGTTTATATATAGCAGCTTTCCGCAACTGTCGCTCTGCCACAAAATATCGTCCGCACTCTCCGCCAGACGCATATACTCTATTTTCACATCCATCCTCTTCGGTCACGTTACGCAAACTGGGGCGAAACCGGCAATTCGGCGGCAGGCAGGCGCCCTTGCGGCCCGCCGGCTTTAAAACCCCCGTTTCGGAACGGTTTTGGAGATTTTGCGAATATTCGGCAACTATAAATATAATCGGCCGAAAGAGCTTTTATGCAAGTCTATGGATTATGGGCCAGAGGATGGCGAAGTAGAGCAGGAAAAAGAGCGAGCTGGCAAATACCAAAGCGGCGGTATCTTTCGGCAGGCAGTTGAAGAGGGCGGCGAAGTTTACGTTCGCCACCGCAAGCGGGGTGATGAGCTCCATCAGCAGAATAGAGAGCACGAACGGGTCCATACCGCCAAACTGCAGGATGATGTAGGCGGTTGCCGGAAGTATGAAAAACTTTACGGCACCCACCGCTTTTAGAAGTCTCATATCGAGATGCTCTACGCGAACACCTGCGAGGTAGATACCGAAGAGAAGCAGTTGAACGACTATGGAGGCGTAGGCTCCAAGCTTCAGGTCGGCCTCGATCGCCTGCGGAATCTGAACTCCCGCAAGGTTTATAAAGAGTGCAGCGAGCGCACTCCAGAGTATAGGCATCTTTACGACATTCAGCAGGGACTCTTTTGTACTGTAACTTCCGGAGGAGTAGATATAGACCCCTACGGTGTTTACGAAAAGGACGTTTGCGAGGTTTATCATCGTGGTGTAGGGAACGCTCTCTTCGCCGAATATCGCGATGCCGAGCGGGATACCGAGGTTCGCCGTGTTCCCGACGAGTGACGCCACAAGGAAGACGGCCCTCTTTTTTCTGTCGCCGAAGAGCTTTTTGGAGATCGGGAGCATCAGGATAAAAAGGAGCGACACGACCGCCAGGTACCATGCCGGGGCTTCGAAGATATCGGGATTGAGCGGCTGTGATGTGAGCCCCCAGAATGTCAAAAATGGCTGAAGTATGTAGACCGATATCAGGATCAGAGAGCGCTCGTGCAGCTCCTCTTTGAACCTCCACTTGCTGAAGGCTCCGAGCGCCACGAAAAAGTATATACCCAAAATGGAGAGCAGAAGAGACAACATGAGGCGATTATAGTATAATTTATATAGATTGGAGCACAAAACCGAAAGAGATTTTCAACCGCTTCCTTGAAAGAGGGGGTTGTCGTATCGACCCCGGAGAGATTGACCAAAGATTTGCGGCATCGCCGTTATAGCGTACCGAAGGGTCCGTGCAGTATAATACGCCTGTAAGACGGGGTCACTATCTGTGCACCCCGGATATGTAATCGGGAATGGAGGGAATAATGGAAAAAGATGCGATCATGAAGGAGCTTCGCGCTTACGAAGATAGAAGAGACGAGTTCTACAGGTTTCTGGACGAGCATATACCCCACGATGCGAGCACCGGGCTCTACGACTTTCGCAACAAGGTTACGCTCGATGCCGAAAAGGTTTACGAGCTCTTTCACAAGCTCGACTACCAGGCCAGGAAGATTCGCGGAATCGTAGTCAACGAGATCCTGGAGAGAGGGCAGAGTTGATACTCCTCTTTCTGCTCATTGCCGCCGCCGCGGGTGTCGTGGTGCTGGTCTACGAAAAGAGGCAGCGCGACGAGAACCTGCAGAAGTTTCAGAACTATCTTGCCGACCTCGTAAACAGCGAGGGGCTTACAAAGCAGGAGAGGCTAAAGAGTGTCATCGAACTTTTCGGCACCAACGGTTACAAAATAGAGAAGATCGATGGCGACCTGGTTGCCGCGAGCAGGCGGGAGTTCAGTGTGGGTGCCGCACTGCTGTGGCTCTCGGCGGCGGGTG
Source organism: Campylobacterales bacterium (assembly GCA_027081015.1). Classification (GTDB taxonomy): domain Bacteria; phylum Campylobacterota; class Campylobacteria; order Campylobacterales; family Hydrogenimonadaceae; genus Hydrogenimonas. The sequence continues at coordinate 6,495 of JALWMA010000107.1, read as the reverse complement.
TGGGACTGATCGTATATCTTCTCTACTACTTTTTGAAAAGACCCGAAAAGCTGGTTGCCGATATCGAAAAGGGGACCATCCGTGCCTGAGTGCCCCTGCGGATCGGACTCTTCATACGAAGAGTGCTGCGGAAGGTATATCGAAAAGGGCATCAATCCGCCGACCGCCGAAGCGCTGATGCGTTCGCGCTATTGCGCTTACGTAAAGGGGGTGCCGGAGTATATAGCCGAAACGGCGCTCGAACCTCCCCCGATCGGGGAGATCGTAAAGGCGATCGAAGAGACGGAGTTTCTCTCTTTGCAGGTTGTGGAGACGAAGAGGGGAGGAGCATTGGACAGAAAAGGGGTCGTCGAGTTCAAGGCCCGGTATATAACTGGGAGGACGGAGGGCGTTTTGCACGAGCGCTCCTCCTTCGTCAAAAAAAAGGGGGTCTGGCTCTACGACGAGAAGGGCTCTCTCTTTATGTCGTAGCCGTTAATGGACTATACTTTCGCCAGATCTTCGAAGGCGCGTGCGTTGATCGGGCGGTTTATCAGCATCTTCGAGTATTCGTCGAGGAACCTGAAGTACGACTCTACGAGCGCCGGGTCTGCATCAGATGCGCTCTCCATAAGCACCTCGCGCCAGGTACCGAGCCACTCGGTTCTGTGTTTTTCGTTTATGCTGAAGGGTTTGTGCATCTTTATCTGGTCTACGTGCCCCATCTCTTCGCTGTAGCGTTTGGGCCCTCCGGCTATTTCGGCGAAATATTTGCCGTTGTGCTCCTTGATCTTCTCTATCTCCTCCTCTTCCTGCGGAAAGAAAAAGGCGATGTCGCTCTCCACAATCTTGTCGTAAAAGAGGCTAATCATCTCTTTGAAACCCTCGTCGCCGCCGACCGCTTCGTAGAAGCGCGGGTCGGGCAGCGGAATCTCCTCTTCGTTGGGGATACTCTCCGGATCGTAGGGTGTTATTACGAGGTTCATACTCTTCTCTCCTGCTGTTTTGGTGCAACTTTACCATACTAAAAAGAGTTTTACGATAAATTATCCCATTAATCGACGCGAAAAAGATTGGAATGATGAAATTTGTAATACTCGATACCGAAACTACCGGTGCCCAGGAGCAGGACCGTATCTGCCAGCTCGCCTTCATAGTGGCCGAGCCGCAGCTCGTCGGGACGGTTGTTCGCGAGATACACGAAGATCTCTGCAAGCCTCCCCTGCCCATCTCTTACGGAGCGATGGCGGTTCACCATATAACCAACGAGCAGGTTCAAGACAGGCCAATATGCACCGAAACCGAAAGCTGGCGGCGCCTTCAGGAGCTGAACAGTCCGCAGAACTACCTGGTGATCCAGAATGCGGAGTTCGATATGGCGATGCTCGAAAAGGAGGGTTTCGTCTCCAATATGGTGCTTATAGATACGCTTCGCTGCCTGCGGCACCTCTATCCCGATCTGGAGTCGCACGGTCTGCAGTATGTGCGCTATGCGTTCGGGCTCTACAAAAGCGAGACGAAAGAGGCCAAATCGGCCGGTGTCAAAATCCGGGCGCACGATGCTCTTGGTGACGTTCTGGTGCTGAAGCTCCTTTTGGATCATCTTCTTGCCGAGCATAGTGCGGACGAGCTTGCGGAGCTTACGAAAAAACCCATAACCTACAAAACCTTCAAATTTGGAAAATATAAAGATGAAGAGATCGTAGAGGTAGCGAAAAAGGATCCCGGTTACCTGGAGTGGATGCTGACGGAAAAAGAGGGTGGAGAGGAGCTCGACGAAGATTGGCGCCAGACACTGGAAAATGCGCTCGAGATTGCGGAAGAAGAGGCGGTATGGCTCTTTCCGTTCGGTAAATACAAGGGGCAGAGCATCGAGGAGATAGCTTCACACGACATAGGTTATCTTAGATGGAGTCTCGAAAACATGGACAGACTATCGGCCGGTATGAGAAGGGCGATATCGAGGGTTCTCGGAGATTTGTAGGCTATAGCCCGAAAAGGGTATAAAAAAAAGCCGGATACCGCGAGGCATCCGGCAAAATGGAGCTTATGCTTACTTAAGACCGTGGATGTACTCTGCGAGAGTCTGGATATCGGCATCGCTGAGAGACTGAACCTGGCTCTTCATCATCATACCCATGCCGTGCTTATTGGCTTTACCGGCTTTGTACTGCTTGAGATCTTCGACAAGCGTAGCGACATCCATGCCGCCGATAACGGCAGATTTGCCGAGAGCCTTCTTCTCACCTTTTGCACCGTGGCATCCGGCACACTTCTTGTAGAGTGCGGCTCCGTCGGCCATTACGAGTGAAGCAGCTCCTGCGAGCATCAGTGCGAGTGTAACTTTTTTCATTTTGTCTCCTTCTTTTTAGATTTGGTTTTTAGATTTACTTACTTAAGACCGTGGATGTACTCTGCGAGAGCCTGGATATCGGCATCGCTGAGAGACTGAACCTGGCTCTTCATCATCATACCCATACCGTGGGCGTTTCTTTTGCCGGCTTTGTACTGCTTGAG
>JALWMA010000107.1:0-3899 GCA_027081015.1 Campylobacterales bacterium | reverse complement strand
CCGGCTTTGTACTGCTTGAGATCTTCGACAAGCGTAGCGACATCCATGCCGCCGATAACGGCAGATTTGCCGAGAGCCTTCTTCTCACCTTTTGCACCGTGGCATCCGGCACACTTCTTGTAGAGTGCGGCTCCGTCGGCCATTACGAGTGAAGCAGCTCCTGCGAGCATCAGTGCGAGTGTAACTTTTTTCATTTTGTCTCCTTTACAAAAAATTATAATCGGAAATTGTACCAGAGTCGCCGTAAATTAGCAAGACGGTACGTTTCCGCTGTCGTTTGCGTACTCGTACGCAAAGTCGTAAAGATCGTCGATATACTTCTTGAACTTGTCGCTGTGGAAGTATTTGGCGCCTTTGGGGCATAGTTTACCCATCTCGTCGGCGAACTTACCGCTATCTTTTATCTCTTCCCACTCGTCCTGCGAGTGCTTGGCCGCGAATTTCGCGCCGTTGAAGCCGCACAGCTTCTTTACCTTCTTCTGATAGATCTTCTGACCCCTCTCCACATCTGCGGATGCGGTGACCGCGGTCAGGCTCATCATGAAGAAGCCGGCTGCGAGCAGCGTAAGTAGCTTTCTCATCTAAAACCTCCTAGTTTTGATACCCACATTGTAAGAGACAATCGTGGAGTGATCGTGAAAAGGATTCTATCACAAACTATTCGATCTTGCCAAATACCTTATATTTCTCCCAGTAGATATCTATAGCCCTTCTTAGCTCTTCGTCCGAAAGTGTGGTCTTGGGCATGAGCCCGTAGCGCGACACGAGCTCCTCCGTGGCGAGTGAAGCCTTTCTTCTCGGGTGTTTGAGGTAGTTTCTGAGTGCCTGCTTAACCCGCCTTTCGCTGCTGTATTTAAGTAGATAGTTAAAGAAGAACTTGTCCAGTGAAACAGGCAGATTTTCATGACATTTGACGCAGTTTCGTTCATAGATATTCATCTCCGCCGCGAGCAGGGGCGACAGTATGAGTAGAATCGTAACAGCTAAACGTCCCATTTTACGGTAACCTCCGATCCTCTGCCTTTCTGTGAATCGATCTCTATTTTCAGATCGTACTCCCGTGCGATCATAGCCACGATGTTCAGCCCTATGCCGAAGCCTCCAGCACCGCTGTCGAACCGTTTGTAGCGTTTGAAGACCTCTCTTATCTGCCTCTCGTCCATACCGATGCCGCTATCTTCTACAACCAGTTCACCGGGGCGCAGCCTTACGAATATATCGCCGCCCCTTCGGTTGTATTTTATCGCGTTGGAGAGGAGGTTGTCGACGAGGCGGGCCATCTTGTTCTCGTCGATATGGAGCTTTATTCCCGGCTGAATATCGGTTTCTATATCTATCTTTTTCGATTCGGCAAGTATCCTGAAGTAGTCGACCCTCTCCTTGACGAGAGCGCTGAGATCGACATCGGTATCTTCTGATACGATCTTGTGATTCAGGGCCAGATATGTAAGATCCTGGTAGATCGTGCTTATCGTCCTCGCCCCTATCTCTATGCGTTTGATCTTTTTTGCCGTTTTGGGATCCAGCCTCTGCGTATCTATCATCTCTATGTTGCTTAGTATGGCGCTTACCGGGGTGTTTAGCTCGTGGGTCGTATCTTTTATGAATCTGTCCAGCAGGTGTATGGCGTCTCTCATGGGCGAGAGAAAGAGGCGCATCAGCATCACTCCGGCCCCAAGGAAGATGACAAGCAGGAAGCCGCCGTATATCAGTATGTTTCTCCATGCCTGCGTAAACCATTTCCGGTCGTCGTCTATCTCGACCACCGTATATTTGGTGCCGAGGTAGTAGGAGTCGAGAACGTGTATATACTGTATGACGCCGTCGGTCGTGTAGATCACCTTTTCAAGCTGGACCCCTTCGGGGTGTTTTAGGGTAGAGAAGATCTGAACGTGGTCTGCATCGTATATGGCCGACCTGTAGAGCGGGTTTCTGGGGTATGTTCTGTATCGGTCGAAGTAGATATGGAGCAGCTTCAACCCGTCTATCAGCTCTTTGGAGTACTCTTCGAGTTCGAGCCTCTTTGTCTGGAGCATCAGATCTTTCTGGAGTTTGAAGTAGATCGTCGAGCCCAGTATCAGTATCATCAGGACAAGGAACGAGTACAGTCCGATGAAGCGGACGAGGGTGATCCGCTCGCTACGGTTGATACCTGTAGCCGTAACGTTTGATACTGACAATTCTATCTTTCCCTATGATTTTTCTAAGATTTTTTATGTATGTCCGGAGGGAGGATTCGCTCGGTGTCTCGTCGTAGCTCCAGAGGTGTTCGTATATGGTGTCGTGCCCTATCACCTCGTCGGGCCTGCTCAAAAAGAGTTTCAGCAGCGCAAGCTCCTTCGGCTGAAGGGAGGCCGGCTCGTCGTTTACATACAGGGTTCCGCCCACCGAGTCGAAGGTGATTCCGGGAGCTATCTCGACTCCGGGCTCCTTTTTGTGTGAAAACTTCCTTTTAAGAAGCGACTCCATCCGCAAAAGAAGCTCTTTGAGGGCGAAGGGCTTCCTTATGTAGTCGTCGGCGCCGCTCTCGTAACCCTCTTCGAGGCTCTCGAGCGTATCGAGGGAGGTTATGAATATGGCGGGTGTGTCTACGCCGTTGGAGCGTGCATACTTCAAAAGGTCGAAACCGTTGGTTCCGGGTACGTTTACATCCAGAAGCAGCAGGTCGTAGCGCTTTTCGTAGAGCTTCTCTTCCGCCTCTTCGCCGCTATATGCCGTCTCTACCTCGAAGCCCTCATCTTCGAGAAACTCTACGACGGTATCGCTCAGGTTGGTGTCGTCTTCGAGCAGCAGTACGCTATTTCTTTTCGACATCGGTCAACTCTTTCAGCTTTTTTCTATAGAGCCGCTTCTCTTTCGGGGTCATCGCAGGCTCTCTCTTTTTCAGCTCGTGCAGTATCACCGCGATATTTTTACCTCCCGGATGGAGCGAGACTATCAGCTCCTGTGTGCTCCTTTCGGCATAGTCGATCGCCCATAGAAGAGCCGAAGAGAGAAGAAGAGCCGACAAAACCCTGAGCATCGCTTAACCCGTATGTCTTGCCACAAGTTCGGCGATCTGGGCGGCAGGTAGAGCGCCGCTTGCGCGATCTACCTCCACGCCCCCTTTGAAGACGATGATGGTGGGGATTCCGCGTATACCGAAAGGGGCCGCCAGCTGCTGGAACTGCTCGGTGTTCACCTTCGCAAACTGCGCTTTGAGCGGAAACCGCTGCGCGGCCTCTTCGTATGCGGGCGCCATCATACGGCAGGGTCCGCACCAGGGAGCCCAGAAGTCCACTACTACGGGGATGTCGCTCTTTTGAATATGGATAGGGAAAGTTTCCGGGGTGAGTTCGACGGGGTGCGTGTCGAGCAGCGATCCGCGGCAGTGGCCGCAGACGGCTTTGTTGTAGTGCTCTTTGAGCGGTATCCTGTTCACTTTGTGGCAGTGTGGGCAGACAACATGTATGTTCGACATCTTCACTCCTTTTCCTGTCTCTGTTGAGTCTGCTCTTATTTTACCTCAATTTTTGGAGTACTTTTGTACAATAGGTATCAAAAAAGGGATGATCCTTGCAGTTTGAGACCTATCCGTTCGAGAAGCTGGCCATGCTTCTTGAAGATATAACACCGGCGAAAGAGTACGACCCGATAACCCTGACGATAGGCGAGCCGCAGTTCGAAACGCCCGAGTTCATAACCGAAGCGCTCTGCACAAGCGCACCGCTTCTGAAAAAGTACCCCAAAACCTCCGGGGAGCCGGAGCTCAGGGAGGCGATGCGCGGATTTGTAAAGAGGCGCTTTCATATAGAGCTGGACGATTCGCAGATAATTCCGACATTCGGAACGAGGGAGCTTCTTTTCAACTTTCCCCAGTTTCTGCTTGCCGAAAAAGATGATCCTAAGATGGCCTTCAC
>JALWMA010000106.1:68906-89191 GCA_027081015.1 Campylobacterales bacterium | reverse complement strand
AAACGCGCAAAACTAAAAAGCGATTCGGACCTGCTATGCGATCAGATACGTGCCATCGATTCAAGGCGCATAGTGCCGGAAAAGATCGCATCTTTGAGAGAGAGTGAGATGATAGAAGTAGAGGCACATGTCTCTCTGATTCTGGATTTTGAATCTTAGTATAAAAAGTTCCAGGTGATGCCAATGGTTTTAAAGTTTTTAGGTGTTAGGTTTTGGGTACTGGGTTTTTGGTTTTGGTGATAAGGTAAGAGGTTACGGATAATGCTAATGCCACCAATCATCTCCGCGTAACACGGCTCACCTAAACTTTTCGTTTTTCACTGTTCACTTTTCACCGGCAATCGTCCCCTTGACTTCCAAAATCGATATAGTATAAAATGTATCTACATATATATACAAGGATACACATTATGAAAAAAGCGATCAACATAAGAATGGACGAGTCGTTGTTGAATGAGCTTGACGCATATGCCAAAGAGCTTGATAGAACGAGGACGTACCTCATAGAAAAAGCCGTAAGTGCATATTTCGATACTCTGGACGAGATGATCGCAGATAAACGCATAGACGATATAAAAGCCGGGAAAACGGCAGTCGTGCCTCTTGAGGAAGTCTTTAAAAAAGCCGGAATAGATGTATAAAGTAGCTTTCGAGAAGGAGGCTGAAAAAGAGTTTCTAAAGCTCGAAAAGAGTGCGCAAAAGCTCGTTGCTTCTAAAATTTTGGATCTTCAAAACGGCATATTCAACAACGACAAACCGTTGCATGGAAAGCACAAAGGAAAATTCAGAAAAAGGGCCGGGGATTACCGGATAGTCTATTTAAAAGAGAACAATCTACTTGTTATTACCATAATCAGAGTCGCGCACAGAAAAGAGGTGTATTGATTTTGGAGGTTTTGGGTACTGGGTTTTGGGTATTGGGTTTTGGGTGATAGGCAAAAGGTTCTACAAAAAGTTCAAGGTATTGCCAATGCCACCAATCATGCCCGCGTAAGCGGCTCACCTAAACTTTTCGTTTTTAGTTTTTAGTTTTTCACTATTCACTAAAATCACGGGTGCGGCACTTTCACTCTGGAGTTGAGCAGCCACCCGATTATAACCATAAAAAGCACGACAAGCTGCGCCGGCAGCAGCTGGTATGTGTAGCCCAGATATACGAACCATAGAAGTATGGCTCCAAGAGGTGTGGGGACTCCTACGAAGAACTTTCCTACTTCTCCGGCTTCGGCGTTTATATTGAACTGTATGAGGCGTCTGAGGCCGCTTATGACGTAGTAGACGCTGACCACCGCGGCAGTGTATAACCAGAAGCCTTCTAGGTTTGTGTAGACCGCCTGAAATATCAAAAAAACCGGTACGAGCACGAACGAAAGGAAGTCTGCGAACGAGTCGAGCTGTATGCCGAACTCGTTGGAGAGCTTGAACTTTCTGGCTATCTTTCCATCGAAGATGTCGAAGGCACCGCCAATCCATGCGAGTATGACGGCGAAAAAGAAGTTGTTTTGCGTTATCAGGTAGGTCGCGGCCAGGCCGCAGGTGATGTTTACCATCGTAAAGAGATTTGCCAGATTGAAGTGCGATTTGGGCTCGAAAAGTGTGCTCATCGGTCTCCTTTTGCTATAATCACGCCAACATTTTACAAAAAGAAAGCTTCAGATGCCCGATATTTTAGACTCCATTACCGCGATTTACTCAAGAGAAGAGCGCTACGCAAAGCTCGAACTGCTCTACAGGTCCGAAAATCAGAAGAGAAAGATTTTCAATACACTGAAAGAGCTGAGCTACAGGAAAGAGTGCAGTGTCGAAGTGAGCGATACGAAAGAGAGCGACGAAAGCGGCATTGTCTGCATAGAGTTTCACGACGATTACGACAAAGAGTCGGGACCCTTCTTCGACGCGCTGATCAAAAAGCTCGGAATCGACCGCTGTTCTTAAACTTCAGCCTCTTACCAGTCGAGGAAGAGAAAGAGTGACGACAGAAGGTAGTTTGCCGCGAAAATCGTAACGGCGGAGTAGACTACGGCCGACGTCGTGGCGATACCGACACCCCTCGCACCCCCTCTTGCAATATAGCCCAGATAGCTTCCGATGGAGCTGACCAGAAATCCGAACACGAATGCCTTCAAGACACCTGTGCCTATGTCTGCAAACTCCAGGTACTGCTGTATGGTGTTTTTATAGGCTACCGGGTTTACTCCGAGCGCCTGTGTGGATATGATGTATGCACTGACGTTGCCTATGAAGTCGAAAGTGATCACAAGCAGCGGCAGCGATAGCGTCGTGGCCAGAATACGGGGAATCACGAGATACTTTTTCGAGTCGACGGCGAGCGTCTCTATGGCGTCTATCTGTTCGGTTACACGCATAGTGCCGAGCTCTGCGGCCATGGCGCTGATGGCGCGCGATGTGAGCATGAGGGCGGCGAATACGGGGCCGAGCTCTCTGGAGATAGAGACGAAAATGGTGTATCCCATGAAGTTCTCGGCGCCGAAGCGGTGGAAACCGTGATAGAGCTGAATCGCCTCGACCATACCGGTAAAAAGAGCCGTCAGCAAAATCACTCCGAGAGTACCGATGCCTATGATCTCCATCTGCTGAAAAAACTCTTTTACCCTATATGGGGGCTTGAAAAAGAGCGGAACCAAAGAGAGCTGAAACTCGATAAAGCGGCCGAATCCGCTCATCATTTCGTACAGGTGCACAAACGGTCTGCCGATCCATGCAAAGAAGGTCTCTATCCACATCATTCCAGCTCTTTTTTAACTGCATTTTATCGAAAAAATGGAGTGTTTGCGCTGAATGAACATTTTCTCTTTGGTATAATAGCGGCTAAACCTACTATCTCCATAGGTCGATATAAGATAAAAGATTCCGTATAAGAAGCCCGAAGGGTACTTTCGCGACGGGACAAAATATCTTTAGGAGAAGAGATGGCTGAAGAAGAGAAAGAAGAGAGCCAGGAGAACGGCACCGAAAAAGAGAGCAAAAAAGGGGGCGGAAGCAACATCGTCCTCATTATCGTGGTCGTTCTGCTTGTGCTGGTGCTGGCCATCGGCGGTATCGTCGCATACCTCATGCTCTCCGGGGATGACGGCGGCGACGGCACACAGGTGACACAGGAGAAGGTAGAGAAGAAAAAGAGGCGAAGCAGAAGCGACGATATGACCGTGGGGCCCATGTATCCGCTCGACAAGTTTACGGTCAACCTCATGAGCGAAAACGGGCGCCGCTATCTTGTGGTAAAGATGAACCTCGAAGAGGATAGCGAAGAGCTGACACCCGAACTCGACAAGAAAACTGCGCTCATAAGAGATATAGTCATATCTATCCTCTCGTCAAAAACGGTAGAAGAGATAACCACCGCAAAAGGAAAGGCGAAATTGAAAGATGAGATAATCGCACAGATAAACAGGTATCTCGAAGACGGGGAGATACGCCATATCTACTTTACGGAATTCGTCATTCAATGATCGGGGTGGATATCGTAGTGGTCGAGAGGATCGAAAAGTCCATCCGAAAGCACGGCAAGAGGTTTCTTCTCAGATACTTGAGCGAAGAGGAGGCTTCTCTTGTGAAGTCGCCCCAGACCGCCGCCGGATTCTGGGCGGCCAAAGAGGCGGTCTCGAAAGCGCTCGGCACCGGCATAGGTGAAGAGGTCTCTTTCAGAGATATCACACTCTCAAAAAGCAAAAAGGGCTCCCCCTCTTTCAGCCTCTCAAAAAGGGTGGCGGAGAGGTTTGGCGTAAAGTCGACCTCTCTATCCATCGCTCACGACGGAGGCTTCGCCATAGCGGTGGCGGCTATAGAGTCATCCCCCTCCGACGAAGTGTAGCAGCTCTATTTTGTCTCCATCTTTCGGAGAGAATCTCTGCCACTCCCGCTTTTTTACCACCTCCATATTGACGGCGGCGGCCATCACCTTCTCCTCGATTCCAAGCTTCTCTATTATATCCTGAAGGCTCATCCCGCTTTCGAACTCTTTTGTTTCACCGTTTACCGTAACTTTCATCTCTCGTTCCCCCTCTTTTTCAGTTCGTCCCCGTACTTTCCGCACTCTCCGCGCGTAAACGGTTTGAGGTGTTCGGCCATCGCGAAGTTGCCGCGCAGATAGGCCAGCTCGCACGCATTTACGCCGTTTTGACTCAGATGCTCCGTATCGGCGCCGTTTCTGAGCAGAAAATCGACTATGGCGAAATCGTTGCTGTATGCCGCCTGTTGAAGAGGCGTGATGCCTGCTTCGTTTTGCAAATTCACATCCGCTTCGTGCGCTACAAGCGAACGGACTATCTTGATTCTATGCTGCGATACGGCATAGTGCAGCGGAGTATATCCGTTTCCATCCTGAATATCCACATCTGCGCCGTGCTCGAGCAGGTAGTTAACCATCTCGAGGTTCCGCACCTTCACGGCTATATGCAGCGGTGAGATACCGGCCTTCGACTGCACGTCTATGTCGCACCCTTTTTTGGAGAGGAGGCTCTTCATCTTCTGCATGTCACCGGAGTAGACGGCTTCGTGCAGCGGCCTCCATCCGTTCGAAGAGTCGGCAATAAGGCATACCGAAAAAAATAGTGCAGTGATAAAAGTTATTCTCTTCATGCCTCTATTTTATCCGATATTCTTATGGAATTCAACAAGTTTGAAACGCTCCCCCATAATTGTAGGGTCGATTAAGGTTTTGACCTTGTTGACCTCCCTGATGTAGAGCTTCTGGTTCCCGAGTTCGGCCAGCTTCTGCAAAAGATGGGGCAGGCCGTACTCCGTCAGCGCGCGAAGCTGAGTCTTGTAGGCGTAATGTGTAAACCCCGCATCTTTGAAAGCGTCTATGAGGTGGGAGAAGTTGACGTCGTATGTTATGTCGCTCTTTCCAAACAGCGATCTTAGATCCACCCCATCTTCAAAGAGCGGAAAGACTTCGTGCCCTCTGTAAATGCGTATAGAAAAGTCGTTTCTTACTTCCAGGTCTCCGTAGTCGAAGGTTACGAAAACCGCCTTTTCCGCCGCTTCGTACAAAGATGCGGCGAACGCTTCGTAGCCGCGTGCGACCTCCCCCTTCGTCTGGCCGTACTTTTCGGCGATACGAAGCGCCTGCTCATCATGCGCATCGAACCGTACGCCATGCTTCGACTCCTGCATATCCACGACGGCCGTTTTGCCGTTGTATATGAGGTCGCACGCAAACGAATCGAATATCTCGTTGGCAACGAAAAAAGCCTCTTTTTTGCCTACCTGACGCGGATCGGCATAGTGAACGAGCTCTACATCCCCGCCGAAACGCTCTTTGAAATACTCTTTTTGGACCCGCTGAAGCTGCGGCTGCCTCTCGACTATCGCAAAGCTCAGAGTTTCGAGAAGCTCGGGCGCCTCCTGCGCGATCCACTCTATCATGTCGCCCAGCAGGTACCCCTGGTGCGCGCCTATCTCCACCACGCTGCACGAAGGAGAGAGCTTCTCCTCCCTTATCAGGGATATCAGGTAGTGTGCTATCGTAGCCCCGAAAAAGCGGCTGGTGCTCACCGCGGTATAGAAGTCGCCCTCTTTTCCGATGGCTTTGAAAGAGGCGTAGTAGCCGTCGGGGCCGTAGAGCCACTCGTTCATATATTCGCTAAACGGAACCGTCATAGATCTTCTCGTAGAGATCGAGCAGGACCAGCTGCCTCTCGATCTCGTAAATTTTTCTGTCAAGTATTCGTATGGCTCTCGAGTTCTCCATCGTCTGAAGGTCGAACACGGTCATCTCTCCAGCTTCGACCTTCTGCTTCGTACTCTCTACGAGGCTTGCATAGAGAGCTTCATCCTCTTTGGCGAGCTCGACCTTTTTGTCTATCACTTCAAGCCGCTCCAGAACCGAGGTGTAGAGGTTTTCGGCTTCGATCTTCCTGTCGTTGAGCTCCACTTTGGCACGCAGATAGTCGGCCCTTGTCGATTCGATGGTGTGGTACGACGTTATCTCTATCGGCATGGAGATCCTGAAGCCGTACACATAGTACGACTTGGTGGCGTTCGGGTAGGCGCTAAGGTAGATGGAGCCGTTTTTGTACGGTTTTATCCACGAACCCTGCAGAGATAGCGTTGGCATGTATCTCGTCCATGTCATGATGTTGAAATACCCTTTCTGCGCTATCTGCTCTTTATGGAGCGCAAGGTCTATATTCTCTTTTAGGAATCTCTCCCTATCCACCAGCAAAAAGTGCGGAAGCTTCACCTTGTCGGGATCCAGATCGCTAAGGTCCGCAAAACTTCTGCGAAGCTGCGCAAGGCTCTCTTCGAGCGAAAAGAGTGCCATCGTATCGCGGTTTTTCTGCAGTATGGCCTGGTCGAGAAAACTGCTGTCGAGATCGCCGCTTAGATACTGCTCCTTTTTTCTCTCTATGTCTATCCTGTCGTTCTCTATCAGAAGCTTCTGCTTTTTTATCTGCAGCAGGCTCTTTCTTATGTTGAACAAAGATGCGACCGCCTGCTTTATCATGGCCCTTCGCTGTGCCTCTATGCCTATGTCGCCCACTTTTCGGGAGGCTTTGGCATACTTTACGGCATACCAGATACCGCCGCTTTTGAAAATGGGCTGGTCGACCCTCACCGAAAGTGAACGGTTTATCTGGGTACGGTCGAACTGGTTCGAGTTGGAGTAGTCGTAACTTATCGTGACCGGGTTTATCCAGCTGAACTCGAGCTGGCCGCTGTCGGCACTGTTCTTCTCGTGCTGAAGATCGAACGACTTCTGCTTCAGCGCAGATAGCAGAGACTCGGGCCCGCCGCCTGCATGAAGCGCCGAAGCGGCAAGCAGGCTACAGACGAGTAAGCGCACGTTCAAACCGTTCGAAGCCAAGTTCCATCTCCTCTTTGGTCAGAGTGAGCGGGGGCAGAAAACGGACCGTATTTTTACCCGCTTTCAGCACTACTACACCCTCTTCGAAGGCCGCCTTGATCACTTCCGAAGCGTCGCGCCCCTCTTTGACGCGAAGGCCTCTCATGAAACCTATGCCCACCTCCTTTTCAAACAGCCTTTTGTGGCGCGAGCAGATATCTTTGAGCCGCTCTTCGAAAAGCAGCAGCATATGGTCGAGGCCGCCGCTCTCTTTATACTCCTCCAGAATATCGAGCACCTCCAGCGCGGCTCTTGTAGAGAGCAGATTTCCGCCGAATGTACTGCCGTGCTCTCCGGTTTTGAGTATCTCCTTATGGGTCGTCATGACGGCGCCTATCGGTACGCCGCCGCCGAGCCCTTTGGCCAATGTTACGATATCGGGCGTTATCTCGTAAAGGTTGCTTGCGAGCACTTCGCCCGTGCGGTAGATGCCTGTCTGCACCTCGTCGACTATTAGCAGCACATCGCGCTTTTTGAGCTCTTCGGCCAGCCTATGCACCTCATCTTTATCCATAGGCTGAACGCCCCCCTCCCCCTGTACCAGCTCGATCATGACGGCAACCGTATGGTCGTCTATCAGCTCGTAGACATGGGGTATATCCCTGGCGTAGACGAAACCGTCGGGGAAGGGGCCGAAGTAGTTGTGCATAGACTCCTGGCCCGTCGCTTTAAGAGCGGTGATGGTACGCCCGTGGAAAGAGTGTTCGAGGGTGATTATCTTGTAGCGTTTCACCTCTCCTTCCACTTCGCCGTATTTTCTGGCCATCTTTATCGCACCCTCGTTGGCCTCCGCACCGCTGTTCGCGAAAAAGGTTCGCACATCGTAGCCGCTCAGTTCGGCAAGACGTTTGGCCAGAAGGGCCTGCGGCTCTATCAGATAGAGGTTCGAGACGTGTATCAGCTTTTCGGCCTGCTCGCATATCGCCCTTGCGAGCCTCGGGTTCGCGTGGCCCACGCTGCAGACCGCTATACCGCTGCCGAAATCTACATAATCTTTCCCGTTGTCGTCGTAGAGTATCGAGTTTTGACCTTTTACGAAATTTACATAGTTCCTGGCATAGGTCTGCAGCACATAGCTCTTGTCGATATCCTCAAGTCTCATCTATATCCTTTCCACTTTTACTTTGACCTCCTGATAGCAGGCACTCTTGCCCATCAGGCTTTTCATCGGCGGGGTGAGGTAGTTTACGCCGGGAGTTCCCGCATATATCAGCACGCAGTCGTCGCGTACATAGTCGCTCACCTTTACGGGCAGCGTTACCTCTCCATGTTCGGAATATATGCGGAGACTCTCGCCATCCGCAAAACCGTGCGACGGGTGGATCATAACGAACTTTTCGCGCCTGAACTGGCTGTTTAGGGAGTGGGGGCTTTTGGGCGTCAGCAGCCACAGACCCTCCTCTTCGTCGTCGAAATCATCCTCAAACTCCTCCAGAAACTCGTAGTTGCCGCTGTCGGTGTCGAACTCTTCGGCGTAGGGGAACTCTGTGTATGCCGGAGATTTGAGGATATCCCCCTCGCTTATGCACTGATCGAGCATATACTGAATGTAGTAGCGCTCCTCTTTGAGCCCATCGAGACCGAGCGCTTCGAAGAGGTACTTCGTAAACTCATACTCGCTAATACCGAACTCGGCATCTTTTATCTTGGGCATCGGCTGCACATAGGGGTGGCCGTAGCTAAACCGTATATCCTCTTTCTCCAGGAAATCTTTTGCCGGTATGACGATTTTAGCTTTTTCGCTCGTTTCGTTTTCGTAGAGGCCGAAGTAGATAAGATTTTCGACCTTCCGCATCTCCTCTTCCACTTTTGCAAGGCCGGGCATCTGCGCAAGCGGGTTGGCCCCCTGCACCAGCACCGTTTTGAAGCGCCCGAAAGGAGCTACCGGCTTGGCGCACCTCTTTTTTGAGAAGTTGAAGGGTATGCGAAAGCCGGCAAGCGAATCTGAAAGAAAGCTCACCCCGCAGCCGGGCTTTCCGAAAAATCCGAGTACCGCGGCGAGTCCGTCTATCGCCTGCAGCACCTGGTCACCTATGGAGTACTTCTGCACCCCCGTACCTACCAGAAAAACGGTCTTTTTGTTCTGCATCTGGTAGAGAAGGTCACCGAGGTCGTCGAGCTCTATGTCGCATTTGGCGAGAGAGACCTTTATCCTGAAGGTTCTGAGAAAGTCGTAGTACCACTCCGGATCTTCACACCTCTCGTCCATGAAGGCTTTGTCTTCCATATCCTCCATGAACATGAAGCGCGCAAGCAGCACCGCCAGGTAAAAGTCGCTTCTGGGGCGTATCTGGAGGAAAAGATCGGCCTCTTTGGCTATTTTGGTCTTTACCGGGTCGATGACTATGAGGGTCTTCTCTTTGAGCAGTCTCGCCATATGGGGGTTGGTGACCGTTACGTTGCGCCCCCATACCACAATGGCGTCCGCCTGCTCTATCGCATCGGGAGGAAGGGCCAAAGAGGTGCCGCGCCCCGCTTCGACACCGGCCTGGCCAGAACCGTCGCACAGAGATCCTTCGGTGGTCCATCCGCCGCAAGCGGCGGCGAAATGTTCGGTGACCGCCTGCATGAAGCCTACGTTTCCGCTCCCCCTGTATAGCAGAAAATCCTCTCCTGCGCTCTTTATGGCATCCGCCGCGGCTTTGAGAGCCTCCTCCATCGTAACTTCCCTGCCGTCGACTCTTGGCTTTTTGATACGCTCGGCCTCTTTGTAGTGTCTGTTAAGATGGGCACAGAGTGCACCCCGAGTAAAGGGGTGATTCTCGAGCCCCGTCATCTTGAGACTGATAGGATCTACCACGACCGCACATGCGTCGTAACAGTCGAGCGGGCATGCAGTTACTCTCATTTTATCTCCACCTTTACAAGTTTAGAGAAGAGACCTTCCGGTCTGTCGACCACTATTTCCGCCCTGTATGAGGATATATGGACGGGATCGGCCACTTTGAGCACCTTGGAAAACTTCAAATCCGTCGGTTTGCCGTCGAGGTATATCGTTTTGGAGTCGAGGTTCTCCGCCTCGTCGGCATCCAGATAGAGCGTAAGCCTTCCTTTTCCGGTATCCATAGCCGTGAGCAGTAGAACCCCCGGGTTTACATAGTCGTCCGCACGGACGGCAACTTTGTATATGTAGAGACCTTTAGCGCTTATCGACTTCTTTTCGATCCGGTCGTCGAGCTGGGCTATCTGATACTCCGTCTCGGCGATCTGCCTTCTGAGCGTCGCCCTCTTCTCCTTCAGGCTCAGAAGCTGGTTTTTCGATGCCGACATAGCGGCGAAAACACGATCCTTTTCAGTTTTGGACTTTGTCTTTAGGCCCTTTATGCGCTCATAATAGTCCCTGTCTCGCTTGTAGACCCCCTTTTGGTTCTTTATCATATCTTCCGTGAGCGCAAGAGTCTCTTTGAGAACGTCGAGCGCTACACGCAGCGCTCTTCTCTGCTCCCTGTCTACGGCATCGTCGATCTTGACAACCGGGTCCGATCCGCCCACCTGCCCCTCTTTGGAGTCGTCGGCAAAGAGCACCTTTCCGCTTACGGCGGATTTGACAGAGTATGTCTCTACAGGTTCGAGCTTCGCATAGTGTATCCTGGCAAAAGCCAGAATCGGTACGAACAGCACACCAAAAATGAATCTTCCCATCTCTCTCCACCCGCTTTGAAATAGGGCTATTGTACAATTACTCTCATAAGATTGCGCTTTGGACCACGGCGATATCTTTATCGATAATATATATACAGATTAAGCGTCTGGCTACTCTTATCGGGTTGATCTTTGAATCACAACACTTCCCCTGCGAGCCGAGACGAAAGAGGTACTCGACATCGAGAACAAAAAGACGATAAAACAGTTCGACAAAGAGGCGATAGGGACTCTCTTTTTACACAAACTGGTCTTTCCAGATTCGGAGTGCAGAATTGGTCTGTAATAGTCGTATTCCTGACGCAAAAAACTCTTGACGACTTTAGAAAAAGCGGCGGCTGGAGAGTCGGGGTGGACGGCTCTATAGCGATAGCGAAACGGGGAGTGGGTGAAGATATGAACGCTATAAACTTCAAAGATCCTGTAGTAGGTTTCGTAATTCGGAAACAGAGGGCTTATATATAACCTGACGCTCGAAGGGTGAAATTAACGAAGCTTGAAAAGTAGATGGGGATACGTCCGAAACGCGTCGATGCGCTTCGGACTATCAAAGATCAAAGCCGTTTTACTTTAGAATGATCCTGGCGTTGACAGGCTGAACGGGGCGGTTGTTGTCGTGGTGCATAACCTCCGCAAACTTCTTCACCTGCGCTTTGCTGATTGTCACAGGCTGCTTCATTACAAACCATCTTACGCCCTCTGAACAGGGAGGCGTGGTAAGAGAGCCGTTGAATCTGTAGTAATCTTTGTCGGCAGGGAGCAGATTTTTAACCTCTTCGGCAGAGAGAGTTATCTTCTCAACATCGTTTGCATGTTCGGGCATTCTATCCCAGATGCTTTTTATGACAGGATTCTCCTTGCCGTACTCGAACATAACACCTATGACCGCAAGGTTTCCGTTCGCATCCGCATGTACGAAGTGCGCTTCGAGAGGGAAATACTTTCCGTCTATTGTGTTCTCACTGGGAGTGTGGAAGTGGAACTGCTTGAGCTCAAATTTGATTCCGTCGACGGTTATGCTGCTGCCCGGTACGATATTGACCTGTACTGTATGTCCGTTGTTGAGTTCCTCTTTGGAAGCAGATTTGTAATCTATCGCGATTGCCGGCAGATCGGCCTCGAAAGCGGAAGCGGTTCTAATATCGATCGGAGACTGGTTCTTTCCAAGTTTACACATGATGTACTTGTCTGAGAGATCTCCCCAGTGCTCAGGTCCCTCATGACCTGTGTACCCCCAATGAACTCCATGACCTCCGGCCATCAATACGGATGCAGTCGCAGCACCCAAGAACAATGAAGTTATCTTTTTCATCGTTACCCCTTTCAAAAAATTTGATTTTGTATATAGATTTTACAAAATTCGAGGTTCAACTTATTATAAAGAAATTGTATGGTCGATCAAATGGAGCGAAGGTGGTAGAAAAGTAACACTTTTGATTTTTGGAGCACTCTTGACTGGTTGTAATTGGGTAGAAATATGTTTTAAAGGTACGGCTGTAAGCCGGGTTATGTCGAGGATGCTTATTTATCTACTCGCCATGTCGCCATGACGCTCAAGCGAAGGGCTAAAATGTGAAGCTTTTACCATTCCCTTCTTGCTGCGGGTTGGGTTTACATAGCCGCCGAGATTGCTCAAGGCGCTGGTGGGCTCTTACCCCACCGTTTCACCCTTACCCGCACCTGTTTTCAGTAAGATGAAAAACAGGGCGGGCGGTCTGCTCTCTGTTGCACTGTCCCTCACCTTGCGGTGGCCGTCCGTTAGACGGAACCCTGCTTCACTGCAGCCCGGACTTTCCTCATGGAGTGATCCATGCAAGCATCCGCCGTACCTTCGTATTATTTTAGCAAATTTTAAGGAAAAAAGGAAGAGTAGATTGAGCGCACCCGAAAAGCCGGGCGCGGTATGTGTGGATCAGTCGTTCTTTCTCGGCTCTATGCCCTGTTTTTTCATTGCTTCAAGAGCATACTTTTTACCGAGCTCATACGCCTTGAGGTTCGCTTCATGAACCTTTTTCGGAACTTTGCTGAGCATCGTCTCTATAAGAACATCTTCGGGAATAGCATTCATGAAGGTGTTCGCGATTGCGAGGGCTACGACACTCTGTGTAATGACGTTTCCGACCTCCTCTTTCGCGATTGTAATGATCGGTATTTCGACTATTCTCCACTTTTTTCTATCCTCATCGGTAGGATAGACGAGGTTCGGGTCTATAACGATGATTCCGCCCTCAGCGACACCGTCCTTGAAGAGCTGGTAACTCTTGTCGGCAACGGAGAGCATGAAGTCGATCTGTCCGTCAATCGCGTACGGATAGTAGATCTCTTTGTCGTCGAGTTGGATATCGACGACGGTAGGCCCGCCCCGGACCTGTGATGTATAGGTTGCGGTCTTGACACCGTATCCACCCATCTTGATTTTTGCCGCGGCAAAAATCTCACCGGCGAGGAGGACACCCTGTCCGCCTACACCGGTAAAGCGCATTACTATTCTGCTCATAAACAACCCCTTATATCACTTTTTTGAAATCGGCCGGCGTGATCTTCTCGCGCTTACCCTGGTAGACCTCTTTGAGAGCTTCGTACATGTCGCAGTACTCTTCCGCCTCTTTATCGTGCTTGAGGATACCGGTAGGCAGAAGGTTCATTCTCTCCTCTTCGCTCATCGCGTCGTACTTCTTCTTGGAGACGGTTATCTCGTCGATCCAGTCGAGGTTTTCGATTGCGGAGGCCATCTTGTTTTTACGTCCGAGGTTGATATGACAGTTGGAGAGGAGCTCGACGTAAGCGAAACCTCTATGCTGTAGTGCCGCCGAGATCACCTTCTCCATCTTCTTCGGCTCGGTAACCTTCTCTCTTGCTACAAAGGATGCTCCCGATGCTTCGGCCAGTTTACATCCGTCGAACGTAGGATCGATGTTACCCTGTTTCATCGTAACGGACCAGTATCCGCGGGGTGTGGTCGGAGAGGTCTGAGAGTTTGTCAGACCGTAGATGAAGTTGTTTATGACGATCAGAGTTATATCGATATTACGCCTGCAGCCGTGAATCGTGTGGTTTCCTCCGATCGCCAGTGCGTCACCGTCACCGGCTACACAGATAACGTGCTTGTCAGGATTGGCAAGCTTGATGCCGGTAGCGTAAGCCACTGTACGTCCATGCGTGGTATGGACGGTGTTGAAATCGACGTAGGAGCTGAAACGTCCCGAGCACCCGATACCTGAAACTACGCAGACATCGTCTTTGCTGATGCCGAGCTTGTCTATGGCCCTGATGAAAGACTTCAAAATGACGCCGTCGCCACATCCCCAACACCACAGTGTGGGCATCTTTTCCATTCTCAAATAGTTGTCGTAATTAAATGCCATATCAGAATACCTCCTTAACTTTATCGATAATGTCCTGCGGCGAGAACGGTCGTCCGTTCGTTTTGGTCAACTTCTGGATATCCTTGCGGCCCATTGCACGCTGGATCTCTTCGAGGTACTGTCCCTGGTTCAGCTCGACTGAAAGGATCTTGTCGAATTTCTGACCGAGCTCGTAGAGTCTCTCTTCAGGACTCGGCCAGATGGTGATGGGTCGGAACATACCGGCCTTTATGCCCTCTTCGCGCAGTCGGTGGATCGCCTCTTTGATAGCGAGTGATGCGGAGCCGTAGCCTACAAGGAGTATGTCGGCATCATCAAGCATATACTCTTCGTTATATTCGAGCTCGTCTCTATGCTCGTCCACTTTTCTGAAGAGTCGGTCGATAAGCTTGCGGCACGTCTCTATCTCTTCGGTCGGGAAGCCCATCGCATCGTGGTGCAGACCGGTAAAGTGGTAGCGGTAACCTTTGAACATCGGATTCAATACTGCCGGCTCGTCCTGCGCCACACCGTACGGTCTATACTCTTCCGCTGGACCGTCGAAAGTCTTTCTCGGCTTTATTCCCGCCTTCACCTCTTC
The DNA here is from genome assembly GCA_027081015.1 of Campylobacterales bacterium. Taxonomy (GTDB): domain Bacteria; phylum Campylobacterota; class Campylobacteria; order Campylobacterales; family Hydrogenimonadaceae; genus Hydrogenimonas. The sequence continues at coordinate 74,736 of JALWMA010000106.1, read as the reverse complement.
TACGTCGGGGAGTATCGCTTTGCCGTGCATGTGGCCTATGGTCTCGTCGAGCAGAACGATAACAGGCTGCATGAAGCGGTCTGCGAGGTTGAACGCCCTTACAGTCTCCGTATAGCACTCTTCGAGGTTGCCGGCGCATACCGTAATGGATTTGTAGTCACCGTGCGAAGGGTTTTTCGCCTGGGCTACGTCCCCCTGTGAAACACGGGTAGGCAGACCTGTCGAGGGGCCTCCGCGCATAACGTCCACTACGACAAGCGGTACTTCGGCCATCTGGGCAAGGCCGAGGTTCTCCGCTTTCAGAGACATTCCGGGACCTGATGTCGCCGTCATGGCGCGCACGCCGCTCATTGAGGCTCCGATCGCCGCGCATATACCGCCGATCTCATCCTCCATCTGGATACATGCACCGCCGACTTTGGGCAGAAGATCGGAGATCGTATGCATTACTTCACTCGAAGGTGTAATCGGGTATCCTCCGAAAAACATACATCCTGAGTCGACAGCCGCCATAGCCGCCAAATCGTTACCGCTGGAAATTACTTCTCTTGCCATTCTTACTCCTTATGCGCTCAGCGTCATATATTTGTTGCGTTTAATCGCTTCCGCCCGCTCTTTTGCCGCATCGGTCAACTTGGCGAATTTGTACTCTTTTCTGTCCGCTACGAAAATAGCGAAATCGGGACATGTAAGCTCGCAGTCGTTGCAACCTATGCAGAGCTCCGGCGCCTCTACCGTAATCATGGCTCCAAGAACGGAATGGGGCTCGTATCGCATAGCCAGTACGCCCGCGGGGCAGACAGATACACATATATCGCACGCTTTGCAGCGACTCTCGTCGGTCCATACCGGAGTGTTTTCCGGCGCTTTCATCAGACTCATTGCTTCTCCTTCTTTGGGTTGAATTTTCCTACGGCGCAGGAGACGAAACTTTTACCCTTCATCACCGCACCTTCGATGCTTGAAATCTCGTCATCGATTAGAGGATAACCCAGCTTTCTTAAGGTCGAAATAAAAAGCTCCTCATCGCCGTCGCCCTTTATCTCTACTGTTACCTTTCGTGGCATCACACTCAAATCGACTTCCACGCTGTTACCAAAATGCTCAGAGAGCGCCTTTTTTATCGTGTTGGCACACCCTTCGCATCTAATGTTGGCAACATCGTAACCTTTCAGCATCGCCTCTTACTTTCCCATAACCTCTTTTACAGCTTTTCCGATGTCCGCCGGCGAAACGACGACCCTGACACCTGCAGCTTCGAGAGCCGCCATCTTCTCGGCTGCCGTACCGCTTCCGCCGGAGATGATGGCTCCCGCATGTCCCATACGCTTCCCTTTGGGAGCGGTCTGGCCGGCGATAAATGCGACTACGGGTTTGCTTATATGCTCTTTGATGAACTCCGCCGCCTGTATCTCAAGGTCTCCCCCTATCTCACCGATCATGACGATCGCTTCGGTTTCTGGATCGGCTTCGAACATAGGCAGCAGCTGCTTGTAGCTCAGGCCGATGATCGGGTCGCCGCCGATTCCGACCGCCGTAGTGATGCCGAGCCCCTCTTTGACCACCTGGTTGGAGGCTTCGTATGTCAGGGTACCCGACTTCGATATAAGACCCACGGGGCCTTTTTTGAAGATGAACCCTGGCATGATCCCTATTTTGCACTCTTCCGCGGTAATGACACCCGGGCAGTTGGGCCCTATCGTGTTCATACCCTTTTTTGTCGCATACGCTTTGGCGTACATCATATCTTTTACCGGTGCGCCTTCGGTAATTATTACTGCAAGCTCGACTCCGGCATCGGCAGCCTCCATGACAGCATCGGCGACGAATGCCGGCGGAACGAATATCATCGAAACGGTTGCGCCGGTTGTCTCGACGGCCTCTTTCACCGTGTTGAAAACCGGCTGTCCAAGGTGCTCCTGCCCCCCCTTGCCGGGAGTCACGCCGCCGACTATTTTAGTTCCGTAATCGAGGCACTGTGAAGCGTGGAAAGTACCCTCTTTTCCGGTAAATCCCTGGACAATCACTTTTGTATCTTTATTAACCAGAATGCTCATAAAAACTTCTCCTTTTTAAAAATCGGTAACCTGACTTTTTGGATGCTGTTTTGCATACCAAAAACTCGTAAAAAGCCATGAAAGCGAAGCGGTTCACTTTCATTTAGCGCTTTTTACCCTCTACTTCGCAGCTTCGACCGCTTTTTTTGCGCCGTCGGCCAGATCTTCGGCGGCTATGATGTTTTTGATACCGGCGTTGTTCAGTATTTCGGCAGCTTCTGTCGCATTGGTACCGTCAAGCCTTACGATAACGGGAACGTTCACATCGGTAATTTTCGTCGCTTCCAAAATTCCGTTCGCTACGCGGTCGCAACGTACGATCCCCCCGAAGATGTTTACGAAAATGGCTTTGACGTTGGGGTCTTTGAGGATAATTTCGAACCCTTTAGCTACCGTTTCGGGGTTCGCTCCGCCGCCCACGTCGAGGAAGTTCGCAGGCTCTCCGCCCTCATGTTTGATAATATCCATTGTCGCCATCGCAAGACCCGCACCGTTGACCATACACCCGACGTTTCCATCCAGTTTGATATAGCTCAGGCCGTGCTCTTTCGCCTCCACTTCCGTCGGCTCCTCTTCGGTGAGATCCCTCATCTCGAGAATGTCGGGGTGGCGGCCGAGTGCGTTGTCGTCAAACCCCATTTTGGCATCGAGAGCAAGGAACTTGCCGTCACCTGTTTTGATCAGAGGGTTTATTTCGATCATCTCGGCATCTTTGTCCATATAGACATCATACAGCGCCTTGGCGAACTTTATGAAAGGCCCTATCTCCTCTTTGGCAAGGCCGAGACCGAATGCAAGCTGGCGTCCGTGGAAGCCCTGGAACCCTATCGCCGGATCTATGTTTACCTTGACGATCTTTTCGGGAGTCTCTTCGGCGACCTTCTCTATCTCCATTCCCCCTTCGGTAGATGCCATCATTACAGGCATCTCTGCGGCACGGTCGAGCAGCATACCCAGATAGTACTCTTTCGCAATATCCGCCCCCTCTTCGATGTAGACCTTGTGAACCACTTTCCCTTCGGGGCCGGTCTGGTGTGTAACCAGGGTCATTCCGAGAATCTGGTCGGCCAGCTCCCTAACCTCGTCGAGAGATTTTGCAAGCTTCACACCTCCGCCGAGTCCGCGTCCTCCGGCATGTATCTGCGCCTTTACGACCCACAGCTTGCCGCCGAGGCTGCGTGCCGCCTCCACGGCTTCATCCGGCGAGAAAGCCACCTGTCCGCCGGGAACAGGTACGTTGTATTGACGAAAAATCTCTTTCGCTTGATACTCATGTATATTCATTGTCGAATCCCCTTTGCTTTGAATTTCAATCTTTTACTTCGTACTGCTTTCGACCCTCTTCGTAGAGGTCGTTGCCGTAAGCGTCGTTTATTACCGTTACGGGAAAGTTCTCGACACGAAGCATTCGGATGGCTTCGGGACCGAGCTCCTCGTATGCTATCACTTTCGCCTCTTTGATGAGCTTTCCGAGCAGGGCGCCCGCGCCGCCGGTAGCACCGAAGTATACGGCTTTGTACTTTTGACAGGCATCTTTTACCTCCCGGTTCCTCTTACCCTTGCCGATCATCCCTTTCAGGCCGTGCTTGATCAGCGTGGGCGAGTAGCTGTCCATCCGGTAGCTGGTCGTGGGCCCGGCGCTTCCTATAGGTTCACCCGGCTTGGGCGGAGTCGGCCCCACAAAGTAGATAACGGCGCCATCGAGCTGAAACGGCAGCTCCTCCTTGTTCTCGATAAGGTCGACAAGCCTCTTGTGTGCGGCGTCCCTCGCTGTAAAGATGGTGCCGGAGAGGTATACTATGTCACCGGCTTTGAGATTCTCTACATCTTCGTCGCTGAGCGGTGTGGTTAGATAGTGTACTTGACTCATTCTCGCTCCTTACAGCGTTATATGGCTGTGCCTGCTGCTGTGGCACTGGACGTTGACACTCACCGGCAGGCTCGCGATATGACACGGGTTCTTCTCTACGTGGACGGCAAGCACTGTCTGGGTTCCGCCCATTCCCATGGCACCGATGCCCAGTTTGTTGAGTTCGTACAAGAGCTCCTTCTCGAACTCTGCCACATCGGGGTCAGGGTTTGGCTCGCCGGCCTCCCTGAAAAGGGCATATTTGCTCGATATGGCCGCCTTTTCGAAAGTACCTCCTATTCCGACGCCCACTATTATGGGAGGGCACGGGTTGGGTCCCGCCTCGGAGATCACATCTTTGACGAAGTCGATGACCCCCTGGCGCCCCTGCGCGGGTGCAAGCACCCTCGCCCTGCTTACATTCTCGCTTCCGCCGCCCTTTGCCGCATAGGCGATCTCTATCCTGTCGCCCTCTACGATATCTATATGTATTACGGCGGGCAGGTTGTAGCCTATCTTCTCTTTCAGGTTCTCTCTGGTGAAGCAGTCGCATGTTGATGCGCGGAGATACCCCTCTATGTAACCCTTCTCCGTCCCCTCGTTTATCGCGTCTTTGAGCAGGCCGCCCGTAATCCTGACATCCTGTCCTACTTTTACAAAGTAGACGGCAAGCCCCGTATCCTGGCAGAGAGGACGCTTCTCTTCACGGGCTATGTCGGCGTTCTCGAGCAGCTGTTCGAGAACCTTTTTGGCGACCGGGCTCTTCTCTTTTTCGTGCGCCTCTCTCAGCTTTTTGAGTGCATCCTCCGGCAGATTCGTCGCGGTATGGATCACCATGTTTTTTACAGCTTCGACTATGTCATCATAGGCGATCTCTCTCATCATCCCTCTCCAAAGAAGCCGTGGGAGTTTAGGGTGTCGATTAGTGCCTGTACCGACTCGACAGATTTTTTGAACATCTTGCGCTCACAGGCATTGAGTGAAACGTTTATTATCTCTTCGGCACCGTTCGCACCGATACTTACCGGAACTCCGCTGACAACGTCGCTGTATCCGTACTCACCGTCGAGATATACCGCGCAAGGATATATCTGCTTGGTATCTTTCAGAATAGCTTCGACCATGATAGTCGTGGCTTTTGCCGGCGCATAGTAAGCGGAGCCTGTCTTGAGATAACCTACGATCTCGGCGCCGCCGTGCTTGGTTCTCTCTACGATATCGTCTATCTCTTCGTCGGTCAGCAGATCGTTGAGGGGCACGCCGGCAACGGTCGAGTAGCGCGGAAGCGGAACCATGTCGTCTCCGTGCCCGCCCATGACGGAGGCCCTTATCTGGCCTGCACCGTAACCCAGCTTCTCCTGTATAAAGTAGGCCATACGCGAGCTGTCGAGGATTCCGGCCATACCGAGGATTCTGTTCTTCTCGAAACCGCTCTCTCTAAGCGCAACATAGGTCATGGCGTCGAGAGGGTTGGAGACCATTATGATAATGGCGTTGGGAGAGTATCTCTTTATATCTCCCACAACCTCTTTGGTTATCTCGGCATTTTTCAAAAGCAGGTCGTCGCGGCTCATGCCCGGAAGCCTCGGGCTGCCCGCCGTAACGACCACGACGTCGCAGTCGCTGAGCTGGCTTGGCTCTTCCGCTACGGAGACGATTGTGTGGCTTCTGGCAGCGGCCGCCGCCTGGCTCATATCGAGTGCTTTACCTTTGGCAATATCAATTTTGTTGTCACGAAGCACTATCTCGTGGCATACACCGTTCATGGCAAGTATAAACGCAGCAGTGGAGCCTACATTTCCGGCTCCCACTATTCCTACACGTTTTCCTTTTCCCATTGGCAATCCTTTATGTTTGTTTTTCAGCCTGCCGTTTCGGGAGACTTTACTGCTTGTTCTTGTAAAAGAAGGGACGTGAAGATAAA
>JALWMA010000106.1:12505-68806 GCA_027081015.1 Campylobacterales bacterium | reverse complement strand
TTTCCGGCTCCCACTATTCCTACACGTTTTCCTTTTCCCATTGGCAATCCTTTATGTTTGTTTTTCAGCCTGCCGTTTCGGGAGACTTTACTGCTTGTTCTTGTAAAAGAAGGGACGTGAAGATAAACGAATAAAACTTCATGAAAAGCTTTATCCACCTATCTTTCCCCCGCCCGGAGGCGGAGAAAATAGAATCTATGCGATAGAGTCGATTATCTTGTTTAGAGTCTCGCTGGGTCGCATAGCCTTTTCGGCTTTTATATCGTCAGGCTTGAAGTATCCTCCGATATCTTTGGGGCTGCCCTCGGACGCGAGCATTTCAGAGATGATCTTCTCTTCATTCGATATGAGCTCCTCGGCGATCGGCGTAAACGTTTTGCTGAGCTCCTCGTCTGCTGTCTGCGTACTCAGAGCCTCTGCCCAGTAGCGGGCGAGCCAGTAGTGGGACGCTTTGTTGTCGGGCTCTCCGCACTTTCTTCCCGGCGCTTTGTCATTGTCGAGGTAGCCCTCGTTCGCCTTGTCGAGCGTTTCGGCCATGACACCGATCTTTTCGTTGTTAGATTTCATATACTCCATGCGCAGCGATTCGGCCAGTGCCAGGAACTCACCGAGGCTGTCCCATCGCAGGTGTCCCTCTTTGACGAACTGCTCGACGTGTTTGGGGGCGGAACCGCCGGCACCGGTCTCGAAGAGTCCGCCGCCTGCAAGAAGGGGGACTATAGAGAGCATCTTGGCCGAAGTTCCAAGCTCGAGAATCGGATACATATCGGTAAGGTGGTCACGAAGCACGTTGCCTGTTACCGCAATCGTATCTTTGCCGGCCCTTACGCGCTCATTGGTATAGTAGGTCGCTTCGGTTACGGGCATGATCGGAAGATCGAGGCCTGTGGTGTCGTGGTCTTTGAGATACTTCTCTACCAGTTTTATAAGGTTGGCGTCGTGTGCGCGCTTCTCATCCAGCCAGAATACGGCGGGAACTCCCTCGATTCTCGCACGCTCTACCGCCAAGCGTACCCAGTCGCGGATAGCGATGTCTTTTGTTCGAACGAGTCGCCAGATGTCGCCCTTTTCGACCTTGTGTTCCATAAGAACGGCGCCGCTCTCGTCGATCACCTTCATAACACCGTCTTCGGCCACTTCGAAAGTTGTAGGATGAGATCCGTACTCTTCCGCTTTCTTGGCCATCAGACCCACGTTCGAGACACGACCCATCGTAGCTACGTCGAACTGTCCGTTCTTCTTGCAATCCTCCATCATCGCTTCGTGGAACATGGCATATGTGCTGTCCGGTATAACGGCGAGAGTCTCACCGGCATTGCCGTCTTTATCCCACTGCTTGCCGCCTTCGCGTATTACGACCGGCATCGAAGCGTCGATGATTATGAGGTTTGATGCGTCGAGGTTCGTGATGAGCTTGTCGCTGTCGCTCATGGCGAGGGCCGGATCGGAGTTTACGATGGCATCTTTTATGGCCGCCTCTATCTCTTCGCCCTTCTCCGACTTCTTGAGTTTGTCATAGAGATCACCGAGACCGAGGTTCGGATTGAAACCGATCTTTTCGAGCTCGTCCGCATACTTTGCGAAGACATCCTTGAAGAATATTTCGACGGCGTGGCCGAACATGATCGGGTCGGAGATCTTCATCATCGTGGCCTTAAGGTGCAGAGACCAGATCAGTCCTTTCTCTTTCGCCTCTTCTATCGTTTTAAGGTAGAAGTCGCGAAGCGCCTTGACCGACATAAAGGTTGCGTCCACCACCTCGTCTGTTTCGACCTCGACCTCTTTGAGTACCTTGTCGTTTAGCTGGATCTTGAGCGTCTGGGCCTTCGGGATAATTACGGACTTCTCGTTCGCGTAGAAGTCGCCCCTGCCCTCCATGTGAGCTACGCGCGCCTTGGAATCTTCCGCGAAAGGCTTGAGCCTGTGAGGGTGCTCTTTCGCATACTTTTTGACCGCGTGTGCGGAGCGCCTGTCGGAGTTACCTTCACGAAGGACCGGGTTGACCGCGGAGCCGAGGCAGGTCGAATATTTCGCGGCAATCTCCTTCTCTTCATCCGTTTGCGGATTTTCCGGGTAGTCGGGAATGTCATACCCCTGGCTCTGGAGCTCTGCGATACAATCTTTGAGCTGTGTAACGGAAGCTGAAATGTTGGGGAGCTTGATGATATTCGCCTCCGGCTTCAGAACCAGTTCACCAAGCTTGGCAAGTTCATCCTCCTGCTTGCCCATGGCGGCCAGGACCCTTCCGGCCAGTGAAATGTCGCTAAGGCGAACGTCTACCCCCGCCTTGCCGACAAACTTTTTGACTATCGGAAGCAGTGAATAGGTCGCCAGTGCGGGTGCCTCGTCTATTTTCGTCCAAACTATAGTTGGAGCTGATGCCATAACTCTCTCCTTAAATGATTTGTAGAGTCTATAGTAGCAATCAATCTTTTAGTTCATAATAAATGGCGGGAGTATGCAGTGTCATAAAGCGGTTACTGTTTCATTTATTCACACTTTTTATGGCTCTCAAATGGGATCTGTAACTCTTCGTAAAGATATGCTTTCCGTTTTTTCCCTTTACAAAGTATAGATACTCCGTCTTGGCCGGCTTTATGGCCGCTTTAAGCGCATCGAGGGAGACACTGCCGGCAGGATATGGCGGAAGGCCGCCGTATCTGTATGTGTTGAAGCGCGTATCGTCCGACAGAATCCGTCTTTTGGTGACTTTCTGATGGGAGTAGCTGCCGTAGTTAAGCGCACCGTCCATCTGAAGAAGCATCCTCTTTTTCAGCCTGTTGTAGATAACCGACGAGACCAGCGGCATCTCATCGACATCGGCCGCCTCCTTCTGGATTATCGAAGCTATCGTTACATATCGAAACCATTTTTTCGGGTTGTATGTGCCGAAAAACTTTTTTGAGAGCTCCTCGTGCCTGGCGAGCGACTTTTTCACCAGGTAGTAGACGAGGTGATCCTCGCTAATACCCAATGGTATATAATAGGTATCGGGGAAGACCACACCGTCGGGATACGGTGCATACTTGTCGTACGCTCTATCCAGTTTTTCCCTATCCAGATGTAGCCGCCGCGAGAGCTCCCGAAAAAAAATCTCTCTCGTCTCTCCGGGAATGAGTGTCACCTCCGTCATCGCCGCTTTGGCGTGGGTGAGACGGTATAGCAGGTCCGCTTTGGTCAGTCTGTCGGCACCAAGGTCTATCCACCCCTTCTGGGGATAGCCGAAAAACCTGACAAGGTAGCGATCGAGAGTGTTCATATCCATTCCGATTTTGTCGAGGTATGATATAATCGTCGCCACCGAACCGGCCGGAAGATAGACTACGCGACTGGTCTTTACCGGCTGAATGAGATAATAACAGAGCGATAGAATGATTATTACTACGGCCAAACTGCTCCATTCGACCATGCTTAAAATTTTAGCGGCTCTGACGCTTATCTTCATAACTCTCTTCTCTCTGCTTCTGTCGGGATTTACGATACCCAAAGTTTCACTGCCCGGCCTTGAAATGAACCAATTCTACATAAAACTCGATAAAAAGCTGATCATATCTGTCGACTCCATAGTCATACAGAAGCGAAACCGTCCCGCAAAAACGGTAAAAGAGCTCGATACGATAGCCAAGGTTGTGGAGTATCTGCCCAAATACTTTAGCGAAGTGGCTATAAAAAGGCTGACTCTCGGCGAGAGGAGCTTTCATCTTCTCTACAGAGGCGACGTTTTTTACTTCGACTCCGATAGGTTCCGGCTCACCTCCGAGATCCGGTTCGACCCCAAAGCCGGGAGTCTCGAAGCGAAGGTCGACAAACTGCTGATAAAAGATCCCGTTGCCGAACTCTCCGGGACGGTTAGATACGACCTTAACAAGGAGGAGTGGAGCGGCAGCGGACTATACGATGCATTCGGCATCGAAGGGAGTTTCCGAATAGGCCACAAGGATGAGTATTTCTCTTTCGAACTCGATTCGAAGCCGTGTCCGTCGATAAAACCGCTTATCGACTATATCGACCCTCCGCAGGATATAAAAGTGTGGATCTATCCGAAAACCCCCGCAAAAAGGTACGTTCTACACTATCTGAAGGGCGGGTTTTCCCTCAAAAAGGACGGAACGATAGATTTCGACCCGGCTAAACTACAGGGCTTCGCTACCGCCTACGACGCGAAGATACACTTCCATCCGAACGTTCCCCCGGTCTCCACTCAGCAAATCGACGTAAAACTGCAAAACGACACCCTCTCGTTCAAACTCTACAAGCCCGAATATGAGGGAAAGAGACTCGACGGCAGCTACGTTAAAATACGCAATCTCACGAACAGAAGGGCCGAACTCGACGCGCATATAGTCGTAAAAGGCAAAATTGACGAATCCATAAGAGCCCTGCTCAACGCGTACGGCATCGCCCTTCCGTTTGTGCAGACAGACGGTGTCACCGATGCCGTCGTAGACTTCACCGTTGGGCTCGCAACCGGAAAAGTTGTGAAATACAGCGGCCACTACAGATCGAAGTACGCAAAGCTTCTGTTTGACAATGTAGTTCCCCTGCCGGTGAAAGAGCTGAATGTCGTTTCGAGAGGTTCCAAAATAGAGATTCTTCCCTGTAGGGTAACGTTTGAACCATATCTCGACGCAAACCTGAGCGGTTCGATCGACCTGGCTGCCAAAAAGGGAGTATTTACCCCTGTGCTGAAGAGAGCCGCCTACGGTTATCACGGAGTGAAGCTGATCGATATGGGGAGTTTGAAAGAGACCGAAGTTCTTCTCGATTTCAGCAGACATATAAAGTTCTCTCTACCAGACCTGAGGATAGATATAAAATACCGCAAGGGAGGGGGAGTAGAGGCGAACGCAGAAAATCTTCAGCTGATGAAGCCGTATTTCGCGGGTCCGCTAAAAGATGTCGAAGGCGGCAGGCTTCATGTAAACTACAACGATTCGAAGCTTCATGCGGATGCACAACTGCAGTACCCCAACGACATATTCACGGTCTCAGACAATCCGATAGAGACCTTCGACATCGAGCTAGACAGCTCACAAAACCAGACCCATATCCGAATCAACGACACTCTTTTTATAATAGTTCAGCAGGAGCGTACATTTTTCAATATAAAAGATGTCGACATAGATGTCGACAAGCTTGCTCGAAAGGTGCTCTCTTATCGTGACGGTGTGAAAAAAGCGGCCGGAAAGGAGTCTTTTACACCCCACCTGCTATACATAGAGGGGCACAGAAGCAGGCTCTCATACAAAAAGATCGAACTTCCGTGCGACTTCTACAATGTAAAGCTCTACACCGATCCACTCAGCATAAAGTTCGAAACCAAACATGACGGTGGTGAGATAAGGGGTATCGTAGAGGATGGCAGGCTCAATATAGCCGGCAAAGATCTTTCCGACACAATAATCCGAGGCCTGACGACACTCGATCAACTCGAGGGGGGAAGTTTCGATTTCGATGCCAAAGGGGTCATGGACGACTTCAACGGAACGATACTGATGCGCAACTCCCTATGGGCGAAAACCGCCTTCTACAACAACCTATTGGCTACGCTAAATACGATACCGGCTATACTGACGCTCAAAAACCCGGGTTTCAGCAAAGAGGGGTTCAAGATAAAACGGGGAGCGCTCGACTACCGTTTCAAAGATGGAAGAATCTTTTTCAAAAAGATCGTGATAGAGGGGTATAGCGCTCATATTACTGGAAAAGGGTCGATAGATCTCAATAGCGGAATGATCGCACTGAAACTTCAGATCCACTTTTTGGAGAGTTTGACGAACGTCCTGAACAAGATCCCGGTTGCAGGCTACCTCATATTCGGCAAGGATGGAACACTGGCCGTCACACTGAACGTCAAAGGGGAGCTTGGCGACCCGAAAATCTCCACCGAGGCGACAAAAGACCTGATAAAAGCACCCCTCAATATACTGGAGCGTACACTCACCCTCCCTTTCAAAATATTCGAATGAGCGTGACGCGACTACTCGTTTCTAAGCACGCTCAGCGGATCTATCTGTGACGCCTTCTTTGCTGGATAGAGCGAAGAGAAGAGGGTTATGAGAAGAGCTCCGACTATAATTCCCGTAAAATCCTTCCAGTCGAGATCGAGCGGCAGCCGGCTTGTTCCGTATACATCTTCCGGGAGTGTGACTATATCGAATCTGCCCAAAATCTCCATACCGCCGAGTCCTAGAAGCGTACCCACTGCGATACCGCCGAGCCCTATTATCAGCCCGAGCCTGAAAAAGAGCTGCATAATCTCTCTTTTTGTCGCACCCAGCGAAAGAAGCAGGGCCACTTCGCTCCGCCTGTTCATTACCGTCATGAGCAGTGAGCTTACGATATTCAAAGAGGCGATTAGTATGATGAGCATCAGGACAATAAAGAGCGCCCTCTTCTCCATCTGCATAGCGGCAAAGAAGTTTCCGTTCTGCTGCCACCATCCCATTATCCCTACCGTGGATGGGAGCTCCGAGCGTATCAGCTCTATGTCGTGCATGGGATTTTTGGAGTCTATATGTATCCCGTCGTAGATATCTTTCTCTCTCTTTAGTATCTTTTCGAATGTCCTGAAGGTCGTATAGTAGTAGCTCTCGTCGTAGGCGTTAAGACCGGACCTGAAAAGCCCTTCGACCCTGAAACGCTTCGAGAGGGGCATGAAACTGAGACCCGCAGGCTCCATGCGCGAGAAGAGAAACATGATCTTCTCTCCTTTTTCGATTCCCAACTCCCTTGCGAGGGGTTTGCCGACGATTACACTATACTTTCCGAGCGATCCGGTATAGGCTTTTGCAAAGACGGGGTTGACCTCCCTCTCCCTCTCGGGATCGACCCCGAAGAGCAGCCCGCCTTTGAGGGTACTCCCCTTACGTATGAGAACCTGTGTCTGCATATATGGGCTGAATTTCAGATCGAAAAACTTCGCTTCGAGGGTTTCGAGAAGATCTTTATCCACGGAGCCTCTCACTTTCGGGTAGATCGTGAGGGGGTAGTTCATGACAAAGAGACGCTTTTCGAACTCCTTCTCCATTCCGTTCATTATGGCCATGGCAATTATCAGGACCGTAACACCTATCGCTATGCCGAAAAATGCGAGAATAGCCGAAAGAAATATAAAGGGGTGCTCGGGGTCGAAGCGCAGATAGCGCCTCACCATCGTGTTTACAAAGCGGCTGTTCATGCCTGTTCTGCAGCCAGTACTCCGCGTTTCGGCCCGCTCTTGCCGCAGCAGTGCTTGTACTTCTTCCCGCTTCCGCATGGACAGGGGTCGTTGCGTGCCGGCTTCTTGCTCTTTACAATCGGCTTCAGCTCCTCGTCCTTGTTGGTCTCGATCTCTGCCGTAGCCGCCTCCATCTGCGCCTTCATCCTCTCGAGTGCCGCCTCTTCCTGCGCCAACTCCTCTTCGGATTTGAATCGAATCATGTAGAGAGTCTTGAGAGTTTCGAACTTTATCGACTCCACAAGCTCCGTAAAGAGGTTGTAGCTCTCTTTTTTGTACTCTACAAGCGGATCTTTCTGGTTGTATCCGCGCAGCCCGATTCCCGTCTTCAGGATATCCATCTGGTAGAGGTGCTCTCTCCAGGCGTTGTCGAGCACCTGGAGATAGATGATGCGCTCTATCTCGTTGCGCTGGTTCGGATCTATCGCCCCCATCTTCGTCTCGTAGCGCTCTTTGAGCTGATTCAGGAGCAGTTCGTAGAGGGTGCGGTAGTCGCGTCCGGCAAGCTCCTCTTCGTCAAACTCTTCGCCGGTATCCTCCATCAGTTTCAGTCTCAGTTTCTCGAGCTCGAAATCCTCCTGCGGGGCGCCTTCATATATGGAGCACTCCGTCAGAAGCCCCTGAAGATACTCCTCTCTTATGCTGTCGATCTTCTGGCCTATCTCGAACTCCGGATTCAGAAGCTCGTGGCGGAAACGGTAGATTATTTTGCGCTGCTCGTTTGCTACATCGTCGTACTCGAGAAGATGCTTTCTCGATTCAAAATGGAGATTCTCAACCTTCTTCTGCGCCTTTTCGACAGCGCGTGTCACCATCTTCGACTCTATATACTCGCCCTCTTCGACACCCATTCGCTCCATTATAGTCTTGATTCTGTCGCTGCCGAAAATCCTGAGAAGATGGTCTTCGAGGCTTAGATAGAAGCGGCTCTCTCCCGGGTCGCCCTGCCGTCCCGAGCGACCTCTTAGCTGATTGTCTATACGGCGGCTCTCATGGCGTTCCGTACCGATAATGTAGAGGCCTCCGAGAGCGCGTATCTCGTCGTCAATCTTAATGTCGACTCCGCGTCCAGCCATATTCGTTGCGATCGTGACGGCACCCTTTTTGCCGGCATCTTTGATTATCTCGGCCTCATGCTCATGGTTTTTCGCGTTTAGAACGTTGTGGGGAATCTTCTCCTTCTTCAAAAGGGCGTGAAGAGCTTCGGACTTCTCGATTGATGCCGTACCCACAAGTACCGGCTGCCCCTTTTTGTTGCGCTCTTTTATGTCGCGTATGACCGCATCGAACTTCTCCCTTTCGGTTTTGTAGATCAGGTCGGGCTGATCCTTACGAATAACCGGTACGTTCGTAGGTATGGAGATTACATCGAGGTTGTAGATCTCGGCGAACTCCGTAGCTTCGGTCTGTGCCGTTCCGGTCATACCGGCAAGCTTGTCGTACATCCTGAAGTAGTTTTGGAACGTAATGTCGGCAAGTGTCTGAGACTCCTCCTTTATCTCCACTCCCTCTTTGGCCTCGAGCGCCTGGTGGAGCCCTTCGCTGAAGCGTCTCCCCTCCGAAAGCCTGCCCGTAAATTCGTCGACGATTACGATCTCTCCATCTTTGACGACATAGTCGACATCCTTTTCAAAGAGGTTGTGGGCTTTGAGGGCCTGGTCGAGGTGGTGGGACAGTATCGCATTCTCCATCGAGTAGAGGTTGTCTACCCCAAAGAGCTTCTCGGCCTTCTCTATACCCTTTTCCGTCACGAGGATAACCCTGTTTTTCTCGTCGACCGTGAAGTCCTCGTCTCTCACCATCTGCCTCGCGACCTTGTCGGCCCTGGTGTAGTTTTCGAGTTTGCTGCTTGTCGGTCCCGATATTATCAGGGGCGTTCTGGCTTCGTCGATCAGTATCGAGTCGACCTCGTCCACTATAGCGTAGTAGTGGTCGCGCTGGACCATATCGTCAAGCGAATATTTCATGTTGTCGCGGAGATAGTCGAACCCGAACTCGTTGTTGGTACCGTACGTCACATCCGCATCATACTGCGCTTTTCTGGCGGCGTCGTCGGTGACATCGGCCGTTATGATCCCTACGCTGTAACCGAGAAATTCATATATTTTTCCCATCTCGGAGGCGTCACGCTTGGCGAGGTAGTCGTTCACGGTGACCACATGCACACCGCGTCCGACCATCGCGTTCAAAACGACGGGGAGCGTGGCGACAAGCGTCTTTCCCTCACCCGTCTTCATCTCTGCGATTCTGTTGTCGTGCAGCACCATACCGCCGATCAGCTGGACATCGAAATGTCTCATCCCCAGTGTTCTTTTGGAGACCTCCCTGGTTATCGCGAAAGAGTCTATCAGAACGTCATCGAGCGTCGCCTCTTCGTTTTTAACCTTCTCTTTCAGCTCCAAAAAAGCGCTTTTAAGCTCGTCATCGCTCATCTTCTCATATTTCGGCTCCAGCGCGTTTATCTTCGCGACGCGCTTGCTGTACTTTTTCAGCTCCCTGTCGTTGGCCGTTCCGACTATCGAGCGAAAGATTGTTTTGATCATTTCGGGTATACCTTTTGTGTCATGGTCGCATATAACCGGTAGGTGCATATATCGAAAACCGCGCAACTTGCGGAGAGTTTGGCGAAACATCCCCGCCGGATATGCCTCTTTGCGCCGATTCGGCGACCATCCCGGCTTTTAAGAGATAGATTTTATCACACTTTTACGTAGGTTCCTATAAAATCCCCGCATGAGAATATTAGCAATAGCGGCCCTAACGGCCGGACTCCTTCAGGCATCTCTGCCGGTACCGCGGTATATAAGCGCCGATTTCACACAGGTCGTTCAGAACAAAGATACCAAAAAGCAGCTCTACTACAGCGGTAAGCTCTATATGAAGATGCCCGAAGAGGCGAAGTGGGAGTACTTCATTCCCCTCAAAAAGACGATCTGCCTTCAAGATCACAAAGCGTGGGTAGTAGAGCCGGAGCTGGAACAGGCCACACTCTTCAGACTAAAAAAGAGTATACCGCTCATGGCTATCTTGGAGAGCGCCCAAAAGGTAGACGACGGAACCTACATGGCCGAATACGGGGGCGTCGACTACAAAATAGAGGTAGACTCCGAAAAGATGATCAAGTCGGTAAGCTATCTCGATGAGATGGGAAACAGGGTCACGCTCCGTTTCCAAAATCTCGATACGGAACCTTTCGACCGCTCCAAACTAAACTGTGAAATACCGGAAGATTTCGATATCATCGACGGACGCTACTGACTCCTCTTTCTCTTTCCGGCCGCCACATTGAAAAAAAGCTCTTATACCAATTCCAAATAAAAAGAGAACGAAGCACCCGTCGAGCGAGAATGAGGAGCGGGTGTTTCGTTTTCATTTGGCATTGGCATCACTTTTCAAGCAGCTGTTTCAGCTTTTCGAGAGTGCAGGTTTGAACCTTGAGATTCAGGATATAGACATAGTCGACCTCTATACCGTACTTTTTGTCGGCAACAGCGACGACGCTCTTTTTAAAGCTCTCTTTTCCCTGCGACGTTACAAGAGTCTCGGCCCAGAAGCCTCCGACGACACTCTGGATCGTATCCATGAGCTGCACCCTGCTTTGGGAGATATCGCGCCCTTCAAGAACGAGTGATAGCTCGATAGCTACGGGTTCTCCGCTCTTTTTGGAGAGTATGGAGGTCTCGATATCGTCGAAACTGAGCCGATCGGCAAAGATAGAGGAAACAAGCAGAAGCAGTATCAGGAAGCTATTTTTCATAGGCTCATTTTAACGTAAAGTGCGGAGCCGGGCAAGCCCGGCGAAGAGGCGGGCGCTTAGCCCACCATATAGTCGAGAGTCTCTTTGTCGACTTCATGGAAGTTGAGGTATTTGTATACATCCTCCTCTTTGCCCGCGATGGCCTTCGGTACGATGTCGAGATACTCCTCTTTCGAAGGTATCTTTCCGAGTATCGCGCAGACTGCGGCGAGCTCGGCGCTGCCGAGGTAGACCTGTGCACCTTTTCCAAGGCGGTTGTCGAAGTTTCTCGTAGATGTAGAGAAGACAACGGCATTGTCGTGCACACGAGCCTGGTTACCCATACAGAGAGAACAGCCGGGTATTTCTGTTCTCGCTCCCGCGGCGCCGTATACGGCATAGTACCCCTCTTCGATAAGCTCCTTCTCGTCCATCTTGGTAGGAGGAACGACCCAAAGACGTGTCGGAACCTGACCTTTTCCGCGAAGCACTTCGCCGAGGGCGCGGAAGACGCCGATATTCGTCATGCACGACCCCACGAATACCTCGTCGATCTTCTTTGGTCTCTTCTCGTCTGCAAGAACTTCGCTCAGCGTGGCCACATCGTCCGGATCGTTCGGGCAGGCTACTATCGGCTCCGTTATCTCGTTCAGGTCGATCTCGATCACAGCCGCATACTCGGCATTTTCATCGGCCTCCATGAGCTGTGGATCCTCGAGCCATTTCTTCATGTTGTCTATACGGCGCTGGATCGTTCTCTTGTCTTCGTAGCCGTTTTCGATCATCGCTTCGAGCAGCTTGATGTTGGAGTTGATATATTCGATAACCGGCTCTTTGTCGAGTTTGACGGTACATGCGGCGGCGCTGCGCTCGGCAGATGCGTCAGAGAGCTCGAACGCCTGCTCGCACTTTAGAAACGGCAGACCCTCTATCTCGAGTACGCGTCCCGCGAATATGTTCTTTTTGCCCTTCTTCTCGACAGTCAGGAGCCCCTGCTTGATAGCGGCATAGGGAATGGCGTTCACGAGGTCGCGCAGCGTGATGCCCGGCTGGAGCTCCCCTTTGAACCTTACGAGTACCGATTCGGGCATGTTAAGCGGCATCGTCCCGGTAACCGCCGCGAAAGCCACGAGGCCGGACCCTGCCGGGAAGCTGATGCCTATCGGGAATCGTGTATGGCTGTCTCCGCCGGTTCCGACGGTGTCGGGAAGTACCATTCGGTTGAGCCAGCTGTGAATGATTCCGTCTCCCGGTCTCAGGATCACGCCGCCGCGGCTCGTCCAAAACGGAGGCAGAGTGTGCTGCAGTTTTACGTCGGACGGCTTCGGATATGCCGCGGTGTGGCAGAAAGATTGCAAAACGAGGTCCGCACCGAAGCTGAGGGCCGCAAGCTCCTTGATCTCGTCACGTGTCATCGGGCCCGTTGTATCCTGGCTTCCGACGGTAGAGACTTCAGGCTCCACATACATGCCGGGGCGCACTCCCTCCATGCCGCACGCCTTTCCTACCATCTTCTGCGCAAGCGTGTAACCTACACCCTCTTTGCCCTCCGGCTGCTCGGGGCGCGCGAAGATGTTCTCTTCGCCAAGACCGAGTACCTCACGCGCCTTCCGGGTGAGGTTGCGGCCGATGATCAACGGAATACGTCCGCCTGCACGGAACTCGTCGGGAAGAGTGTTCGGTTTGAGCTTGAATTCACTTACCACCTCTCCGTTCTTGTAGATTTTGCCTTCGTACGGCTTGATGGTGATCACGTCTCCCGTTTCGAGCTTATCCACAGGCGCCTCTATAGGCAGCGCTCCCGAGTCTTCGGCGGTATTGAAGAAGATCGGAGCGATGATTCCGCCAATTACGATTCCGCCGGTACGCTTGTTCGGAACACCCGGAATATCCTCGCCGAGGTGCCACTGCACGGAGTTGATACCCGACTTTCGGCTCGAACCTGTACCTACGACGTCACCCACATATGCAACCGGATGCCCCTTCTCTTTGAGCCTCTTAATAGTTCCTATCGGATCTTCCATTTTGGCACCGAGCATGCTGTTGGCGTGCAGCGGAATGTCGCTTCTGGTGAAGGCCTCGCTCGCCGGAGAGAGATCGTCGGTATTGGTCTCACCCGGAACTTTGAAAACAGTGACGGTGATCTCTTCCGGAAGTTCTGGCCGGCTCGTGAACCACTCGGCATCGGCCCAGCTCTGCAGAACCTCTTTCGCAAAACTGTTTCCTTTGTCGGCAAGCTCTTTCACGTCGTTGAAGCTGTCGTATACAAGAAGCGTGTGCTTGAGCTGCTCGGCAGCCTCTTTGGCAATCTGCTCATCTTTGTGCTCGAGTGCGTCTATGAGCGGTTTTACGTTGAAACCGCCCAGCATCTTGCCCAGCATCTTGACGGCATGAAGGGGGGATATGGCAGCCGATTTGGCATTTCCCTGAACTATGTCGTTCAAAAAGGCCGCTTTTACGTAGGCCGCATCATCCACTCCCGGCGGTACACGGTTTTCGAGGAGATCGAGAAGCTTCTCCTCTTCGACAATCGGGATCTCTTTCAAAAGCTCAATCACCTGAGCCGTCTGCTCAGCCGTAAGAGGGAGCGGCGGCACTCCGAGCGCTTCACGCTCTTTGACATGTTTTTCATAATCGGCCATAAAACCCATTATTTCTCCTTCATCGAAATTTGATTTAGGCATATTGTATCAAACGGATAGTATATTTATGGGGATATGTAACCTTATGTAACATATTTTTTCGCCAGTGTGTTGAATTGTAACTACTTTACGAAATCTCAAAGAGGCTCAAAAGTTCCCCGCCTCTTCCGCCGCAGGGCGGACCGGAAAAAGCGACGACCTCTTACTCTCTGTAAAGAGTGTGTAGAGCCCGTATTTGAGGTTTATGGGGCTATAAACTCTTCTTCCTGTATATCCATACGAAGAGGATCGGGATAAAGACGAGCGTAAGCAGTGTACCCACCATCAACCCCCCTATCGCCACCGCACCAAGCGGCGCCAGACGCTCCAAGCCTATCGCCCAGCCCAGGGCAACCGGGAGCATTCCCGCAGTAGTGGCAAACGCTGTCATCAAAACGGGCCTCGTTCTTATCTTTATGCTCTCCAGCATCGCCTCCTTTGCATCGAGCCCTCTCTTCATTCCAAGGAGTGCGAACTCGATCAGCAGGATCGCATTGTTCACGATGATACCGCTGAGAAGTATGAACCCCATCATGGCCGGCATAGAGGTGTGGTAGTCCATCAGAAGGAGTATCCAGCTCGCTCCGACGAGCGTAAGGGGAATGGAAAAAATTATAAGAAGCGGTGCTCTGACGGAGTTGAACATAGGAACTAGAACGAAAAATATGAGCCCCACTCCGAACGCAACCGCTTTTATCATACGCTTTGCGGAATCCTGGAACTGGGCTATATCACCGGTCTGAGTCAACTCGACTCCCGTGGGAAGCTCCACTCCTTCGTACGCTTTATCGAAATTTTTCATTATATGAGATATGGAAGCTTTCTCCCTGAACCCATATACATCAACCGTATATTCAAGCCCCTCTCTTGTGATCTGGCTGGGCTCTTTCATCTTGACCAGCGTGCTGAAAGTCGTAAGAGGCACCTTCCCTTTCGGTGTATCGATAAGAATGGTATCGAGTCTCATAAGCGCCTTTTCCCTATCTGCTCCTCTGACCCGAATAAGCATATCTACGGCATTGTTGACAGCCAAAGATGCGGCAGGAGACCCTTTTAGGTAGAGTGCGACCTGTCTGGAGATATCGTCTGCACTAACTCCATAAAGTGCGGCCATCTTTTCGTCTATCTCGAGCTGATATACATCTTTCGAAAGATCCCATGTCTTGGCCACATTCACCAGCCCGCCGGTATTTTGCAATACTTCAAAAAGTCTATCGGAAGCTCTCTGAAGCTTTTCAAAACTGTCACTACTGAGCATCACATCAACATTTCCCCGGATACTCGACAAAGCCGTAGCCCCGTAATCGAATACGCTGAAATATTTTATATTCGGAATCTGCTGGATTTTTGCCCGTATTTTATGCTCGATATCCCAGATACTCTCTTCCCTTTCGAATCTGTTAATATAGGTGGCGGTTATCGAGATGGTGTCTATGCCTCCGCCTCCACCTATACTGAGAACTCCGGCCTCACTTCCGATGGCCGAAGAAACCCTCTCTACGGTACCGCTCTCATAGATTGCCCTGTTGA
Organism: Campylobacterales bacterium; assembly: GCA_027081015.1. GTDB lineage: Bacteria > Campylobacterota > Campylobacteria > Campylobacterales > Hydrogenimonadaceae > Hydrogenimonas. The sequence continues at coordinate 53,640 of JALWMA010000106.1, read as the reverse complement.
CCTTTCGCAAAACTTCTGCGCTCTTTTCGATCGGAAGATTCGGATCGGTTGTAATGTCGATTTTGACAATACCCGTATCCATCGGCGGCATAAGCTCCTGCCCTACTACCGGCATCACGACGCGGGCGCTTATGACAAACAGGATCATCAACGCGGCAAAATATAAAAGTGCGACACTCTTTCTCTCCATCGCAGATTTTGCCAGGTGTGCGAAGAAGTTTCTTGCTCCGGTGTTGAAATAGTTCGAAACCTTCGCGAATACCTCCTCCGCTTTTAATATCCATGGACTTCTAATCGCAAGAAACTTCATACTCAGAAGGGGAACGGTCGTGATAGATATGATATAGGAGGCCGCAAGGGCGATCAAAAGCGTAGAGACAAGAGGCCTGAATATTGTCTGCGGATAATCACCGACAAACATAATGGGAAAGAGTGCGGCCATTGTTGTTATCGTTCCGGAAAGGTCGGCGAACATAATCTCTTTTGTGCCGTCCAAAACGGCCCTGCCTATCGGTTTTTCAAGCTCTTTATAGTGGCGCTCGATATTCTCCATTACGACTACCGCATCATCGAGCAACAGTCCGAGGGCCAAAATTATGGCTGTTAATGTAACGACACTGAACTCGATACCGAAAAGGTACATCATCGCAACGGTAGAAGCATAGACAAGAGGAATGGTAAAGAGCACCACCAGCACCTGCCTGAACGATGCCAAAAAGAAGAATGCGACTATAGTCGACATTATTATCGCATCCCTCAGAGACTCGAACATATTGGTGATGCTCTGCTCTATCGTATCCTTCTGGGAGTCCGTAACCTCAAAAACCAGACCGGGATAGTCCGCCTCTATCTCCTTAAGCTTAGTCTCAACATTCTCGATGGTTTTTACCACATCCGCATCTATAGAGCGCTGGACAGCAAGCGCTATAGCCGGTTTTCCGTTGCCGAAATAGAGAGCACTGTTGTCGTAGTGCCCGTAGAAGACACGTGCGACATCTTCAAGATGCACACTCTCGGTAACAGGCAGCTTCTTGACCTGTTCAAGACGCTCTCTTTTGCCGTTTGATTTCAGGAGGAATCTTCCACGTTCGATATCGATAAACCCTATGGCATAATCTCTGTCGTTTTTGGATATCATCCCCAAAATCTGCGACATATCGAGACCAAGCCTGTCGACGGCCTCTTTATCCACCTCCACCGATATCTCCTTTTTGAATCCTCCGAAGATATCTACGTTGGAGACCCCGTCTATCTTTAAAAGATCGTTTTTTATCTCGTTTTCGCAAATCTCTCTAACATCGAGCAAAGAGGCGGCTTTGGAAGATACGCCTATAGTGATCACCGGAGGCGTCGCGGCGGTAATTTTGTGAATCTGGGGCTCTTTTATGTCAGGCGGCAGAGTCGCTCGAATCTTGCTGATGGCATTGGCCACGTCCGTAGCTGCGCTCTCGATATCTTTTCCGTAATGAAACTCGGCTCTTATGACACTGACCTCATCGATCGTGGAGGAGTAGACCCTGCGTATTTTATCGAGGGCGTAGAGCTCTTTCTCTATAGGTACCGCGACGTTCGACGCAATATCTTTCGCACTCGCCCCGGGCCAGATTATGACAGTGGCTATCTCGGGTCGGTTCGAATCGGGAAAGAGCTTTCTGTCTATGGAGTTGTAGCCGTAAAGCCCAAAGAAGAGGAAAAGCCCCAAAAAAGATACTATATAGTAGGGTCTTTTCAGAAATTTATCGATCAAACCGTTACTCATTGCCGACTGCCTCGACACTTTTTAAAACAGAGAGTCTCGAAAGCTTGTCGTTGCTGCCGACGGCTACGGGCTTTGTGACTTTAGCGTCTATGACGGCAAAACTGCCGTCTGTGGCCAGAACCTTAACCTTTTTTCTGACAAACTCCCCGTTTCTATATATGAATATATAAAACTCCCCATCTTTACCGCCATTTTTTTCCAACAGTGCGGTAACCGGAACGGCGGTACCCTCTGCACTTTTCATGACAACTTCGAGTGCCACATTACTGTTTTCCGGAAGCCCAAGAGTGGAGTTGAGATCGATTCTGGCAACACTTAGTGCTTTTTCACTCTCCGGTAGAACTTCGCTGATATATGCTTCAGACCCGTTTACATAGAGTTTCATACCCTCTTTAATACCTTCTTTCATAAGAGGAAACTGAAACTCGACCCTCTTTTTGTCTCCCAAAAGCTGCAATATAGGCTTGCCCGGCATCGCCAAATCGCCATCTCTTAAAAAGATCTTTCCTACCGTCGCTTCGATAGATGACCTTATAGAGGCGTAACGCAGCTGATCGATCTTGGAGTCCAGTTGCGCCTTCAAAGCTTTCATCTCTTCCTGTTTCGCTTCCAAACTCTTTTTGGTAGTGACAAATTTCGACTCTTTCAGCTCCATAGCCACCCTGGAAAGGTCGAGCTTCTCCTTCGCCAGAGCATCCGCTTCGTAGAGCTTCAAATTTCTTTCGTAAACCGACTTCGCATACATGTAGTCGTTCTCGAGAGCATCAAGGGAGAAGTTCAATGAATCAATAGTATGCGATAGCGCTTCGATAGAGGCCTTCTGCACCTTGACCGCAGCCTTCAGCTCACTGTCGTCTATGGCGACCAGCAGATCGTCCTTTTTTACACGATCTCCCTCTTCCACATATATTTTCTGGATGAACCCGCCGATTTTGGAGGCAATTACGGGATGGTCCACAGAGTAGTAGCGCCCTATGAACTCTCTCTTCTCCTCAACTCTTCTGATCTCGGGATTCACCGTCTCTATAGCAACGGACTTCGATGCAGGTTTTGGAAGGTTTTCCACCTGCTCTTTCTTTTTTTTCAAGACCGTAACGCCCCCAGCAACCAGTAAAACGACAGTTATAAAACCGATCACTCTTTTCATCATATTTGCTCCTCTTGTATATCTAACCGCTTTCGACTGCAGTTGTAAACTCCATAACAGATCAAGCAGAGACTTCCGGTCTTGACGGTGCAAGAAACCGTGCAGCCCATAAAACCAACTCTCTACCTGCCTTTCACTCCCCCGCCAACAGTAGGTTCAAGTATGCTTTCTGCATAGTCAGCTCGTAAACGGCACCTATGAGATCGCTATCGGCCTCTCTTCTCTTCGAGATTGCCAGAAGAAGATCGTAGATATCGGATGCACCGTTTCGATATTTGATCCTCTCGCTCTCCTCGATTTTTTTCAAAAACTCCAGCTGCTTCTTCAACGCTTCGATCTTTGCGGATGCCGAGTCTATACGCTCTTTCGCATCCACGATGTCGCTCTCGAGATTCAGGTAGCTACTCCTCAGTCTCTGTTCCGAGATTTTATAGGCTATCTTTGCCTTCTGAAACCGAGCGTCCCTGTTACCGAAATCGAAGAGCGGAATGTTCAGCGTTACTCCCGCCTGCCACAACTCCTCTCGCTCCCCTGATGCAAAGTTGTCGCCGTAGTATGCGTTGAACGCCACTTTAGGATAGTAGAGGGCTTTTGCCTTGGAGATCCCCTTTCTACTCTTTTGCGTATCCAGAAGAGCCTTTTTGTAAATCAGGGATCTCTTCGGGTCGATATCGCGGGTTACACTCTCTTCGTCATAGAGAGCTTCGACACTCTCGATCTTTTCCACACCTATTAAAGATGCCAGCTTCGCTTTTAGAATCCTGATCGAGTTCTCTATATTGGACGAGTTGTATTTTGCCGCCTCCAGCTCTGACGAGACTTTCAGAAGATCCAGCTTCGCCTTTTTGCCCAGCCTGTACTCTTTTTCAACTCTGGATTGAAGGGTCTCGAGAGCCTCCACGTAGGATAGGGAGGACTCCCTCTCCTTTTTTAGTGTCAGGATTTTAAAGTAGATCGATTTTACGTTGTAGACAAGCTGCTCTCTTGTCAATGCAAACTCTGTTTTCGAAATCTTCCTGGAGAGCTCCGCTATCTCGATGGACCGAATGTCGGAGAATCCGTTAAACAGCATTACATCATACTTCACCCCCAGACTGCCGATATTTCTGCTTGTTACCAGATCCGGTGTAATCGGAGGAACTATCGGAGTAAGTGTCCTTGGAATATTGTATCTCGTATAACTGCCTACCACATCAATGGAACCGAAATTTTTAGCCCTATTTATCCTCTTCTCTTCTGCAGCCTGTTTGACTTTTTCATGCTCCGCAAGAATAGAAGGAGACTTTCTCAGGGCGGTATCTATCGCTTCGTCCAGCGTAATTGCCCACCCACTCTGAAACAGCGAAAACAGAAGAGCCGTGGTAAATAGTTTATTGCATCTATCCATTAAATTTGGTACCCCTTTTAGTTTCTACAATTTCTGTTCACACCCGCAAACATCGACACGCCTCATAATCTCAAATCAGTGCGACCCAATAGTCGAAACTATCTAATGTAAAAAACTTAACCGACATTCTGTATTTTTTTGAAAAAAAACCAATTAATTAAGTTCGAGATCAATTACTGACCGTTTAGTAAGTATACTAAAATAAGATTAAACCTGAATAATTTTGAGAAATACGATTCAAGTTATAAAAAACCTTAAAAGCAGATTCTCTTTATACTTATACCGAAACCAAATAAAAAGAGAACGAAGCATTCGGTCGTCACCGCAGCGAGACCTGAGGGAGCGAGTCGAACGAAAGCCGCCCGAAAATCGTGCTCAAACCCGCAGGGAAAGAAGCGTATAGCGAAAGTAAATGCTTTACTTTCGCAGATTCGCACGACGCTGCGTATATGCCTAAGGCATAGCAGACATCCGCTTGTTCACTATTTTCAGGCTTTCGTCGACAACTTGACGGGCTCGGAGCACTCGTCGAGCGAGGATGACGGCCGGGTGTTTCGTTTTCATTTGGGTTTGTTATTACAAATCTAATCTGAAGTATAAATAGGTCTCGTATAAATGCCTTACAACTTCATACCGAAAACTTTTAATATTCTTGAAAAAAGATATGTTCACTCTTCATATCTTGCAAACTCTATGTCGGTTATGTCGATCTCCAAGTCCAAATCCACACTCTCGTTTTCGCTGCGCTTTTTGAAAACGAAGTGGCTCCTTTTTGGGACCAAAGAGCGGTCCGAAGCTATAATCGCGGCCTTGGCCTCTTCTGCGGAGAGTCTGTAGTCTACCCCGTACCAGACGTTTGAAAACGGAAGCTCCACATTGCCGAACCGCATCGGCTCAGGCAGCGGCTTTACATAGAACTCGATCTTCAGAAAGCCGGTCAGCCTCCTCTCCTTCGGTCTGTCGATACCGTAGTGGAATATGTTCCAGATCTTCAACTCGGAGATCAGATCCCACTCACCTGCGGCGTAATCGAGCGCGGAAGCTCTTCTTGCGAGCGATCGCTCTCCGCTTTCGAACGGCTCCGCCTTCAGGTCTGTAAAGGGGGAGGGGTCTATCTTTATGTACTCTCTTTTGCCGTCGACTATCTTGAACCCGATATACTCTCCCGCTCCCTTTCCCCTGCCGTTTTCATAAACTCCGAAGCGTTTGGAGCCGTAAAAGCCGGGGAATAGACGGACAGCCGTATCATCGGGAAGCTTTCTGAAGTAGTTGTGGTATTCGACCCTTTTTCGGTCATCTTTCAGGATATATACGATATCGTAAACATCCTCTCTGGCGATGTCGACTACCAAATTGTCGACCACCCCTCTTACATTCAGCACACTCTTTCGTACGGCAAACTCCACATCGAAACTCTTTTTACCGGTACCGTCGTCTACCGTTACCGAATATTTCGCCTCTTTCACATAGTACCGCCCGTCATCCGTCACAAGCGGGAAAACGGCTCCGTCCCCCTTCACCCGCAACGGCAGCGCAAGATATAGATACCTGTCGGCATTGCTGCCGAAAACGGTAGTCGCCTCTCTCCATACGCTCTTCTGCGGTACCGCGGAAAAACCCAGGGTACAGAGAAGAGGAATCAGCGCGGTTTTGAGTAGATTTTTCACGATTTCCCCCTTTTTTGAGTGACATTACGATCAGTTTAGCTCACCGATACTCGAGCAGAACCCCTTTTTCGGAGATTAGCAAATATATGTAAAATATGTGTAAACCCCCTACTCTTTTTACGCAGAATGTGTAAAATCGTCTCGAAATCTGTGACTTCGAAGCTTTAGGGGGTCGTAGGGCCGCTCACCACCTGCCAAATTACTGGCTCGGCCCGGAATTTGCGTAACATCGGGTCTTTGAATAGATCATGGACCGTCTCTTGCAATTGCCGTCCGATATCGGATAATATTCAAGATAGAAAAGCGGCGTCGAGTCGTTCGGATTTCGATCTGTTCCGACCGCTCTTTTGCATCTGCCGACGCCCATATTTATTTCGATGTATTCGGAGTTGAACATGAAAAAAGCCGCTATCTTCATAACGATCCTCTCCTGCTCTCTCTTCGCGGCCGATTTGAGCCGCTGGGCGAAACCCGACGAAATTCCCGCACCGAAAAACAACCCGTTGACCAAAGAGAAGGTCGAGCTCGGCAGACTCCTCTTTTTCGACCCGAGGCTCTCGCGCGACGATACCGTTTCGTGCGCGTCGTGCCATATACCGTACTACTACTGGACCGACAGGGTCCCAAAAGCGGTAGGCATAGAGGGCAGAAAAGGAACGAGAAACACCCCTACCATCATAAACAGCGCTTACCTGAAGACGCTCTTTTGGGATGCGAGAGCCGACTCCCTCGAGGAGCAGGCGCTCGGCCCCGTAGAGGCGAAAGCGGAGATGGACCTCCCTGCCGACAAGCTGGTGAAGAAGCTGAAAAAGATAGAAGGGTACGTCACCCTGTTCGAAAAGGCGTTTCCCGGGCGCGGCATAACGAAAGAGACCATAGCGGAGGCTATCGCATCGTTTGAAAGAACGGTGGTATCGAAGGAGTCACCGTTTGATAGGTGGGTCGGCGGAGATGAAGGGGCGATAAGCGAAGAGGCAAAAGAGGGGTTCGAGATATTCACCGGCAAAGGGCACTGCAAATCGTGCCATAACGGATTCAACTTCACAAACGAGAGCCTGAACAACATCGCCCTCGGAGACGACGATCCCGGTGCCTACATTCTGAACAGAAATCCGATATGGAGAGGAAGTTTCAAGACCCCTACGCTCAGAAACGTAGCCGAAACATCCCCCTACTTTCACGACGGTTCGGTACACACCCTCGAGGAGGCGGTCTATATCTGTGGAAACGGAGGCCGATACAAAGATCTGAAAGGGCGCTCTCCATTCTTCAGAGACAGAGGTCTGAGTATCGAAGAGGTCAGAAGAGTGGTCCGTTTTCTCGAAACCCTGACAGAGGAGCGCCCGAAAATCTTCGAACCGGAAACCTTTCCGCAGTAAAGGTGGGGCTTTCAGGGCATCTTTATCGGTTTTCCGTCGAGGCTGACGCTGTTTCTCTCCCTCCAGTACTCCCTTATGCCCTCCTCTCCCTTTTTCAGGGCCCAGCGGTTCAGATCTTCGCGCTCGCGGACATACTCGAAAACCGGCACCGACATACCGCACGATGTGTGGACCAGATCTACGCTCATATCGAAGATCTGGCGTGCACCCGGAAGCGGCGGGAAGAGCTCTATGAGATCTTTCCACTCCTCATCCGCTTCGTATACGGCCCTCGCCTTACCGTAGAGTCGCAGGATCTTCGGGTCGCCTTCGAAAGCGGCGAACATGATGGTCATGCGCGGAGACTCCTGCAGGTGTGCCGCCGTCTCGTTGGCGCTGCCTGTGACGTTGAGCCAAACTACACGGTTCGGGCCGAGGACCCTTAAGCTATCCATTCCCTTGGGTGAGACGTTCACCCTCCCCTCCGGTGCGGCCGTGGCCACGAAGAAGATCTTCTGCCTCTCTATGAAATCTCTATGCTTCGATGAGATTGCGTCGTACTTTTTCCCCACCCCTGCTCCTTTTGCGCTTTTTCAAAATTTTCCCATAATACCGCTTATACAAAACCCAAACCGCACCCGTTCCTGTTCCGGTTTGGTACCATACCCCATCCGCAAAGGGTTTTGGTACAATCTTGTCATCACCGTAGAAAGGAAGAGTTTTGAAGATAGCGGCTCTTTTGCTGACGACTGCTCTTTTACTGTCGGCTTCAGATTACAAAAAAGGGGTAGAAGCCTACAAAAGAGGAGATTTCAAAGAGGCCCTGGCATACTACGAAAAGGCGGCCGAAGAGGGAAGCCCCGCCGCAATGGTAAACCTCGGACTCATGTACAAATACAGCATAGGCGTACAAAAAGAGCCCAAAAAGGCTTTCGAACTGTTCAACCGGGCCGCAAAGAGCGGCTACCCAAGGGGTATCACCGAGCTCGCTGCAGCGTATGAGGAGGGGGTCGGCACAAAGCGCGACACAAAAAAGGCGTTCTCGCTCTATAAAGAGGCGGCAAAAAAGGGATACCCCAAAGCGATGGTCGGGCTCGCACACCTCTATGAAACCGGAGTAGGCGGCAAAAAAGATCTGAAAAAGGCGATCTACTGGTACGAAAAGGCCGCCAAAAGGGAAGAGACGCAGGCTATGGTATATCTCGGGGCGATCTACGAGAGGGGGATCGGAGTAAAGAGCGATCCGCACAAAGCCTTCGAGTTGTGGAAAAGAGCGGCGGCAAAAGGCTCCGCGGATGCGCAAAACGCCATCGGTTTCCTCTACCTGAAGGGGCGCGGGGTGGAGAAAGATCCCAAAGAGGCCTTTTCATGGTTTCTCAAGGCGGCTAAGAGGGGACTGCCGTGGGCTCAGCACAATACCGCATTCATGTATGAAGAGGGAATCGGCGTAAAAGAGTCGTGCAAAGAGGCTGTAAAGTGGTACGAAAAGGCTTCCGCGCAGAATTACACGCCCTCGCTTGTAAGCCTTGCGCTACTCTACAGAGACGGAAAGTGTACGAAAAAGAGCGGCAAAAAGGCGGCAAAGCTGCTAAAACGGGCGGCCGAGCTGGGAGATCCCGCCGCTCCGTTTCTGCTGGGGCGCCTCTATGAAGAGGGAGAAGGCGTAAAACAGGACTTTTCGGAAGCGGCATTCTGGTACCAGAGGGGGGCGGAGATTGGAGACCCGAAGGCGCAGTACAACCTCGGCCTCCTCTACTACAACGGCCTGGGCGTCCAAAAAGATCCGGTAAGGGCGAAATACTGGATGGAGACGGCCAAAAAGGGGGGTCTGAAGATCCCCGGTGCTCTATAAGCTCGGGTATGCTACTCTATGAAATGCGGCAGTTCGAAGTGCCGTTTGCGAGTAGAGCCTGCTGCATGCGATTTCGAAGTTTCAGGGGTAGCAGGGCCGCAAAGGCCCTGCCGAATGCCGGCTGGGCCGGAATTATCGCAACATCGGATATCAAGTAAACAAAGGGGTGGAAAATGAGGAATCTTATCGTATGCGCGGACGGAACATGGAACACTCCCGACCAGAAAGAGAACGACATTCCCGTTCCGACCAACGTGGTCAAGATATTCAACTGCGTGGCAAAGAGTGACAAAGAGGGAAGAGAGCAGCTGAAATATTACCATCCGGGCGTCGGAACGGACGGCACATGGTGGGAGAAGCTTGCGGGCGGTTCGGTAGGGGTAGGACTGGGTAAAAACATACGGAGTGCCTACAAATGGCTCTGCGAACACTACAGACCCGGCGACAGGATATACCTTTTCGGCTTCAGCCGCGGCGCATACACGGTCAGAAGCCTGGCAGGGATGATAGGAAAGTGCGGGCTTTTGGATCTTGGCGGTCTCGATGACGATGAGCTCTGGGGCCGCGTCAAGAGGGCGTACGACAAAGGCTACAGGAAAAGGAGACCGAAAAGTGAGTGGGCTAAAGGGTGGAAGTTCCACCCGGAAGAGACGATAAAGTGTAAAGAGGATGAAAAGAGGAGCTGTATTCCGATCTTCTTTCTCGGGGTATGGGACACGGTAGGCGCACTCGGCGTTCCGAACAATTTGGCCGTTCTGAATCTGCTCGACAATATCAAAAAGTACTCTTTCCACGACACGAAGCTGGGCTGCAATGTGATCCACGCCCGCCACGCCGTAGCTATCGACGAAATGAGGGCCAGCTTCTCACCGACGCTATGGAGCGGCGTAAAGAACGGCAAGAGGGTAAAACAGCTCTGGTTTCCGGGAGTCCACTCCAATGTAGGGGGCGGCTATGTCGATACTGGGCTGTCGGATACGGCCCTTAAGTGGATGGTCGACGAAGCGGCCGGGACCGGGCTCAACTTTCGCGAAGAGATGGTGAAGCAGATAAGGCCGTATACTCTCGGCATTATCTACGACTCGATGAGCGGCATATTCAAACATCTTCGCGCATCTCCGAGAAGTATGCCCGCCATAGTGAAGAAAAATGTCGGTAAGGTTCTGCACGAATCGGCTATCGAGAGGCAGAAGACTCCCCCGATAGAGGAGCCCCACTACCACGACACGAAGATTTTGAAAAAGGGCGAATCTGCAGAAATGAAGATTTACGCCATGGATCCTTGGAACGAAACCGGCATCTACCTCGAAGAGGGTAAGGAGTACAGGTTCGAAGCGACCGGACAGTGGATGGACAGAAACATCAAGTGCGGGCCGGAGGGGGCTGACGACGGAAAATTCTATATAGAAGAGATCTTCCATATGGCCGGGACACTCTGGGGCAAGATAGAGGAGGCATATAAAAAGATCACCAAAAACGAAGCCGCCGATTTCATAGGGAGCAGACGAGAAGAGAAGATACCCTGGTTCGCGCTGGTCGGCTCCATAGCCAACGGGGGAAACCCGAAAAAAGACGGTACTCCGGCACCCCATGAGACCTTCAAGATAGGGAAAAAGTGTAAACATAGACCCAAGAAACCGGGATACCTCTTTGCATACGCCAACGACGCGTGGAACTTCTACGGAAACAACCGAGGAAGCGTGACACTTAAAGTTACAAGGCTCAGCTGACCGGAGTCCGGAGATGGGGGAGGGAGCCTCCCGCCTCTTAGCCCAGAATCTCCCGGTTCCCTTTTGCGTTAGGTGCCGAGACCACCCCCATGCTCTCCAGCTGCTCCACGATGCGTGCGGCACGGTTGTAGCCGATCTGGAGGCGTCTCTGAAGATAGCTGATACTCGTCTTCTTGTCACTCAAAACGATCTGTTTCGCCTCTTCGAAAAGCGGATCTATATCATCCACGGCGGCGCTCATATCGCCTCCGCCCCCCTCATCGCTCTCGGCAAGGAATCTCTCGTCATACTCGGCAGGCCGCTGCGCTTTGAGGAACTCGACAATCCTCTCTATCTCGCTCTCGCTGCTCCATGGAGCATGGAGCCTTATAAGCCCGCCGCCGCCGGGAGGCGTGAAGAGCATATCCCCCCTACCGAGCAGGGATTCGGCGCCGAGAGTGTCCAAAATCACTTTGGAGTCGATCTTCTGACCCACCTTGTAGCTTATTCTCGACGGCAGGTTCGCTTTTATGAGGCCCGTTACCACATCCACGCTCGGCCGCTGAGTCGCGACGATGAGGTGTATGCCGCTCGCCCTCGCCATCTGGGCAAGCCTGGCTATGGAGAACTCGACCTCTTTTCCGCCGGTCATCATCAGATCCGCAAGCTCGTCTATGACCACGACGATATAGGGTAGCTCTTCACGCCCCTCCTTGAGCGCCTTTTCGTTATAGGTCTCAATATTTTTGGTTCTGGTCTGGCTCATCATCTTGTAGCGCCTCTCCATCTCCGCGACCATGTTGGATAGGGCGGCGATAGCCTTCTTCGGCTGGGTGATAACCGGGGTCAGAAGATGCGGTATATCGTTATATATGGAAAACTCCAGCATCTTCGGGTCGATCATCATCAGCTTGAGCCTGTCGGGTGAGTTCCTGTAGAGGAGGCTCAATATCATCGCGTTTATACCCACGCTTTTGCCGCTGCCCGTCGTTCCGGCTATCAGAAGGTGGGGGAGCTTTTTCAGGTCGGTAACGAACGGCTTGCCGACTATATCCTTCCCGAGGGCGATAGCGAGGGGTGATTTCGACTTTTTGAAGATATCGTCCTCGAGGATCTCCCGCAGGTATATCGTCTCCACCTCCCTGTTCGGGATCTCTATCCCGACGACATCCTTGCCCGGAACCGGTGCCTGTATGCGTATGGTCTGTGCACGAAGCGCCATCGCAAGGTCGTCTTGAAGGTTCAATATCTTCGAAACTTTGACATGGGCCGCCGGTTTGAACTCGAATGTGGTGACGACCGGCCCCGCGTATGTGCGCACCACATCCCCTTCGATTTTGAATTTGGAGAGTTTATCGAGCAGGTCGCTGATCTTCTCGTCGATCTCCGCTTCGTTGATCTCCCTGCTCTTTCTGGGCGGCTTTTGAAGGAAGTCGAGCTTGGGCAGCTTGAAGTTTTTCGGCTTCTCCTGCTCTCCTATATCTATCTGCTCGAGCAGCCTCCTGTTCTCTTCGATCTCTTGAACTATCTCGATATTAGGATGCTCAGTCTTTCCCGGACTCTCGCTCTTCGGCTCTTCTGCAGAAACCGCCACACCGTCGTCTTCTGGCTTTTGTCCCGCCGCAGACTCCCCGTTCCGCGAAGCCCCCTGCGGCTCCTCTTCGAGCTCCTCCTCTTTTACCGGAAGTCCCGCCACCTCTTTCGGTGTATCGGTACCGGGCAGATCGACATTACTCTCCGTGCCATTTTGCCGGCCGGGCATGAAAACCGGTTTCACGACCGTCACCGACTCACTCGTACCTTCACCTGCGAAGATCTCCTTTATGTCCGATATCTTCCAGTGGATGGACTCCCCCCACAAAATGACACCGGAGAGCGTCAGCGTCATCAGCCAGAAGAGCCAGACACCCGCATCGCCTATGAACGGGTGCAAAAATCCCACTATGCTGCCGCCGATCCACCCGTCGTGCGGCGGGCTGAAGATGAGCGCCTGCAGAATAAGAACGGAAAATAGAAACAGCAGCCACGCCAGAAAGCTCTCTATCTCGAAATCTTCGAACTTTTCGAGCCTGTAGAGTCTATAGAGCGGATATAGCAGGAAGATAAAGTCGATATACCCTAGATATCCGAAGAGTTCAAGGTTGCGTTCACCGATATATGAGCCGAAAGAGCCCACTGTTGAACTCTCCGGCATAAAAGTGGCTATGGCTCCGTAGATGAAGAAGATCGCGGTTGTCAACAAAAGGGCAGTTTTAAAAATAGTCGTTTCCTTATGTCATTGAATCATTTGATGAAAGTTAGACAGTGATTATATCTCATCAATGCAACCTTGCGCAAGCGCTCCCGCCTAATGTCACGGTATCTAAAAACTGCCCGGTATCAATATATTCACGGCCGGAACTCCCGAAAAAGAGTCTCAAAAAAGAGGAGTTCCGTTAAAGGTAGTTAACCAAAGAGAGGTTCTGCACTTTCGCGATCGAAGCGAGCATCGCCTGGAAATTTAGACTGAGCTGGTTGAGCTTTACCGTCGCTTCTCCAATATCAGTATCCAAAATATCTGAACGTAGTGTTTGAACATTGATTTTCAAGGTTTCACTTCTCTCTACCGCATAGTTGAGGCTGTTTGACATAGCTCCTATCTTTGTATGCTCCTTACCTATGTGTTCCAAGACATGATCAATCCGTTCCAAAGAGTTCTCGATACCTGGATTTCTTGGGTTTACGGAATTTAAGCCGTCAGGATACAAAAGACCATTCTCCACAGCTTCTATAGCCATATCTAACGATTCAAAAAGATCATGCTTCGGATCGTCTATCTCCAAGGCACTGTTTGCATTAAAAACCAAAGCAGAAGCTTCGGCAGTAGCATAACCACTATTTGAGTCGACCATTTTAAAGCTCATAAGAGTGCTGGTATCGCTTTTGTCTTTTATTACTATACGTCCTTTATTATCCAAGCTTACATCTACAACCTTTTTTGCTTCGGCTACATTCGCTTCGAAACTGCCCTGATCAGTAATGCCCGAAACCGCGACCGCCACCGCATCTATAAGCTGCCCATAGGTCAATGTAGAGCTGTCTGCCGGTGTACCGTCGCTGTTGTTTATCTGATTTGAGAAAATATCTGTCGGTGAGTCTAGGTCAAATGTATAGGCAAAGAGATTGCCGTTTCGATCGGTACCGGAAAGTTCAAGTGAATCCCCTGCAAGATCAGCGCCCGCTACATCGGAGAGCAGGGTGCCTCTTGAAGCATAGGAGTTATCGGCTTTCACTATCTGTGAGTAGTTGCCTCTTAGCGTTACGGCATCGACTTTTGAAAAGGCGATATCGTCATATACAGTGGAGTCCGCTCCGTCAAACCCACTCTCCAAAAAGGAGACTACACTGCTGTCTGCGCTGTTTTGCGCATATAGATGAAAATCGAGCAGACTTCTTCCATTTTGCCGGTCTGTTATTTGTATATAACCATTTTCAAGTGTCACATCCACACTGTTGGGTGTAAAATTGGATTCTATCGCGTTGAGCAACTCCGCCACACTTTGGCCGGAAGTCAAAGTGAAGCTATTTTCAAAAGTGCTTCCATCACCGTTTCTACCACGTATAAAAAAGTTGTAGTCGTCGCTTTTACCGGTAAAGTCGGCTATGGTACTTTCCAGACTTACCGCGCTTCCTGTTTCCGTATCTGTGAGTGGGACATTGGTTGTAACTTTTCGGGCGAAGTTGAGATCCTCACCAAAGAAAAGCTCACTCCCCGGAATGTTATATGGGACCTCTACACCTGCACCCACTACAGCCTTCAGGTACTCTCCGTTTCCGTTGTAGGTTCCGTCATCACTTACGGGCTTTCTGTCGATAGCGGTACCGGAGAAGAGGTATCTTCCATTAATAGAGGTGTTGGAGAGATTTACAATATGCTCCTTAATAGACTTCATCTCGTTACTGATAGCATAATAGTTACTGTCAGAATTGGCTCCATTCGCAGCCTGTATGGAAAGTGTCTTGAAGCGTGTAAGTGCGTCGGTAAACTCAAACATAACCGAATCGGTATTATTGGCGAAATTTTGCGCATCAGTAGAGGCTTTTACCGCCTGATTAAGAGTGGTCTCTTCATAGTCAAGCCGAAGGGTATCACTAAAAATCTGAGGATCCTCATACCCATATTTGATCTTAAACCCTGAAGATATCTGATTGTTTACCCTGTCCAGTTCCTGTTTGATATTCTGCTGGTCGGCTACAAAACTGTTGTAAAGATTGCTCTGTGTTACTCTCATTTTATCCACCCTGATCTTATTATTTTTATAAAAGCAAAAACGGTTCCTCTCTCAACAATATCGGTAAAATCGGAACTTTGTTTAGTTTTTTTAACAAAATTTCTTGCAATTTGGAATAAAACATTGTACAATGACCGTGTAAATCTCATCTAAGGATAGCCATATGAAAAAAGCTGAGTTCGTTCAGGCAGTTGCCGAAAAGGCAGGATTGTCAAAAAAAGATACTGAAGCGGTTCTCAACGCAGCGCTCGAAACTATCACTGAAGCGCTTGCAGCCGGCAAGAGTGTAAGCTTCATCGGATTCGGAACGTTCACGACCGCGGAGCGTGCGGCCAGAAAAGCGAAGGTACCCGGTACAAACCGCGTAGTAGACGTACCTGCCACCCGTGCCGTCAAATTCAAAGTCGGCAAACAGCTCAAAGAAGCGGTTGCAAAATAACTTCACCTTACGGATACCGGTTAGCCCTTTTAACCGGTATTTAAGCCCCCAATCTATAAAATTCCGCTTGTGATCGATAAGCTGACCGGAAGCCGGGGTGGTGAAACTGGTAGACACGCCAGACTCAAAATCTGGTGGGCGTTAGCCCGTGCCGGTTCGATTCCGGCCCTCGGTACCAGCCGTAAATGCGGGAGTAGCTCAGTGGTAGAGCACGACCTTGCCAAGGTCGGGGTCGCGGGTTCGACCCCCGTCTCCCGCTCCATCGTCATACTCCTTTTTACCGTCTTCTATATAGTTTCACCCCTTCAAGCGCAGATAGTCCAGCTAAAATCGCACTACTTTGTAGAGTCGAATACCGTAAGGCTCCCCATTTTTGTACCGGGAGAGTCGAATGTAACGCTTTTTCGGCTTCAAGAGGGCCGCACCCTGTGGAGGATCCCTGCCTTCAAAGTCAGAGAGGCCCTGAAAGGTGCGGGCTACGATACCGAGCCTCCTCCATCGAGCTTGATAACCTTCGAAAGGGCAAAAAAAAGGAGCTTTCCGAAACTTCAGAGAGTGATTGCAGAAAAGTATGAACGGCACTACCCAACCCTGAAGATAGGAGCGGTATCGATAAAGCCGACAGGCTCGGGAGCCGCCGACTTCAGCTTCGGGCCCGACTGCACCCTGAGGATGTCGAGAAACGGTTTTCGTAAAAAGAGCGGCACCTTCACCGTACGCTGCAAAAAGAGGGTGCACTACTTCAGATACACCATCGATGGTACGATCATGGTCTATAAAGCGAATCATCAAATAAAAAAAGATAAAATTATCGATTCAAAGAGCGTACATGCCGAATATGTTCCGTTCGAAAAGCTCTTTGCGCCGCCGGTTACAGATTTTGAAAACGGGCGCTATATCGCGAGGCTCAATATACCCGCATCGAAGATATTGACAACGGCCAATACGGAGCCGCTCCCCGCCGTTTTGAAAAACAGCTCCGTCAGGTGCATATACAGAGCGGGTTCCGTTCTGATAGAGTTCGACGCTACAGCCCTTCAAAACGGCCGAATCGGCGACAGGATAACGGTCAAAAAGAGTGACGGAAAGGTATTGAGGGGCATGGTTGTAGAAAAGATGAGAGTGGAGATCGAATGAGGCTTGTAGTGGCAGCCACCGGCGCGAGCGGTGCGCAGCTCGGTCGGAAGGTGGTCGAAAAACTTCCGAAGGGCGTAACGGGATACCTTATCGTTTCGGAGAATGCGAAAACCGTACTGGAGCATGAGCCGCACAGGGAGTTTTGCGACGAAGATATCGCCGCACCGGTAGCCTCCGGCTCTTTTCCGACGGATGCGATGATCATAGCTCCATGCAGCATGAATACGCTTGCGAAGATCGCGTGCGGCATCGCCGACAATCTCACGACAAGGGCGGCGGCCGTTACGATAAAAGAGCGGCGGCCGCTGCTCCTTGCGCCGCGTGAACTGCCTCTCAGCGCCATAGCGCTCGAGAATATGCTCAAGCTCTCGAGGCTCGGCGTCATCATTGCACCGCCGATAATAGCCTACTACAGCGAACATTCCAGCGTTGAGCGGATGGAGGATTTCATAATAGGCAGGTGGTTCGACCTGCTTGGTATCGAACACACTCTCTACAGACGCTGGAGGATAGAGGAGTCATGAAAAAGAGATCGAAAAGGGTGATCTACCCGGGGACTTTCGACCCGATTACAAACGGGCATCTCGACATCATAAAGCGCGCCGCCGACCTCTTCGACGAGATAGTGGTGGCCGTCGCGAAGTCGAGCGAGAAGGGTCCCATGTTTTCCCACAAACAGAGGCTCGTAATGGCCGAGGCGGCATGCGAAGAGATCGACAACGTCACCATAGAGGGGTTTTCGAACCTGCTGGTGGAGTTCTGCCGCGAAAAAGAGGCCGCCATAATCATCAGGGGGCTTCGAGCCGTGAGCGACTTCGAATACGAGCTTCAGATGGGGTACGCAAACGCCTCCCTGGCGCCGGAGATCGAAACCGTATACCTCATGCCGAGTCTCGAAAACGCCTTCATCAGCTCATCCGTCGTAAGGGCGATTCTGAAACACGACGCATCTTGCGCACACCTGCTCCCTCCGAAAGTGAACAGCATAATAGAAGAGTCGATAAAATGTATATAGCTTTCGAAGGGGTCGATACGGTAGGCAAAAGCACCCAGATAGAGTCACTGGCCAGACTCTTTCCCGATGCCCTCATCACGAAAGAGCCGGGCGGAACGGAGCTCGGCAAAAAGATCAGAACCATCCTTCTCGAAGAGGGAGAGCTGCTTGCCCGCAGCGAGATTCTGCTCTTTCTCGCAGATCGCGCCGAGCATACCGAGAGAGTCGTCAGGCCCAACCTGGGCAGGTTGATTCTGAGTGACAGGTCGTTCATATCGGGGGTCGCCTACGCCCACGTTCACGACGATATCGAGATAGATACCCTCCTGCAGCTCAACCGCTTCGCTACGGCCGGCCTCTTTCCGCAGCACATAGTGCTCTTTCATATAGACGAAAAGAGTCTGCGCGAAAGGATGGGCCGAAAGAGCGGCGACGCGATAGAGATAAGAGGGATAGAGTATATGATGCGGGTACAAAAGAGCATGGAGGAGCTCGTAGATCTGCTCGATATTGACCACATAAAGATCGATGCGTCCGAACCTGCGGAGTCGATCACGGAAAAACTTTACAGCTACATCAAGGATTGCCAGGCATGATTCAAGCACTTCGCGGAATGAAAGATATTATGAGTCCGGAGAACGAAAGGTTCGTATATATTGTCGATACAGCCTCCGAAATCGCAAAACGGTACGGCTATGAATATATCGAGACACCGCTGCTCGAAGAGACGGCCCTTTTCAAGCGCAGCGTAGGAGAGAGCAGCGATATCGTCGGCAAAGAGATGTACCAGTTTATCGACAAGGGGGGCCACGACGTCTCTTTGAGGCCGGAGGGAACGGCGGGCATAGTGCGCGCTTTCATACAGAGCAAGCTCGACAAAAAAGGTGGAGTCCACCGCTTCTACTACCACGGCCCGATGTTCAGGTACGAAAGGCCACAAAAGGGGCGTTTGAGGGAGTTTCACCAGTTCGGGTGCGAAAGCTTCGGCGAAGATAGCGTCTATGAAGATTTCAATATAATATTGATGATAAAAGATATATTCGACGCCCTCGGAATCGGCTATTCGATCAAGATCAACTCCCTCGGATGCCCGGAGTGCATGCCCGGCTACAGGGAGCAGCTCATAGAGCACCTTCACGACATCAAAGACGGCCTGTGCGAAGACTGCAATAGGCGGATAGAGACCAACCCGATAAGGGTGCTCGACTGTAAAAACGAAACGTGCCGCACCCTTCTAGCCGACTCCCCCGTTATAGTCCAAAATCTGTGCGAGGCGTGCGACAGCGATTTCGGAACCCTTACATCCATGCTCGACTCTCACGGCATAGAGTATGAGCTCGACCCGAAACTCGTAAGGGGGCTGGACTACTACACCCGCACCGCTTTCGAGTTCGTAAGCGGTGAGATAGGTGCCCAAAGCGCGATCGCAGGCGGCGGGCGCTACAACCGGCTCGTCGAGTTTCTGGGCGGAAAGCCTACGCCCGCCGTGGGATTCGCACTCGGAATCGAGCGGATCATCGAGCTCGTAAAGCTCCCCGAAAAGGGACGAAGCGGAGTCTACCTCGGCGTCATGGAGCCAGAAGCGATAGGGACGATTCTGAAAATCGCACACAAAAAACGGGCCGAAGAGAGGGTCTATGTGGAGTACAAGAAGCGCTCTTTGAAAGCGCACCTCAAAGCCGCCGACAGGATGGGGGCGAAGATCTGCGCCGTAATCGGAGAAGAGGAGCTTCAAAACTCCGAGATCTGGGTGAAAGATCTCGAGACCAAAGAGGAGCGGAGAGTTGGAGTCGATCGGTTTGAGTGATCCGGCCAAAATATACGGCATCGACAGCTGGGGAGAGAACAACTTCATCGTCGAAGAGGGAGTGGTGAAGATAAACCACGGATGCAGACCCTCCCTAGTCGAAATAACGAAGAAGCTGCGCAGGGACGGCTTCAAAGGGCCGCTGCTTCTGCGCTTCCCCCACCTGGCCGAAAAGAGTGTAAGAGAGCTCTTTTCGCACTTCGAGAGGGCCAAGAAGGAGTTCGGCTACAGCGGCAAGTTCAAAGCCGTCTTTCCGCTCAAAGTGAACCAGCTCCCCGGATTCGTCATCCCGCTGACGGAGGCGACGAAAGATCTCGACTACGGCCTCGAAGCGGGCAGTAAGGGGGAGCTGATCCTCGCGATGGCCTACACCAACCTCGGAAAGCCCATTACGGTAAACGGTTTCAAAGATCGTGAGATGATAAGCATAGGTTTTATTGCCGCAAAGATGGGGCACAACATCACACTCACGATAGAGGGTATCAACGAGCTGGAGCTCATCATCAAAGAGGCCGCAAGGCTCGGCACCCCGGTTCCAAAGATAGGACTTAGAATAAGGCTCCATACCGGCGGGATAGGCATATGGGCCAAAAGCGGCGGCTACAGCTCCAAGTTCGGCCTCACATCGACTGAACTGCTCGAAGCCATGGACCTTCTGAAAAAGCACGGACTCACCGACAGACTCTCGATGATCCACTTCCATATCGGGTCGCAGATGAACCACATCTCCCCGCTCAAAAAGGCTATCCGTGAAGCGGGCAACATATATGCCGAGCTCAGAAAGATGGGCGCCGACAACCTTCGCGCCATCAACATAGGAGGCGGGCTCGCGGTGGAGTACAGCCAGCACGAGGGGCGCTCGAGCAGAAACTATACGATAGAGGAGTTCACCAACGATGTCGTCTTCCTGCTAAAGGAGATTTCGGCATCGAAGGGTGTCAGGGAGCCAACCATATTCACCGAATCGGGACGGTTCGTCGCCGCGGCCCATGCGGTCCTTGTGGCCCCTGTTTTGGAGCTCTTCAGCCAGGAGTACAGCGAAAAGATACTGCGTCTGAAAGAGCAGAACCCCCCGCTTGTGCAGGAGCTCTACGATCTCTACACCACCATCACCTCAAAAAACGCGAGGGAGTACCTCCACGATGCACTGGACCATATGGAGTCCCTTCTGACACTCTTCGACCTTGGCTACATAGACCTGACCGACCGTGCCAACACCGAAACCCTGGTACATCTCATAATCAAAAAGGCGCTTGCGCTGCTTAGGGAGAAGCCCTCGAAAGAGATTCGGGACATCCTCGACAGGGTCCAGGAGCACTATCTCGTCAACTTTTCGATCTTTCAGTCGCTGCCCGACTACTGGGGTTTGGGACAGAGATTCCCGGTTATGCCGCTCGACAGGCTCCAAAAGCGCCCTACCAGATCGGCCAGCTTATGGGATATAACATGCGACAGCGACGGAGAGATCGCTTTCGACATCGATACACCCCTCTACCTGCACGATGTAGATGTGGAGAGGGAGGAGTACTTCCTCGGGTTTTTCAATGTAGGGGCGTACCAGGAGGTACTGGGGATGCGCCACAACCTCTTTACGCACCCTACCGAAGCGACCATCCTTTTCGACGAGAGCGGAGAGTACACCATCGAAAAGATACTCGAAGCGCAGAACATAATGGATGTACTCGACGATTTCGACTACGATACCAGAGAGATAGAACGAAAGATCAGGGAGCAGATAGAGAACTCTGCTACAATAAAGGATGATGAGCGTAAAGAGATACTCGGCGAGCTTTATCTATACTTAAGTGAAAATGGTTATCTTAGAACCATAAATTTCGACGAACCGTAAGATTTACGCCTTGCTGCAAGGTATATTTGGCAACGTCAGAAAAGAAGAGCGTTGCATAAGATCAAAGAGAAGGAGGCCGATGTGCCCTCGCTTGTGCGACTGATTATAGAAGATATAAACAGTATATACCGCAGGGACCCTGCTATCAGGTCGAGAATAGAGATCTTTTTCAACTATCCCGGAGTTTGGGCGATAGCGAACTATAGAGTGGCCCACAAACTCCATACCAAAGGGTTCGCCCTGCTTGCAAGAATGTGGATGGGAATAGCCCAGCTCTTTACAAATATAGACATCCACCCCGCCGCTACCATAGGCAGACGCGTATTCATAGACCACGGCATAGGCGTCGTCATCGGCGAAACGGCCATAGTGGGGGACGACGTGACCATATACCAGGGGGTCACTCTCGGGGGCGTCTCCCTGCATCCGGGCAAACGCCACCCTACAGTCGAAAACGGCGTCGTCATAGGGGCGGGAGCCAAAATCCTCGGCAATATAACGATTGGGGCCAACTCCAAAATCGGAGCCAACTCTGTCGTGGTGCGCTCCGTTCCGCCCGAGTCGACGGCGATCGGAATCCCGGCGAAGGTGATTACCAAAGGGCGCGACAAGAGCCCGCTCAGCCACAACAAGCTTCCCGATATAGACAAGGAGCTCTTCGAGTACCTGCTGAAGCGTGTCGCCGTTATAGAGCACATTCTGGCACCCGAGCACAAAGAGCTTCTCGAAGAGGATCAGAAGCTCGACGAGATCTACGACGCCTTTATCAAATCGATCAAGAGCTGACCGCAGGCTTCGGAGCCTCGTGCGGCTGCAGGGCCGCTCGGGCCCTGCCCTATTGCCTGCCTGTCCCGGAGTTGCGAAACCAAAACTCTCTAATATACAACCTTGTTCGGGTCTTCGTACCACTTCATGAAGAGCCTTCCGCACGCTGCCGAAGGCCGGTGCTCGAACCTCACGGGGTCTTCCCTTTTTTCGGCCATGATATCCGCGATCAGCGAGTCGTCGAAACCGATCGCCGCCGACTCCTCCTTGGTGTTGCAGTAGACAACCTTTTGCAGATGCGCCCAGTGTATCGCCGCAAAGCACATTGGGCAGGGCTCCGCCGTAACGTACATAACACAACCCTCTAGGTGGAACGTCCCAAGCTTTTGCGATGCCCTTCTTATAGCCACTATTTCGGCATGGGCGGTCGGGTCGTTGGTCTTGACCACCATATTGTGGCCGGTAGCGACCACTTCAGAATCTTTGACTATGACGGCCCCGAACGGTCCGCCCTCGCCGGCCTCTACCCCTTTTTCCGCCTCCTGCAGCGCCATCTTCATGAATCTGTCCATAAGATATTATAGCCTGAAATCCAAAAATAGAGCTACACTTAAAGCATGATTTGATAAAATCACAGTAAAAAAGGCCCGCAAATGCTTTCTGACAGAATTCAGGTACTATCGGAATCTCTCACTATGGCCATTACGGCCCTGGCACAGCAGCTCAAAAGAGAAGGTAGAGATATTCTCGGTTTTTCGGCAGGTGAACCCGACTTCGACACCCCCAAAGTGATCAAGGATGCCGCGATTCGCGCGATAGAGGAGGGTTTTACCAAATACACCCCGGTCGACGGAATTCCGGAACTAAAAGAGGCGATCGTCGATAAGCTGAAGCGCGACAACGGCCTTCACTACACCACCGACCAGGTTATCGCAAGCAACGGCGCGAAACAGTCGCTCTTCAACCTCTTTCAAGCCACCGTAAACCCGGGTGACGAAGTGATCATTCCGGCTCCATACTGGGTGACGTACCCGGAGCTCGTAAAATATTCGGGCGGGAAGCCGGTAATCATCGATACCGACGATGAAAGCGGCTTCAAGATTACGCCCGGACAGCTTGAAAAGGCTATTACCGAAAAGAGCAGGATGCTGATTCTCACCTCCCCTTCCAATCCGACGGGCGCCGTCTATACGAAAGAGGAGCTCGAAGCGATTGCCGACGTGCTCAAAGGGACCGATATTCTCGTAGCAAGCGACGAGATGTACGAAAAGCTGGTATATGAGGGGACCGTATTCACCGCCGCCGCATCGATCAGCGACGATATGTTCGAAAGAACCGTTACCATAAACGGCCTGAGCAAATCGGTAGCGATGACAGGGTGGCGTTTCGGATACTGTGCGGCCGACGACAGGGAGCTGGTAAAGGCGATGAAGAAGCTTCAGAGCCAGAGCACCTCCAATATAAACTCCATAACGCAGATCGCATCCATAAAAGGGCTCGACGGAAGCGCCGACGAAGATATAGAGATGATGAGAAAAGCGTTTGAGTCGAGGTGCGAAGAGGCTGCACGGCTCTTCAACGAAATAGATGGGCTTTCGGTCATAAAACCGGACGGCGCCTTCTACCTTTTCGTCAATCACAAAGCCGTCGAACCCGACTCTATGAAGTTTGCGAAGGCGCTTTTGGAAAAGGCCGGCGTCGCCGTGGTGCCGGGTGCCGGATTCGGATCTGACGGCTACTTCCGTTTCAGTTTCGCCACCGATATCGATACAATCAGAACCGGAATTGAACGAATTGCCGATTTTGTCCGATCTTATCGGGAGTAGTTTCAGCGTCTAAACCAACAAAAGAGAGAATATGGATGCCTTCTATATTGCAAGACAGCCGGTCATAGACCGTAAAAATCGCGTATTCGCGTACGAGATACTCTTCAGGGGCAGACAGCCCGCGGAGGATCTCGACCGCGGTACTGTCATGACGGCAACCGCCATAAACAATCTGATGAACGTAATCGGTGTCGAAGATGTGATCGGTCCGCATCTGGGCATCATAAAGATCACACCCCTCTTCATTACGAGAAAACTGATAGAGGCCCTGCCCAAAGAGCGTCTGATATTCGCACTCTTCGAAGAGGATCTGACGAACCCCGAACTCGTGCAGACTCTCAAAAGATACAGAGATGAGGGTTACACGTTCGCCCTCAACGACCTACGCGATCTCTCGGTGCTTGGCGATGAGGATATTCTGGAAATTGTATCGTACATAAAGATAGACCAC
Source organism: Campylobacterales bacterium (assembly GCA_027081015.1). Taxonomy (GTDB): domain Bacteria; phylum Campylobacterota; class Campylobacteria; order Campylobacterales; family Hydrogenimonadaceae; genus Hydrogenimonas. The sequence goes on along the minus strand of JALWMA010000106.1, from coordinate 29,222 downwards.
GAGGCGATGGACGAGGGGCAGATAGGCAGGGTCATAGATATAGCCAAAAAGCACGGCATCAAAACGATCTGCTCGAAAATAGAGACGAGAAGCGCACACAAAGATATGGAGCGGATGGAGTGCGACTATTTCCAGGGTTACTTTTTCAGCGAACCCGAGATTTTGGAGGAGCAGCCTATCAGGGCCGAAACAGGCTCTATCCTGATGCTCTGGAACCTTATTCGAAACGACGCCTCCACAGATGAACTGGTCGCCGCGTTCGAACGCGAACATGCGATCACCCTGCAGCTTCTGCGCTTCATAAACTCGCCCTTTTTCTCCCTGCGCCAGACCGTTACCTCCATCAGGCACCTTATCACCCTATTGGGACGAAACCAGCTTTCACAGTGGCTTCTGGTTATGCTATTCGCCAAAGAGAGTCAGAAGCAAAACGGAAACCACCCACTGGTACTTATGGTCATTAACAGGACGGAGCTGATGGTGGGGCTTTTAAACCTTATAAAACCGGGTGCTTCGAAGTCGGAGCATGAGACCGCATACCTTGTCGGAATGCTCTCCCTGATACACCTCATCTTCCACCGCCCACCAAGAGAGATACTCCACCACATGCACGTATCCGAAGAGATAGAAGACGCACTCTTTGAAGGCAACAACATCTACGGAACCCTTCTGAACATGGTAAGGATCATAGAGAACAACGACATAGCTAAGATGAATGCCATCATGCAGAAGTACGGCCTCAGCACGAAGGATATCAACCTCCTCTCGCTCGAGGCGATGAAGAAGGTCAACGCCTTCGACGAGGCGCTAAAATCGATGCAGGGGTAGCGCATCAGAGCGATGCGCGCACCCTTTTTACCGCTTCTACCATATTTTGCAGACTCGGTTCGACCTCTTCCCATCTTCTGGTTTTGAGACCGCAGTCGGGATTGATCCACAACTGCCTTGCCGGAAGCACCTCGAGAAGAAGACGGATCTGCCTCTCTATCTCCTCTACACTCGGTATGCGTGGTGAATGGATATCGTATACACCCGGTCCGACCTCCTTCCTGTAGGAGTGCTCTTTGAAAACCTTCAGCAGCGCATTTCCGCTCCTTGCCGTCTCTATCGATATGACATCCGCATCCATCGCCTCTATGGTATCTATGATGTCGTTGAAGTCACTGTAACACATATGGGTGTGTATCTGCGTATCGGGCTTGGCGACGTTTGTGGTTATCCAGAAGCTTTCGAGGGCGAACTTCTCGTAAGCGGGCCTCTCGGAGTCTCTTAGCGGATACCCCTCTTTGAATGCCGCCTCATCCACCTGAATCATACCGATACCCGCCTTTTGGAGGTCGTCGACCTCGTCCCTTATCGCGAGGGCTATCTGGTAACATGTTTCGCTTCTGGGCTGATCGTCGCGCACAAACGACCAGTTCAGGATCGTCACCGGTCCGGTGAGCATCCCCTTCATCGGCCTCTCGGTCAGGCTCTGCGCATATTCGCTCCAAAAGAGCGTCATCGGTTCGGGACGGCTCACATCTCCATAGATTATCGGCGGTTTTACACATCTGCTTCCGTAGCTCTGGACCCAGCCGTTTTCACTAAACGCGATACCCTGCAGCTGCTCCCCGAAATACTCTACCATGTCGTTGCGTTCGAACTCACCGTGTACGAGCACCTCCAGCCCTATCCGCTCCTGGAACTCTACACACTCCCTGATGAAGCCCTTCATCTTCTCGACATACTCGACCTCTGTTATCGAACCGTTTCTAAAATCCCTCCTTACGGCACGAACCTCAGGCGTCTGCGGAAAGCTCCCTATAGTCGTGGTACACAGGGGAGGGTATTTGAACCGCTCGTGCTGAACGGCTATTCTGCTCTCGTACGGCTCCCTCCCCTTCTTTAGCTCATCTATCCTGCTCATCCTCTCTTTGACCGCAGGATCGTGAATGAGTGAAGAGCTCTTCCTGTCCGCAACGGCATCACGGTTGTGCGCATATTTCAGGGCCTCCTGTGCATCGAGCGAGTCGGCCCCGTCGAAAAAGAGCCTGCTCAAAAGCGAGAGCTCGTCGAGCTTCTCCACACCGAACGCAAGCCACGACTTTATCTTTTCGTCGAGTCTCTTTTCGTACTTCAGGGTATAGGGTACATGCAGTAGCGAGCAGGAGGTAGATACCACTATCCTCTCTTTCGGAACCCTCTTCGCGATCTCACCGAGAAGAGAGAGCCTGCTTTCGATGTCGCTTATCCAGATGTTTCTGCCGTCTATCACACCGGCTACGAGGGTTTTGCCGCTTTCGGCTACGATATCGAGAACCTCCATATTGGCACTGCCGTGGACAAAGTCGAGGCCGATCCCCTCTATCGGGGTCTGAACCAGCCGGGCGACAGCCTCCTTGGCATGGTCGAAGTATGTCACTACGTAAATATCGCTCTTTTTTGCCGCACTGCAGAGCCTGTCGTACGCCTCTTTGACCAAAAGCGACAATTCAGCGGCCCTCTGCGTAACCAATACGGGCTCCTCGACCTGTATCGTAACCGAGTCGCCAAGAGCGTCGATCTCTTCGAAAAGCGATACATAAGCGGGCAGAATCTCCGCAAATAGCGTCAAAGCATCCGGGTTGTAGCCGTCTGTTCTCCTGGCGTTGGCGAGAAAAGTGAGAGGCCCGATGACGTTTATCTTGGGCTCTACCCCCTCGCTTTTGGCCGCTTCGTACTCAGCTCTTATCTTGGAGATATCTATCTTGTAGCTCATGCCCGCACGTAGTTCCGGTACGATGTAGTGGTAGTTTGTATTGAACCACTTTGTCATCTCCATCGCCGTATGGCTCCTATCACCGCGGGCCATTGCGAAATATCTTGCCGTTTTATCATCTATATCCCTGAACCTCTCCGGCACAAGGCCCAGAGTCTCTACCATATCCAGGGTCTGGTCGTAGAGTGAGAAGTCGTTTGTACTCACCGCATCTATACCGGCATCTCTCTGGTAGCCCCAGTGTCTACGTTTGAGCCTCTCCGAAACCCTCTCCACTTCATCGAAAGAGGATTCACCCTTCCAGTAGCTTTCGAGCGCCCTTTTCAACTCTCTCTGCTCTCCGATTCTCGCAAAACCTGTCACCCAACTTCTATATTTTTTTGACATAGCTATCCTTTTTTAAACAATTTTTATCTAACTGATTACGAAAATTCCGGGCAAGCCCGCAATCCGGCAGGGCCCGGCCGGCCCTACAACCCCCTGAAGCTTCGAAACCTTAGATTCAGAGATGATTTAAATCAGTTATCTAACAGTCTGCGTAAACAGCGTAATATGCATATTTACGGATACATCTTTATGGTACCGGTAAAGTCGTTATGTCAGAAGATGGGAGGTGCAAGTCCTGTTTTTGTTTTGCGGCATCGGCAGAGCGTTCGCCTGAAAAATTTGCTCAGGTGAAAAAGCAGCCACGCCCTGCGTCTGAAGAGGCAGTTACAGTGGCAGGGCTTTGAGTTGTCCCTGCGAAGCCTGTTCGAACATGGACACTCGAACTCCCTGTCGGGCGGATCGTCCGATCCGTTTTGACCAAAAAGAGTGTAGACGACCGCACTGGATAGATAGGCACTCTTGAGTGCATGCAGCAAGGTCTCACTGCTTAGAGCCTGTATGGCAGCCAGCGTAAAATAGCTGCCTCTGAAGCCGCGCGGGTATCTCATCTCAGTACTTCGCGCTTATTCCTATATATACCGATCGTCCGGCGGTCGCATATCCGTCGACCTCCTGGTAGAATCTGTCGAATAGGTTTCTTACCTCTATCTCTCCTGTATACCCTTTTGCGAAGTTGTGTCTCAAAGAGAGGTTTGTGACACTGTATTTGCCGGTCTGGAGAGTTTTAGCCGCATCGTCGAACCGCTTGCCGACATAGTAGCCGTTGAGGTTGACCGTATGCTCTTCGCTCGGATACCATGTCAAAGAGTAACTGAACATATCGGAAGCTCTCCTGGGCAGATCTGTACCGGCAGCATCCCGCGCCTTTATCAGGTGCGTATACCCCAGGTCATAGGTTATCTGATCGAAAGCCGTACCGGAATAGGAGGCTTCCACTCCTTCGAACTTCGATCTTCCGGCAACATTGTAGTAGCGGAACGTCGTGTAGCTGAAGTCGATCAGATCCTCAATCCTCTGGCTGAAGTAGAGTACCTTGAAACCTGCATACTCAACCCCCGCATCATACCCTCTGCTCTTCTCCGGATTTAAAGAGGAGTTTCCTACCCAGCTGTCGTACAACCTGTATAGCGTCGGTACGTTGTAACCCGTCGAGTAGTTTGCAAACAGCGCGAAAGAGTCTACAACCCGTTGTTTCAGCCCCAGCTTGTATGTGAGCCTGTTGTCGAACTCCGAGTAGTTGTCGTATCTTGCGCTCTGTGTAAACAGTGTCTTACCGCCGAAGAGGGCATTGTGGTTTGCGGCGAAGATATATCTGTTTGAGTAGCTCTTTGCGAGGTCGGCTCCGGCGGATAGCCCCTGATGAAACGACTGGTACCCTACACCCGCCTGCAGAAATCCGTTTCGCACATAGTCGTATCTGTCGATCAGGCCGAACTCTTTGATATGTCCGCTGTAGCCGCCGTATTGTGAGCGGTTGAAGGTCGAGTAGTTGTAGAAGAGTCTTGCGGTGTTGGCTCCGTCACTTCTGATGTAGCGGACCTTGTAAAACCTCTCTCTTATCTTGTTTATAGTGAAGGGGCCGTCCGGTGCATCGACGCTATTGCCCGTAGTGAAATCTACGGAGTCGTAGTGTACCGTAGCGTCTATGGCGTTCAAAGAGGCCTCGAGCCTATCCTGATCTGTTATATCGTAACCGGCTTTTAGCGAATAGCTCCTGTTTATGTAGCCGTCCTCTTCATACCCGAGATCGTCAGCTCTCGTACCGTACAGAGGCGAACCCTGCCCCGGTTCGGCCGCGGAGAAACCGTCCGTTTCGAAGTTTGCGACACTCAGGCTGTAGTCGAAGGCTCCCAGGTCGTCGGCGACCGAAAGGTCGAAGCTCCTCGTATCGTAACTGCCGAATTTGAAAGCGTATGACAGGCTCTTGCCCGACGGCTTTTTGGTGATGATGTTTATAACACCCGCACTCGCATCAGCTCCCCATACTCCGCTCTGCGCACCCTTTACAACCTCTATTCTTTCGACGTTGTCGAGCCTGAAGTGTTCGAACTGGGCGCCGTTTAGCCCCGTAACGTCGTTTGCCCGTACGCCGTCGATGAGTACAAGTGTATGATCGGACGGCAATCCGCGTAGATATACCGAAGTGGGTTGGCCGAAGCCGCCGTTTGAAGTGAAAGAGATTCCGGGAACCGATGCGAGCGCATCTTTGAGGTTTCTGTAGCCCCTCTCGGCTATCTCTTCAGCAGTGATGACCGTCAAATCTTCGGTCACATCCTCATCTTCCTGTTCCGTGTTGGCTGCCGATACCACGATCTTGTGAAGCTGGACCGCCCGGGTGTTCTGCGCGTGAATCTGGACAGAACTGACCGTAGCGGCGATAGCTGCAAGAGTGAAATATCTGCCTCTGAAGCCTTTGGCAAATCTCATTACATACCTTCCTGGATAATTTAAACCGAAATTCTATCCAATTTCGGTTAAAGTTCTCTCTTCGCTTCCTTAAGAGCCTCAATCACCTGATCGAGGTTCTCCACGGGAATATGGACTTTCCAGTCCGGCTCTTCACTCGTCTTGGAGAGCCATATCCCCAGGCTTACGATGGGTGAAGAGTTCTCTCCGTAAGGCTCTTTGACAGTTGCCACGGTAATGGCGCCGTCGTCTGTACTCGCCAGCGGTATCTCTTTTATGAGTTGCGCTTCTTTCATTATCTTCTCCTGCTTTGAACTTTTCTATCGGCATCCGTCAACGGGCCGCGGGCTGTTTAGAGTTGAAAAAGAGATTTTACGCAGCAAGCGTAAAATCGGCTCTATTATATCACTTTTTCTTCTCCAAAAGCCTCGACAGCATGGCATTGAGCCTCAGCCACTTTTTGTGCTCCATAAGCGGGAACCCCGCATATGTCTTCGAACCCTCTATCGATTTAGTGACACCGCCGCGCGCCGCGATCGTGGCGAAGGGCCCGATCTCCAGGTGCCCGGCGGTGCCGCTCTGACCGCCCATGACCACATTCCTGCCGAGCTTCGTAGATCCGGAAAGCCCCACCTGCCCCGTAATCAGGGAATACTCTCCAACTTCACAGTTGTGGGCCACATGTACGAGATTGTCGAGTTTCGCACCCTCCTTTATGAGGGTCGAATCGAGCGTTCCTCTGTCTATCGCACAGTTTGCGCCTATCTCCACATCATCCTCTATGACGACGTTTCCGAGCTGATATAGCTTTACATGCCTTCCATCTTTGGTGTGGGCAAACCCGTAGCCGTCGCTCCCTATGACCGTACCGGCATGAATGATGCACCCTTTTCCTATTACGGTACGGCTATAGAGCGTCACATTTGGGTAGATCAGCGTACCGTCGCCGATGACCGTATCGTCCCCGATATAGCAGCCGGGCATTATCGTTACACCTCTGCCGACCTTCACATCTTTGCCGAAGTTGACACCGGGCGCTATTTCGCTCCCCTCCCCTATCACCGGTTCGGCCCCTTCGCTCTTCATCGGAGGGGGAGCGAAAAAGGCGCTTGCCATCGCGAGTTTGAGGTAGGGCTCCTCGTCTACGAGGGGGATCGTCCCCTCCGGCACGAGATCTGCGAACTTCGGGCTCACGAGAACCGCTGCGGCTTCGGTATTTTCGAGATCTTTCAGATATTTTGGGTTGTCGAGAAAGCTGAGCTCCTCTCGAGTGGCCTTTTTCAGTGTTGCAAGACCCCCTATATGCCTATCTTCGCCGCTGTACTCTACCCCGATCGACTCCGCAAGCTCGCTGAGTCTCATTCGCGCTCCATGGCCACCACGCCGCCCCGTACTATCTCTACCGGATGAAAGCGCTGGGCAGCCTCTATGAAGTGCTTCACCCTCTTGGGCTCGTCGGCCACCATCGTTATGATATGCTGGCTGCTGACATTGGCTATTCCGCCGTTGTAGGCCTGGCAGAGCGCCTGTATGCTGGAGAGGGATTCGTTTATCGGAAACTTCATCATGACCATCTCTTTCTCTATCATCTCTTCGTGCTCGATGACCTTATATGTCGGTATCAACTTGTGGAGCTGCTTGATGATCTGCTCTATGACCCGCACGTTTCCCCTCGTCTCTATCGTAAGACGCGACATATCGCTGTCGGGTATGGGCGCCACCGTCAACGCCTCTATGTTGTAGCCTCTGGCGGCGAAGAGCCCTGTTATGCGCGCGAGTACGCTATGCTCGTTCTGGACTATTACCGAAATGATTCTTCTTTCTACTTTCATGATCAATCCTTGAATTCCAGCATCATATTGTAGAGCGTCCCGCCGCTTGGCACCATCGGCAGTACATTTTCGTTGCGGTCGACCACGACGTCGATCATCGCGACGACACCCTTTTCCACCGCATCTTTGAGCGCTTCGTCGAACTCATCTTTCGTCTCTACCCTGTAACCGATGCCGCCGCACGCTTCGGCCAGACGTACGAAGTCGGGCTGGAAACTTAGATCGGTCTCTGCATACCGTTTCTCGTAGAAGAAGGTCTGCCACTGTCTCACCATTCCAAGATAGTGGTTGTTGAGGATAATGTTTATAACCGGCAGCCTGCTCTCTACGGCGGTTACCAGCTCCTGAACGTTCATCAGAATCGAACCGTCGCCTGTAAAGTTTACGCTTATCTTATCCGGTCTCGCCCTCTTTACCCCCATGGCGGCCGGGAAACCGAAGCCCATCGTACCGAGACCGCCGCTCGTTATGAACTGCCTCGGAAAAGAGAAAGGGTAGAATTGGGCGGTCCACATCTGGTGCTGGCCGACATCTGTACTTATCACCGCATCATCACCGAGCAGCTCCCCGACACGCTCTATGACCCACTGCGGCTTTATCACCTTGTCACTCTCTTCGTACCCGAGCGGATGGATCTCGTTGTATCGTTTCAGAATCTCGCGCCAAGGCTGATACCTGTCTGGATCGACCTGCTCCTTCACTTTGGGTATCATAACCCCGAGAACCTCTTTCAGATCACCCACTATCGGGTAGTCGACATCGACGAGCTTGCCGATGCTGCTCGGGTCGATATCGACATGTATGATCTTCGCATGTTTGGCGAACTCAGAGAGCTTCCCGGTTACCCTGTCGTCGAAACGGGGCCCGAGCGCTATCATCAGGTCCGCTTCGCTCATCGCCATATTGGCCTGATAGGTTCCGTGCATACCGACCATTCCCAGGAGCAGCGGGTCGTCGTGACGAAGAGTTCCGCGCGCCATCAGCGTCTCGACCGCAGGTATCTGCGTCGCTTTGACAAATTCTCGCACCAGTTCGGCACTGCCCGAGTGTATTATGCCGCCTCCCAGATAGAAGACCGGGCGCTTCGCCCTGCAGATTGCTTCGGCCGCCTTCTTTATCTGGCGTACGTTTCCCTTCGTGGTCGGTCTGTATGTCGGGATATCCACACGTGTCGGATAGTCGAATTTGGCCAGCTCCGCCGTAACATCCTTGGGTATATCCACATGTACGGGGCCGGGGCGGCCGCTGCTGGCTATATAGAAAGCCTCTTTCAGAATCAGGGGAAGCTCGCTCGCACTTCTAACGAGATAGTTGTGCTTGGTGCAGGCGCGGCTGATCCCGGTGGCGTCGATCTCCTGAAAAGCGTCCGTCCCTATCAGCGTGATCGGCACCTGGCCGCTTATGACGACGAGCGGAATGGAGTCCATATAGGCCGTGGCAAGGCCGGTGACGGCGTTGGTGAAGCCGGGGCCGCTGGTCACGAAAGCGACTCCTACCTTGCCGGTGGCGCGGGCGTATCCCTCCGCCGCGTGCACGGCCGCCTGTTCGTGGCGAGTAAGGATATGTTTGAAATCTTTCTGTTTATACATCTCATCGTAGACGTTCATGATGGCCCCGCCGGGGTAGCCGAACACGGTATCCACCCCCTCCAGCTTCATAGCCTCGATTACCATCTGTGCTCCGGTCATCTCCATGGCCGCATCTCCTAGCTTAAGAAATTTGCCGATTATAGCCAAAAACAGGTTAACAAAATATTTCGTATGAAACTACCCGCCACGCACAAGGTCGCCGGGCCGCTCCAAAAAGCCGAGGCAAGCTGCGATCGCGACACCTTCACGCAGCCCGTCGTCTATAACTACACTCTCATCGAACCCCAAAAGAGAGTAGAGCCCATCCAAAATCGTGATACCCGCAGCGATCAGATCCTCCCTGCCGACCCCTACCAGCTCCCGCCTCGACTCTTCGTCCAAAGAGAGCAGCCTGTCCATCTGGATCTTCAGATCCGCTCTCTGCAGGGTGGTGCCGTTTATCTTTTTAGCATCATAGGTCGCGTAACTCATTCCGAGCTTCATCGCAGCGACCGTCGTCGGCGTTCCCGCCGTAGAGACGAAGAGCTTAGGGTCGAACCCTTCGGCCCTCATACTCTCCGCAAATCTCCGCAGATCTTTTGTAAGGTGCGGCATGGCCTGCCCTATCCTCTCTGCGGAGCCGTACTTCTGGGCGACGGTGACTATGCCTATATCGAAGCTGCGGCTCTCTACCCTGCCCGAATCGAAAAAGAGAATCTCCGTAGAGCCGCCCCCGAGATCGGCCATGACGAAGTTATCGCTCTCCATCCCGATCTTTTCGAGACGGTTTTTTACGGCCAAAAGCGTATAGTATGCCTCTTCTTCGCCGCCTATTACCCTGAAGTCGATACCGCATTCGCTTCTGATTCTGTTCAGTACCTCTTCGGCGTTCGAAGCCTTTCGAAGCGCTTGCGTCGTAACGGCCGCTACGGGCTGCGAAAAGTCGAGCACACCCTTCGCCTCGTTCAGGGCCTCGACGATGCGTACCACCGCCTCTTCGCTTATCCTGCCGCTTTTATGTATGCCGTCGGCGGTTCTGACGATCTTTTCGAACCACGCCGCAGGCTCGAGGCTCCTGCACTCCATCTCCACACCCCTCAACGTGTTGGAACCGAGATCTATGGCTACCACGATCTACTCCGTCACGCTTTCGGGCAGGGAGTCTATATCCGTTTGAGCGGTATCTTTCCGCTCCTCTTCCGGGAACCTCTCCTTCATTCCGCGCTCTGCAAGCCAGGAGCCTATTTCGTCATCCATGCCGAAGAGCTCAAGGTATCGACCGACGGCGGCCGAAACGTCCGCCCCTCTTTTTAGCGCGTTCTCGATCTGCACGATATAGGCCTGCTTGAATAGACTCACCATTTTCGCTCTCTTTTGCTGCAGTGAAAGGAAAGGGGCGAAGATCTTTTTCAAATCTCCAACTTCGCCCGAAGAGGCGGCTTTTTCGGCTCTCGTCACAACTTTGCGCCACGCCTCTTCGAGGTTCTGTACTATCTTAGTATCTTCGAGCTCGGGGTGACGCTCCAGAATCGCGTAGATGGCGCCGTAATCTTTCTGTGCGAAGTAGCGCATGGCCGATGCGTAGAGGTTGGCCGTCTCTATCAGCTCCTCCGCCCTCTCCCTCATATCGGGAAACTCCTTGAGCTGCGACGCGAGGCGTGCAGCCTCCGCATAGTTTCCCGCTTCGAGCTCGGCAGATGCCCTCTTTGCGATTATATCCGCTATCTTCTCTATCTTTTTGTACTCGTCGAGCTCCATGATCGCCGGATAACGCTTCGCCAGCTCTATCGCACCCTTGAAGTCCCGTTTTGCGACAAGCTTCATAAAAAGTCTGTATATCTCCTTCTCGCTCAACAGCGCCTGGATCACCCTGCTTTTGTCCGAAATACCCCTGAAAGGCTTCAAAAGCTCTTTGGCCCTCTCCTCTCCCCCTTTCTGCATCACGATCTTCTTAGCGCGTGAAAAGCGCTTCTCCCACTCGCTCTCCATCATCTCGTAGTAGCGGTTCTGCTTCAGCATGGGGTGGCTGGCAGCCATCGAGTAGGCGAGCTGGTACTTCTGCCCCTCTACGGCGGCTTTGAACTTCTGAAAATCGGCGAAGTCGTTGACCAGCTGCTGTGCGAGCAGCCGTTTGGAAGCCTCCACGCCAAACGGTTCGAGTATCTTTTTAGCCTCCTCTTTTCTGCCGAGTTCAAGCAGCGACATCGCCTTTTGGAACGCTCCGTTCCAGAGAGCTTCGAGCCTCATATATTCGTCGCTGTAACGCAGAAGCGGATTCTCCTCTGCCAGCCTGTAAGCCGAAGCCAGGTCGCCGGAGGCTATGAACTCCTCCATTTTGCGGCTCTCCTTTAGGGGCGAATTGAACGTCACCTCGCCGTCAGCCAGACCCACTACGAGATGGTTCCCCTCAAGGAGGTAGCAGAGCCTCTTTACCGGCTTTGTATACTGAAGATAGCGCAGGGCGACAAGCTCGTAACTGTTCAGATCGTAGAGCGAAACCGCACCGGTTTTGTCCGCTGCAAAGAGAAACCTCTCGTCTGGCGTCACACTCAGAGCAGTCACCTCGTCGAACATCTTTTTGAGCCTCTTTATCACCCTGGTCCCGAAGTAATCCCAGACCGATATCTCCCCATCTTTGTCTGCGGCTACAAGACGATGGGATCCTATAAAGAGCAGCTCGGTAATAGCCTTCGAGTGGCCCTTGAGTCTGAAGCCGTGGGAGAGGGAGGAGATGTTGGTTACAATTATCTTGCGGTCGAAACTTCCGGTCGCGATCCACTGGCCGTTGGGGCTGAAGGCTATGGCGGTTACGAAGTCGGAGTGGTGGGGCAAAGAGGCGACCATGCGGCCGGTAGAGAGGCTCCACAAAAATGTCTTTCCGTCCTGCCCGCCGGTTGCAAGATATCTATGCTTGCGGCTTATGCAGAGACTCTCGACATCCCCTTCATGCCTTTTGAAGCGGTACAGAAGCCTCTTGCTCTTTCCGTCGAAAACCGCCACACCCTCCTTTTGGACGCAGAAGGCGACATACCTGCCGTCTTCGGATATGTCGGCACCGTGAAGGAGTTTGTCGTTCTGTGCGAGGGATGTTTTGAAACCGTCGACGAGAGTTATCGGCTCGGTAGAGAAGATGCGTACCGAATTGGAGCTGTCGAGTATCGCTACACGACGACCGGCAAGCTCCTTTACGGCCGTGATGGAGTGGCGAAAACCGAGACGCTTTTCTATAATCATAGACTATACCTCAACACCCATGAACCGGCCTAATGTTTCACTTCGAAGCGGAATCCGTTCTCGTGCAACATGCTCTCTATAAGCTCCTGGTGCTCTCTCCCCTTGGTCTCCAGGGCTATCGACACATAGGCGTCACCGAACTTAAGATCGAGGGAGGTCCTGTCGTAGCCTATCTGTACGATGTTGGCCTGTGCATCTTTGAGAATCTGCGTAAGAAGCATCAGGCTGCCCGGCTTGTCGACGAGCGTGACAACCAGCTTCATCTTTCTGTACGACTTCAGAAGACCCTTCTCTATGATTACGGAGAGCATTGTGACATCTATGTTGCCGCCGCTTAGAAGAGATACGACCTTCGAACCCTTCGGAAGATCTATCTTGTCGTGGATCAGAGCGGCGACCCCGACAGCACCGGCCCCCTCCACGACCAGCTTCTGCTTCTCCAGAAGATAGAGAATCGCGTTGGCTATCTCTTCGTCGTCGACGAGTATCATATCGTCCACATACTTCAAAATGTACTTCAGAGTCTTTTCGGATGTATCTCTTACAGCGATTCCGTCGGCTATAGTGCGCACCTTGACGGTATCGATCTGCCTCTTCGCGTCGAACGAGAGTTTCATCGCCGGGGCGCCGGAAGCGGCCACCCCTATGACTCTGGTTTTCGGAGAGAGGGATTTCATAGCCACCGCAATACCGCTTATGAGTCCGCCGCCTCCCACCGGAACCAAAACTGCATCGGGCGCTTCGCAGTGTTCGAGTATCTCCAGCGCTATCGTACCCTGCCCCGCGATCACCTCGTCGTCCGCGAAAGGGTGGACAAAAACACGCCCGCTTTTTTTCGCATACTCTACCGCGTAAGCGTACGCCTCATCATAGTTCGTACCCGAAAGAATCACCTCCGCACCGTACGACTTGACCCCGTCGACTTTCGTCAGAGGGGTAGTTTCGGGCATCACTATCGTAGCAGGTATCTCGAAATATTTCGCAGCCAGGGCGACCCCTTGGGCATGGTTGCCCGCACTTGCGGCCACAACCCCTTTGGAGCGCTCCTCTTCGCTCAACGAGGCGATCTTGTTGAAGGCCCCCCGAATCTTGAACGAACCGGTATTCTGCAGGTTCTCCTTCTTCAGATAGACCTCGAAGCCGGTAGCTTCACTCAGTTTAGGAGCGTAGGAGAATGGTGTCTTTACCGCTACCTTCCGTACTTCCTCATGGGCCCTCTTTATATCGTCGAGCGTTATCATGCATACTCCATGTGATCTACCATCGCACACCTGCTCTGAACCACCCTCATACCTCTCTCTTTTGCGGCTGCGGCTGCTTCGTTGTTGACTATGCCGGCCTGCATCCAGACCACCCTCACGTCTCCGCGCTCTATGCACGCCTCGACCACGGGACCTACCGCGGCCGACTTTCTGAATATATCGACCATATCGACTCTAAAAGGAATCTCTTTCAAAGAGCGGTATACCTTCTCTCCCAGTATCTCATCCTCTTTCGGATAGATCGGAACAATTCTGTAGCCTGCCTCTTTGAGATATTTCGCCACCCTGTGGCTCGCTTTCGACGGATCGGGCGAGAGCCCCACCACGGCAATCGTCTCGACCTCTCTGAAGATCTGCCTGATCTCCTCGGTATCGGCATTGATCGTCGGAAATTCGCACTCCATAAAAAGCCTTTGATAGTTTTGTGACCGAACGGTACGCACAGGGGGGCCTCATAGTCTCGAAATCTTTCGATTCGGATACCGAAAGAGCCGATTGTTTCTCTCAAACTCCGGAAGCCGCCCGAAATTTGCGTAAATTTCGGTATACGGGAGTATAGCAAACAAGCCCTTAGAGTATCGTTCCATACAGCACCGCTTCGGTTCGGCACCCGCTTTTTGTCTGAAACCGGGACGGAGTTCGTGACCATTTGGGAATCCCCGCTCACCCGATCCCCAAAAGAGGCTAAAGAGAGAGGTAGTACACCCTTACTCTTTAAAATCAGTACCCCAAAGCTCCAAGAAGGGTGTAGACCCCGAAAGCCGCAAGCCACGCCAGAACATTCGGGTAGACCAGGTAGAAACCGCGCCACGCCCACTGCGGCACCTCCGCCCAGAATGTACTCATGGCGGCTATGCAGGGCGAGTAGATCATGATTATCACTATAAGCGCCACGGCCGCTTTGAACGAGATATTCTCCCTGAGCCTCTCTATAAGGGTATTGCTCTTCTCGTCGGCATCCCCTACGGCATAGAGAGTAGCCAGCGTCGAAACCACCACCTCTTTAGCGGCCAGCCCCGCTATCGTCGCCACGGAGACCCGCCAGTCGAAGCCGAGCGGCTCAAATATGGGCTCTATCGTCTTGCCGATTGTACCGAGATAGCTGTTTTCGAGCTCTTTTGCCGCAAGCTCGCCCTGAAGCTCCATCTTCTTCGCCTCGTCGACCGTCGCTTCGATCCTGGTCTCATAACTCTGAGCGAGCCGGGAGTCGTGCGGGTATGAGCTCAAAAACCAGATTATCATCGATGCACCCGCGATGAACGTTCCAGCTTTTTTCAAAAAGAGTTTGGCTTTTATCCAGAGTTCGACGCCGAGAGCCTTCATAGACGGGAATCTGTATGGCGGCATCTCCATAACGAACGGCTCCGGCTCCCCTTTAAAGAGGAGCGTGCGCAGAACCTTCGCCACTATAAGGCCGAGGATCGCTCCGCTGATATAGATGATAAAGAGAATGTTGCCGGCATGGGATGTAGGGAAAAAGGCGCCTATGAGCAGCACATATACCGGGAGCCTCGCAGAACAGCTCATGAAGCCGAGTACCAGCATCGTAATGATGCGGTCTTTCGGGTTTTTGAGCGTTCTGGCGGCCATATAGGCCGGTACCGTACACCCGAATCCGCTGACAAGCGGGATGAACGCCTTTCCCTGCAGTCCGAACTTTTTCATGAAACCGTCGAGCAAGAAGGCGGCTCTTGCCATATAACCGGTCTGCTCGAGAAGGTTTATTCCCAGAAAAAGGATCAGGATATTGGGAAGGAACATTATCACCGAACCGACCGCCGGGATTATGCCGTCGGCAAGTACGGACTGAATCGGTCCGTCAGGAAGCACAGCCTTTACGGTATTTGAGATCTCGGTAAACGCGGCATCGATCCAATCCATCGGAATGGAGCCCACTTCGAAAGTCACCTGGAAAAGGAGCCACATGAAAAAGAGAAAGATGGGCAGCCCGAGAATCGGGTGTATCAGCAGCCTGTCGAGCCTGTCGGTGACGGTCAGCTTTTTGGGAGGCTTTTTCAGGGCTTTCAGAACCAGCGCCTTGGCCATCGCGTAGCGCTCGTCGCTCAGAATGTCGCTCGTCGACTCCTCGTCGAACTCCATCTCCAGCTCACGGTAGATCTGCCCCAGCATCTCGTGAAGCTCTATGAAGATGGGCAGATCGTGTATGATCTTGTATATCTCCTCATCCCTGTCGAGCAGCCTTATCGCAATGAACCTCGCTTCGTCGGGATCTTTGAAATGGGGGGATTTGTGGAGCACTTTTACGAGTTTCCCTATCTGCTCCTCTATGCGCTCGTCGTAGAAGAGTTTGTTTTTAGGTTTCCGGCTTTTGTAGACCTCTATTATATGGTCCACAATCTCGTCCACACCCCTGTGCTCCTTCGCGGATGTCAGAACCACGGGGATCCCGAGCAGCTCCTCGAGCTTCTCTCTATCGACCATACCTCCCTGCTTCTCAACCTCGTCAATCATATTTACGACGAGGATCATCTTCTTCTGTATATCCATGAGCTGGAATGTAAAGATGAGATTTCTCGAGAGGGTGTTCGCGTCTGCAACGTTTATGATAAGATCGTAATCCTCGTTGTAGAGAAACTTTTTCGCCACCTGCTCTTCGGGGGTGTATGCGTTTAGGGAGTAGATGCCGGGCAGGTCCACTATCTCTATCTCGTAGCCGTCCCTTTCGATAAATACCTCTTTCTTCTCTACAGTGACTCCGGAAAAGTTCCCGACATGCAGCCTTGCACCTGTCATCGAGTTGATAATCGAAGATTTGCCGACATTCGGCTGTCCGGCAAGGGCCACTCTTATCTTTTTCACCTTCTGATCCGCCCCGCTCCCGTTTCTACCGCCGCTGCCGTCCGTTTCACAGCTACCGTACCTCATTCGCAGCCGCCTACAGGCTCCATGAAGACGGAAGCGGCCTCCTCTTCCCTCAGGGCTATCTTGGTTCCGTCACTCTCCACTTCCCATGTCTGCTTGGCCAGTGTATGGTCGAGAATCTTTATCTCGCTGCCCTTTGCAAGCCCGAGAGAGAAGAGGCGCCCCTTTATCGGATCTTTGGCCTTTATCTTCACTATGCGGCCCTCGCAACCGATCGTACATTCGGTCAAAGGTTTCACTATAAAAACCTCCACATTTTTTCGGTGATTATAGATCAATCGAAGAACAAAGTCAATAGTGTTGATAATCATTCTCATTGTTACCGATTTTGCAAAAAACGTAAAATCATCTCGAAATCTCGGATTTCGAAGCTTCAGGGGGTTGTAGGGCCGCTCACCCCCTGCC
>JALWMA010000106.1:0-12405 GCA_027081015.1 Campylobacterales bacterium | reverse complement strand
AAAATCATCTCGAAATCTCGGATTTCGAAGCTTCAGGGGGTTGTAGGGCCGCTCACCCCCTGCCGAATTACGGGCTCTGCCCGGAATTTGCGTTACATCGGCCGTCGAGTGAAAAAAAGGGAGTAACTCTCTATGTTCAACACCTTTTATGGGCGCCGCATGTAAAATAGGCTCCATAAATCAACTTACGGAGAGATAGAGTGACAAAAAAGTTTTTGATAGCCCTAATCGCCTTTTTTGCGATAGGTTCGCACCTCTACGCCCAGGAGGCCGAATATAGCGACGACATAGATGCGAAAGAGGCGGCAGAGATGATAAAAGAGGAGGGTGCCGTCATCATAGATGTACGTGATCCGAGGGAGTTTCTGTATGCCGGACATGCTGTAGGCTCCGTGAATGTACCGATTTTTTTCGTTCGAATCGATCTACCGCCGGTAGAGACGAGAGTGAAGGTGGCACAGCTTGAGAAGAGAAAAGAGAAGGCGATTCACGTAAAGAAGAGCTACCGCCCGATGATGGACGAGAACAGAGACTTTGTCGAAGATGTAAAGAGAGTGGTCGGCTCGAACCTGCAAAGGCCCGTGATTCTCATATGTAGAAGCGGCGAGAGGTCGGCATACGCCGCCGACAAGCTGGCGAAAAACGGTTTCGAAAACGTCTACAACATAGAAGGCGGCTTCCTATTCGACTGGAAAGCGTCCGGTATGCCGTGGGGCGGAGAGTGAGAAGCGCACACCTTTTTTGGGAAAAATCAGGTATAAAATGGTAGAATCGGCGAAAAAAAAGGGATATATGTGATGAAAAAGTTGGTACTGGTCGCATTGACCGGAAGTGTGCTTACGCTTCAAGCGGGTCTTTTCGACTCTTTTATCGGAGGAACGGAGCAGAAGAGCGCCCCCAAAAGCGAGGGCGTAACCCAAAATAGCGGCAGCCTGATATCCGAACTCACCGGCTCTCTCGGTGTCACTCCGCAGCAGGCGGCCGGAGGAACGGCGGCCCTGCTTCAGGCGGCCTCGAAGAGAATGCCCTCTTCCAACTACGGTGAACTCCTAAAAAGCGTTCCGGGCCTGGGATCCATCGCGGAGTCGAAAAACGGTATGGTGGGAGGCGCCATGAATATGCTCGGCGGCGGCGACTCCGTATCGGCCGCTTTTAAAGCCCTTGGAATGGAGAGCTCCATGATAGGCAAGTTCATCCCACTGATTCTCGATTATGCCGGCAAATATGCCACGAAAGAGAATGTGTCACTCCTAAAAAGCGCCCTGAGTGCCGTTAACTGATACTCATCCCCCGGCCCGAAGAACCACTCCCGCCTCCATGTGCGGGGTGTAGGGGAACTGATCGAACAGGGCCGCATCCACTACCGTGTGGGTTTCGCATAGCCGATCAAGATCGCGTACCAGGCTCTGCGGGTTGCACGATATGTATATGACGGTATCGAAACCCGCAACCAGCCTCGCGGTCCCCTCGTCGAGTCCCGCCCTCGGTGGATCCACGAGCACCGTTTTGAGATCGTACCCGTCAAGATCGATACCCCTAAGCCTTCTGAAAGCCCTTTTGCCTTCGAGAGCCTCCGTAAACTCTTCGCTGCTCATTCTGACGAACTCTATGTTTTCCACGCCGTTTAGGGTACAGTTCTCGAGTGCCGCATGAATGGAGCGTTTGGAGATCTCCGTGGCTATCACCCTCTCAAAGAGACTCGAGAGAGGTATAGTAAAGTTTCCGGCACCGGCGTAGAGCTCGCAAAAATCTCCCTCGCCGTACTCTTTTGCACCCCTCATCGCCCACCCTATCATCTTTTCATTGACGCCGGGATTGGGCTGGGTAAAGCTCTGCTCGTAGTGCCTGTAAACGTATCTTCTGCCCTCTATTTCAAGCCTCTCCGTAACATACTCCCTCTCAAGAACCGCCTTCTGCCCGCGGCTTCGGCCTATGATTGCCGCATCCACGAACTTTTGAAGCTCATAGGCCTCCGCCTTCCACCCATCTTCGAGCCTCCGCCGGTAGAGCATCGTCACGAGGGTCTCCCCGGCGGATGAAGAGAGGAACTCGATACCGAAAAGCCCTCTTTTGAGCTCTTCGCTGCCGTTGATATACTCGAGCATCCTCCACATTCTGCTCTCTATCGCTTCACACACCATCGGGCACTCTTTGAGCAGTACGAAGCTGCGCTTGTCGAGGTGGCGCATAGCATAGCTGCAGACACCCTCTTCATGGTAGATTTTATACTCCGCCCTCGCCCTGTAGTGGGAATCTTTCGACTCGTAGACCCCTATCTCTTTATCGTAAAAGGGTGAAAGAAGTTTCGAAAGCTCGCCGCTTTTGAGCTCGAGCTGACCGGCATAATCGTACTCATAGAGCGAACAGCTGCCGCACTCACCGAAGTGTACACACCTCACTTGAAGCTCTCCACGAGATTGCCGACAAGCAGGTGCCACCCGTCTACGAGCACGAATATGAGTATCTTGAACGGCAGAGAGATCATGACAGGCGGAAGCATCATCATACCCATACTCATCAAAACCGAACTGACGACCATATCTATGACCAGAAACGGAAGAAAGATCAGGAAACCTATCTCGAATGCGGTTTTCAGCTCGCTTATCATGAATGCCGGCAGAAGCACCGTCAAAGATACATCGGCCTCCGTCTGCGGGTTCGGAAGGTTTCTGATGCGGTAAAAGAGAGCCAGGTCGGCCTCCCTGGTATTTCTGAGCATGAAAGATTTGAAGGGTTTGACGGCCTCTTCGAAGGCCGCCTCATAGCCTATCTTTTTATCCATATACGGCTTGATACCGTTGTTGTAAGCCTCTTTTCCGATAGGCTCCATGATAAATACGGTAATTACGAGCGCCAGCGATACAAGCAGCTGCGTAGGCGGCGTCTGCTGGGTTCCGAGGGCCTGACGCAAAAATGCAAATACCACGATCAGCCGTATGAAGCTGGTCATGACCAGAACGAGAGAGGGTGCAAGCACCAGCAGCGTCAGTACGATGACGATATTTAACGTGTTTACAAGATCTTTCGGCTCGGCGGGTGCCGACAGGGAGAGGTTGACGGTAGGAATATCTACGGCAAAGAGCGGCATCGCCGCCAAAATGGCGAAGAGCGGAAGGAGTTTACGTATCATCTCTGGATAGCCGGACGTTTGGCATCGAGAATTCCTTTTCTTGCACTATTCTCCAGTTCAGGCTCGTTGGAGAAGAAGTATAGATCGACCCGTCTGTTCTTGGCGCGCCCCTCAGGGGTCGCATTGGAGGCGACGGGCTTGTATTGACCGTTGCCGCAGGCCGAGAGCCTCTTCGGATCGACACCGTCTTTTACAAGCTCTTTCACGACCGAAACGGCCCTTGCGGCCGAGAGCTCCCAGTTGTCGCGATACGGACTTCCGGGGCCAGGAGGAACGTTGTCCGTATGGCCCCTGACATTGACCTGCAGAGTATTCGGAAGCTTTTCGATTATCATGGCGATTCTTTTTAGGAAAAGTATAGCATCCAAATTGTCAATTTTAGCTTCACCCGGTTTGAAAAGAAGTTCGGCAGGCAGCCGGAGCAGAAAACCTTTTTCGGACTCTTCAAGAACAGCTGGGGTCGCCCCCTGGCTCATCATGATCTCGTTCATTTCGTCTTTCAGGGACGAAAGCTGCATCATCATCTTGCTGATCCGGTTGTCCATCTGCGGCTGAGACTGCTGAGAGGTCTGGATCTCGGTCGGGGAGGTGGCCGCCGCTCCCCCGCCCGTTCCGCTCTCCATCCTTCTCTCTTCGAGCTCTGAACGCTCACCGCCCTCGAGAACGGATAGCGCCCCCGCCAACGACCCTATGGCCTCCTCCAGCTTCTTGGCATCCATCGTAGACATGGAGAGCAGAAGCACGAAAAAGCAGAGAAGCAGGCTCATCAGGTCCCCGAATGCCGCAAGCCATCCCGGCAGACACTTCGGACACTCGGGACACTTCTTTTTACCCATCTAAAAGACCCTATTCAAACTGGCTGACCCGCTCGTTTGGAGGGAGGAACGATAGCAGTTTGGCTTCCAGCGTACGCGGGTTGTCGCCGGCCTGTATCGACATGATCCCTTCGAGGATGATCGTTCGCACCAGATTTTCGTCGGCGTCGCGTATATTGAGGATGTTGGCGATCGGCGTACCGAATATGTTTCCTATCATCGCCCCGTACATCGTGGTAAGAAGTGCGACCGCCATCGAAGGACCGATCGCACTCGGATCCGACATGTTAAGAAGCATCGCGACCAGCCCTATCAGCGTACCGATCATACCCATCGCCCCGGCCAGACCGGCCCACTGGTCGAATATGGCCGCGTTCGCTTTGTGGCGCTCACTGGTCTGCTCCATCTCTATCTCGAGGAGCTCTCTTATCGTATCTGGTTCGTTACCGTCCACGGCCATCGAGAGCCCCTTTTTCAAAAACTCGTTCTCTTCGTTGTTCGCCGCCGCTTCGAGCGAGAGTATTCCGTCTCTTCTGGCCTGTGTCGAGTACTCTACAAGCTTCTTTATCAGCTCCGGAACGTTCTCCTGCGGAGGTTTGATGGCTATCATGAAGATCTTGACGAAGTTCTTCATCTGCTCCATCTTGAATGCGACGAGGAGTGCACCGATCGAACCGCCTATGACGATAAGAACGGAAGGGATATCTATGTATGCGCCTATCCCGACACCCATGGCCATAGCTCCGAAGAGGAGGCCGAGAATCAATACCAAACCGATGACGCTGCCCAGGTCCATCGAGACTCCTGATTTTATTCCGTAATCTGTTTTACGTTTCTGTTTTATTTATACATTTTGTTACACGGATTCCGGGCAAAGCCCGTAATCCGGCAGGGCCTGGCCGGCCCTACAACCCCCTAAAGCTTCGAAATCCAAGATTTCGAGACGGCGTTTCGCTACCAAAACGCCGGGTGTTACACGAATTCCGGGCAAAGCCCGCAATCCGGCAGGGAGCGAGCGGTCACACACCATCCAGAAACCGCAAAAATTGAATCTTTCCGAGATGATGTTTAACCCTCTGAATCTACACGTTCAATGTCACGAAACTATATCGGCCTATTGCATACAAATATAAATACTCCCCGAAAAACGGCCGAAATTTGGGACATTTTAATCTTTATTGCGTTAAAATCTCATAAAATTCGGTACCGCCGTATCGTGTCGGCGGGCAAACAAATCCAAATAAAGAGGACTGAAAACTTCCATGAGCACCTCCGTTATTATCCTCGCTGCCGGGCAGGGCACCCGAATGAAGTCCGCACTCCCCAAAGTTCTGCACAAAATAAGCGGTCTTCCGATGATACACTATTCGATCAAAACGGCCGAAAGCATAAGCGACGACATAACCGTCGTGCTATTTCATCAGGCGGAGCGTATAGAAAAAGAGATCTCGAAAAATTTCGAAAATATCAAATTCAAGATTCAGGATCACGCCAACTACCCCGGAACCGGCGGGGCGGTTATGGGTATAGAGACTCTCCACGACAGGGTTCTGGTTCTAAACGGTGATATGCCCCTTGTCACGCCCGAATCCCTGGAGCCGCTTTTGTCGCAGGAGGGCGACATAGTCATGAGCGTTTTCGACCTGCCCGACCCTTCCGGCTACGGCAGGGTCGTAGTCGAAAACTCCGAAGTGCAGGCGATAGTGGAAGAGAAGGACTGCACCCGTGAGCAGAAAGAGATAAAGACTGTGAATGCGGGGGTCTACATCTTCAAAAAAGAGGTGCTCGACCGCTACCTGCCGAAACTCTCGAACGAAAATGCCCAAGCCGAGTACTACCTTACCGACATAATAGAGATGGCACGCGAAGATGGACTGCACATAATTCCGGTATGGGTAGAAGAGAAGGCTTTCAAGGGTGTGAACAGCCGTTACGACCTCGCCCATGCGGAGGAGATGATGCAAAAGAGGATAAGGGAGCGGTGGATGCGGTCGGGCGTAACGATGCATCTGCCCTCTACGATCTATATCGATTCGAGGGCGGTTTTTCATGGAGAGTGCACGCTCGAAAACGGCGTAACCATTCACGGCGAGAGCATCATTTCAGACTCATACATCAAATCGCACACGGTCGTAGAAGATGCCGACATAAAAAACTCCTCCTGCGGACCGATGGCCCGGATACGACCCGGCACCATTCTGGAAGACTCACAGATAGGCAACTTCGTAGAGGTGAAAAAGTCCCGTCTGAAAGGGGTGAAAGCGGGGCACCTCAGCTATCTCGGAGACGCTCGTATCGACGAGGGTACAAACGTGGGAGCGGGCACTATCACCTGCAACTACGACGGAGTGAGAAAGTACGAAACCAGAATCGGCAAAAACGTCTTCATTGGCTCCGATACGCAGCTTGTCGCCCCCGTAACAATAGAGGACGATGTGATGATAGCGGCCGGAACCACGGTTACGAAAGATGTAAAAAAAGGCTCACTGGCTATATCGAGAACTCCCCAGAAGATCGTGGAGAGGTTCTTCTACCGATTTTTCGGCAAGGGGAAGCCGGATGCTTGAGCAGGTGAGACTCGACGGCAAGAGGGTGCTTGTCGGGGTTACCGGAAGCATAGCCGCATACCGCGCCTGCGACCTTGTCAGGCTCTATGTCAAAGCGGGGGCCGATGTTAGGGTAGTGATGAGCGAAGCGGCAAAACGCTTCGTTACTCCTCTTACGTTCGAGGCACTCACGAACAGCCGGGTACTGCACGAAGATACCGAAGAGTGGAGCAGCGACCTCAACCACATAGGAATCGGCGAGTGGGCCGACATCTTCGTCGTCGCACCCGCCACGGCAAACACGATCAACAAGATGTCGAACGCGATAGCCGACAACCTTCTGCTTCAGACCGCCCTCGCCTACGGCGGCACGACCCTTTTATGCCCGGCGGCAAATACCAGGATGCTGGAGCACCCTCTAACGGAGGGGAGCCTGAAGCTTCTGAAGCTGCACCGCATAGAGGTGGTGGAGCCCCAGACGAAGCTGCTTGCATGCAACAGTGTGGGCAGGGGTGCACTGGCAGAACCCGAGACGATATTCTCGGTATCTCTTAAGCACCTCTTTGAAGACGACTACTGGAAAAACAGGCGTGTTGTCGTAACCGGCGGAGGAACCGTCGAAAAGATCGACGAAGTGAGATACATCTCGAACTTCTCCAGCGGCAAGATGGCGGAAGCGATGGTTACGGCCCTATATGCGAAGGGGGCCGACGTCTGCTATGTGACGACCAAAAAGCCGGGATCGATACCGCCCGTTCACGTGATAGAGGTGCAGAGCGCCGAAGAGATGCTTAAATATACGGGGGATGCATTGAGAGTGGCGAAAAAGGGGGTTCTTACAAAGCCCTCTTTCCACTCAGAAAGCGCTCACCCGGAACTTGTGCAGAAGGCCCCGTGGCTCTTTATGGCCGCGGCCGTAAGCGACTACAGGCCGGCCCACCCGCAAACAGGCAAGCTGAAAAAGGCGGCTTTGGGAAGAGAGTGGTCTCTGCAGCTTGTAGAGAATCCTGACATTCTGCAGTCTCTGGATCGATCGGGAATCAAAACCGTCGCTTTCAAAGCGGAGCTCGACAAAGAGAGGGCACTTGAAAACGCGAAAAGGGCCCTGCAGGAGAAGATGGTGGATGCCGTCGCGCTGAACGTTTTAAAAGACAGCGGCAGCTTCGGAAGCGAAACAAACGCCGTCACACTGGTGACTCCCGAAAAAGAGGTAGAGATACCGCAAGCCTCCAAGTTCGAGGTGGCACTCTCGATGCTGGAGGCGGTCAAAGCTCTATGATACAGGGTCTCACCCCTCTGCATGCGGCACACCGAATACTCGCCAAACTCTCCAAAATAGAGATAAACGCACTTCTGCAGCTCGGAATCGAAGTTCTGGAGCGAAAGGGCGACGGCACATACACGGTACGGATGGGAAACCAAACCTTTCAGACAAAGAGCGAAATACCGCTGGCGCCGGCAAAAGAGTACTGGGTGGATATCGAGCGAACAAAAGAGGGTGTCATACACCTGACAAAGCCGCACCCCAAACCTGCGATGCTGAAAAAAGAGGGGTTTTTGCCTATAGGAGAGAGGCTTTTGGCCGATATAGCCGAAGATTCGGATCCGGCCGAAGGGCTCAAAGAGCGTATAATGCAGATGATGGCGGCCGCACAGAGCAAAGAGAGCTTTCAAAGCCTTTCGCAACTCCTTCTTTCGCTTCACCACGGAGTCGTTACGATTCCGTTCGAGGAGCGCGGCAGGCGCGCACTTCTTCAGATGCGCAAAGGAGAGAGTGGCGAAACTTTAAATGAAAAGAGTGTAGAATTTTATGCAGCATTCAACAATCTGGGACCCGTTGAAGGAGCGATCGCCCGGCACGGTGAGAAAAGAGTCGTGAAGCTGGAGGTTTTCTATCCGAAAACGGCACGCCTGCTTGAAGATCTGAAAGGGGAACTGCCGGGCTTTTCGCAGGTCACCGTAGCACTGCGCCCCTCCGCCATACTCCCCTTTTGGGAGAACGACACTCTCGGACTGCTGGATATCAGGGGGTAGAGCGAGCATGAGTAATCTGGCCAAACATGTCGCGATAATAATGGACGGCAACGGCAGGTGGGCGCAGGAGCGCGGTCTAAAAAGGGTCAAAGGCCACGAACGCGGGGCCGAAACGGTCAGGTCCATAACGACCTTCGCTTCCAACCACCCGGAGATAGAGGTGCTCACCCTCTACGCATTCAGCACCGAAAACTGGAAACGGCCCAAGATGGAGGTCGACTTTTTGATGCGCCTTCTAAACCGCTACCTCAAAAATGAAACCGAAACGTACATCAAGCACCAGATCCGTTTCGAGACTATAGGGGATCTCTCCCGCTTCTCCCCCGCACTTCAAAAGCAGATCGCTTCGATGAAAGAGAGAACGAAACAGTTCAAGAGGCTTACACAGGTACTGGCGCTCAACTACGGATCGCAGGACGAAATATCGAGGGCTGCCGCCAGGCTCTGCAAAGAGGGTAGAGAGATCTGCGTAGAGTCGCTCTCAAACGAGATAGAGAGTGCGAAGTTCGGCCCTGTCGATATTCTGATCAGGACCGGCGGAGATCAGCGCCTCTCTAACTTTCTGCTCTGGCAGAGCGCTTATGCGGAGCTCTTCTTTACACACACACTATGGCCCGACTTCACCCCCGAAGAGCTGGAGAGTATCATAGGCGGGTTCAAACGGCGCACCCGCCGATTCGGAGGCATATAGTATGGATATACTCTTCGCTCTCGTCATAGGACTGGCGATAGGCTCTTTTCTAAACGTCTTGATCGTCAGAATTCCCAAAGGGGAAAATGTCGCCTTTCCCGCCTCCCACTGCCCCAAATGCGGCAACGCTCTGAAGTGGTGGCACAACATTCCCCTTCTGTCGTGGGTGCTGCTCCAGGGAAAATGCGCCTACTGCAAAAGCCCGATAAGCCGCATATACCCAATGGTGGAGCTTCTGACCGGACTCATTTTCGCCACACTGGCGATGAAGCTTGGTCTCGGCGCCGAATGGTTCGTTACCGCTCTCGTATTCTCCCTGCTTCTGGCCCTCTCGGTCATAGACTTCAAGTACTATGCGGTACCGGACTCGCTGAACTTCACCGCTTTGGGGCTGGCTCTGCTTATGCCCCTTTTTATCTTCGGATGGGACTGGGCCGCAGGAAGCGTGAGAGAGTTCTCTTTTTACCAGCAGGAACTGCTTGGGCGCTTCAAAGATGCGGCCCTGATGGCGGCTGCGTTTTTCGCACTCGGCTTCATAGTGAAGAAAATCATAAAAAAGGATGCGCTTGGAGAGGCCGACATAATCATAGCCGCCACGATGGGGGCGATGCTCGGCTTCCCCCTGGTTCTGATGGCCATCTACGTCGCCGCGCTCGCCGCCATAGTTCCGGCGGTGGTCGCACGGGGGCACATGGTCCCTTTCGTGCCGTTTCTGGCGCTCGGCACATGGATCGTGTACATATTTTCCGACCGGTTCATGAAGTGGTGGGGGCTGCTATATGCATAAGACATCGGAGTATCTATTCAGAAGCTTCAGCGGTATATTCTTTTCGATATTTCTTCCGATCATCGTAATCGGATCGCTTATACTTTTCGTAAGAATAGCCAAGCTGACCGAAGTTACACAGATGAGCGCCGCAGAGATGCTGCTGATGTACGGATACTCACTGCCTACGATACTATTCTATACCCTGCCCGTCACCTTCTTCGCCGCGCTGGTACTTACGCTCAACAAACTCTCGAACGACTTCGAGAGCGTCGTACTCTTCTCTTTCGGTATCTCGCCCGCACGGCTGATAAACTTCTTCTATCCGTTCGTGCTTCTGCTCATAGCGCTGCTCATGCTTCTCTCTCTCGGGCTCATCCCCATCACGAAGCAGCTGACAAAATCGTTCATAGCCTACAAGAGTATGCATGCGGTCCTCAATATCGAAGCGAGCCGGTTCGGTCAGAAGTTCGGAGACTGGCTCGTCTTTTTGGAGTCGAAAGATAAAGAGAGCGATACCCTGCACAACATAGTCCTCTACAACGCGAAGCCCAAAGAGGAGCAGATTCTGATAGCGAAGATGGGGCGCTTCATAAACGAGAACGGGGTTTTGGGGCTGATGCTCAGCAACGGACAGGCTTACAGCATCAAAAACGACACCGTCAATCAGATAGACTACAAAGTGATGAAGATATACGACACCACCCAGTACAAGCCCTTTACATACCAGAACCTCAAGGATTACTGGGCATCGGCACTCGGCGACAAAAAGCGGCTCAAGGATATGGTGATTTTCATAGCGATAAGCCTCTTTCCGCTGGCGACGCTCTATTACGCTTTCGCATACGGAATTCTCCATCCAAGGTATCAGAAAAACTACGGATATGCGGCCATTTTGGTCGCGACGGCGATCTACTATGCGACGGTTTCGGCCGTGGCCAAAACGAGTGCCGCCCTCTCGGCTCTTTTTGTGGCGGTCTTCATGGTCGTCGGCATAGTGCTCTTTTACAGAAGGGTTCAAAGAAGGTTTTAGGAGCGTGTCGTGCGGGTGAAGGGTGTGCTGGCATACGACGGCTCGGCATTTTACGGCTTTCAGTCCCAAAAGAGTACCTCCAAAACGGTATCGGAAACGGTTCGCAAGGCGCTTCATAGGCTCGGTATAACCGCTCCTCCCGTAGGAAGCGGACGCACCGACAGAGGCGTGCACGCCACCGGACAGGTGGTTCACTTCGATCTTCCCGCACACTGGCAAAACGACCGTCGAAAGCTCAAAGTGATGCTGAACCGCCTCCTTGAGCCGCACATTCAGTTCAAACATATATCGCCGGTCGCAGACTCCTTCCATGCGCGCTTCGATGCGAGGCGGAGAATATACCGCTACGTAATCAAACGGCATCAGCCCACACCGTTCGAGGCCCCATACTGCCGCCACCTTCAGGATCTCGACGAAGAGAGGCTGCTCGATGCTCTGCGGCTTTTCGAAGGCGAACACGACTTTTTGCACTTTCATAAAAGAGGGAGCGACCCCAAAAGTACGGTGCGGACGATATATAGAACCGGTCTGTTCACCTTTGGCAGCTACAAGATCGTACTCTTCGAAGCGAACGGTTTTTTGAGAGCGCAGGTGAGAATGATGCTGGAGAGCTCGGTTATGGCGATGAGAGGAGAGCTCCAAGAGAGCGACATAAGAGATCAGCTAAACGGCAAAAAGATCTTTACACCGCCGCTGGCGCCACCGCAGGGGCTGTATCTAAGCCGGGTCATATACTGAATTTTTTGGCCTTCCGGTCACAAAAGCCTGCTTCGATTTCAGAAAAACTTTGCATAAAATATACAGCTTCACAACTCCTGCACCAATTAAGCTTCCGAAATGTATAATCCGACAACAAAATATAAGGGTTGCGAAATGAGAAAAATTCTTCTACTTACCGCTCTACTCTACTCACTCTCTTTCGGCGCTTCAGGATGCCTGCTCAAACAGCAAAAGAGTGTCGACGTTACATGGAAGGCGTATAAAACGTTTGCAAAAATCGGAGTCGGCGGAGAGTTCACATCTGTAAAATATACTCCGGCCGCCGTTGAGGGCAGAAACTTCAAAGAGCTCTTTGTGGGTTCGACCGTAAAAATCGACAAGTCGAAGATTTCGACTGGAAATCCGGCCCGTGACGAGACTATCGTAAAGATGTTTTTCGACAAGCTCGAAGGCGAAACGATAGAGGCGAAGATAGTGGATATAAAATCTCTCTCCAAGCATAAAAAGGGTGAGGCCAAAAAGGGTATCGTGACGGTGGAGATATCGATGAACGGGAAGAAGCTGCCGATTCCGATGAACTACACCTACAAAGACGGAGAGTTCAGAGCCGAAGGGACGATAGACCTTTTCGATTTCGGAGCCAAAAAAGCTCTCGGTTCGATAAACAGAA
>JALWMA010000105.1 GCA_027081015.1 Campylobacterales bacterium | reverse complement strand
AACCCTCTGAAGAACCGCTCTCATTATCTTTCCCGCTCTTCTCATCTTTTTTGAGTTCGGTGCCGTTTTCGCCGTAGCGCTCCTCGTACTTCTGGGCGTGGTAGCCTTTTATGATCCAGATCATAAAAAGCACGAATGCCACGGTCATGATTATATCCATGATCTCTTTCACATCATCTCCTTGAAAGTTTCGAAATTCTGCCTTACCGCCTCGTAAGCGACTATGCCGGCGCAAATCGAGATGTTTAGGCTCCGCCCCTGCGGTGTCTGCGGTATCGTTACGCACCTGTCGCGGTACTCTTCGAGCAGATCGGCGGGCAATCCGGTTGTCTCGCTGCCGAACAGCAGATAGTCGCCCGGCCTGAAGTCGGCTTCGAAGTAGGGCCTGTCGCTCCTGGTAGTGGCCAGCCACATCCTCTTGTCGGAGTGCTCTTTCATGAAGGCGTCCAGGGAGGGCCATACGGTCGGGTTCAGACTGTGCCAGTAGTCGAGTCCCGCACGTTTGAGTCTGCTGTCTTCGATGACGAAACCCATAGGCTCTATCAGGTGCAGGCTCGCCCCCATATTGACGCAGAGCCGCCCTATGGTTCCGGTATTCGGGGCGATTTTCGGTTCTACAAGTACGATGTTTACCATTTCACGATGACTCCAGGAAAAGTTGGTACAATTGTAACCAAAAAGGCGAAAGGTTTGCCATGAAACGCCTCTCTCTTTTACTTGCGGCTGTTTTACTCTTTGTCGGATGCGCAAAGGCTCCGATAACGGGAAGAACGCAGATCATAATGCTCTCTCCCGACCAGGAGACGGCACTGGGGCTTCAGACCGAACAGGAGATATTCAAAACCGAAAAGGTTTCGCACGACCCCAAATATACGGTTCCGGTAGAGCGTGTGGGCAGAAGGATAGCGGAGGCCACGAAGATCGACCTGGACTGGAAGTTCTACGTAATAGAGAACGACAAGATACCGAACGCGTTCTGTCTGGCAAACGGCCATGTCTTCGTCTATACAGGCCTATTCAAATATATTGACAACGATGCGCAGCTGGCTACCGTCATGGCGCACGAGATCGCCCACGCCATAGCCCACCACGTGGCCGAGAGGCTCAGCGTAGCGCAGCTTACCGGGCTGGCGGCCGCCATAGCGAACCAGGCCGTCAGCCAGAGCGGAAGCGAGTACGCTCAGCTTTATCAGGCGGCCATAGGGATCGGGTCGCAGGTCGGCATCATGCTTCCGTACTCGAGGATGCAGGAGAGCGAAGCCGACCACATAGGGCTCATAATCATGGCGATGGCCTGCTACGACCCGAGAGAGGCTTTGAAGTTTTGGGAGAAGTTCGCGAAGGCGGGCAAGGAGCCGATAGTATACTTCTCTACCCACCCTACATCGAGAAGCCGCATAGAGCAGCTCAAAAAGATTATGCCCGAAGCGATGAAGGAGTATAGGGAGTGTCATCAAAAAAGGGGTGGCAGCCCCCTTTAATACCAATCCCAAATGAAAACGAAACACCCGGCCGTCATCCTCGCTCGACGAGTGCTCCGCGCCCGTCAAGTTGTCGACGAAAGCCTGAAAATCGTGAACAGCGGACGTCTGCTATGCCTTAGGCATATACGCAGCGTCGTGCGAAGCTGCGAAAGTAAAGCAGTTTACTTTCGCTATACGCTTCTCCCCCTGCGGGTTTGAGCACGATTTTCGGGCGGCTTTCGTTCGACTCGCTCCCGCAGGTCTCGCTGCGGTGACGACCGAATGCTTCGTTCTCTTTTTATTTGGTTTTGGTATAAGCTCTCTTTACACGGCAGAGGATCAAAGCCTGTAAAAGGCCCTTTCGAGAATCTCGCTGAGCGTCGGATGGGCCAGAATCGTCTCTCTGCAGAGCTTGGCGTCCATCTCACCGGCAAGCGCCATCGAAACCGTCGCTATAAGCTCCTCCGCGCCCGGAGCCAGGATCTCCGCACCTGTAACGAACCCTTCGGAGTCCTCGTAGAGAATCACCACTCCCTCATCGGCATCGAGGATCTGTGCATATGGCCACCCTCTCATCGGCATAGCAACCGCGTTGTCTTCGGCGCCGAAGGAGCCTACGGTCGCATAACTCATCGGAAGGGTGTGGATGAATTTGACCACACGCCCGAGATCGAGGGGTGAGGGGCTCTTACCCGTTATCGTCGCGACGACGTTGAGCACCTGCGCCCTCGCCGCGTGGGCAAGCTGCAGTTTGCCGTTGCAGTCACCTATGGCGTAGTGCGAAGGGAGCGTTGTCTCGAAAAAGGGGTCGGTCTCGATACCCTTTTTGCCTATCTTTATCGCCTCCAAACCCACCGCGTCGGTAACGGCTCTCCTGCCGGTCGCCACGAGCAGAAGGGGAACGAAGCGTTCCGAACCATCTTCGAAAGTTATGTGTACGCCTCTCTTTTGGGTTGCAGCCGCCCTCTTTATGGAGCTGTTCGGCAACAGCTTCACACCTATCGAGTCTAGCTGAGCGGCCATAGCCTTTCCGATTGAGGGGTGGGCCCTTCTAAGAAGCGTATCGTGCCGCCACATGAGCTCCGTCTCCACACCCGCCGCAGCCATGAACGAGGCCATCTCGAGGCCTATCG
>JALWMA010000104.1 GCA_027081015.1 Campylobacterales bacterium | reverse complement strand
CTGTTTCAAAGATTATTGAAAAATGACGACAAAAACTTGTTCTAAAGGGGTCAGACGATAACAATAACATAACCCGGCCTGTACTGACCTCCCAAACAACCGAATACCTCCCTGACCGTAAACAGGTCTTACGACTCCCCTTAAATACAACACGCTCTGACTTAGTACAGTTTTATATTCCATTAGGTTTAAGCAATTCTCAGATACTGTTTAGTTGGAGATAAAAATTATTATCTATGGGCGGCTCTCTGCATCTGCAGCAATCGGCAGGCAAAGATATGCCGAAATTGATTTTTCTCGGCGATTGTCGATTTTGTGCAGTGTTGGATTACTGATTTTACGCAAAAAGCGTAAAATCATCTCGAAATCTTGGATTTCGAAGCTTCAGGGGGTTGTAGGGCCGGCCAGGCCCTGCCGAATTACGGGCTTGGCCCGGAATATGCGTAACATCGGTTGTATTAATTATAAAAGGAAATATCTATGAACAAAGAAGGAAAGTGCCCGGTATCTGGCGATGCCTACAAACATACCACTCTGGGCGGCAACATGATCCGCAAATGGTGGCCCGAGCAGTTGAATCTGAGGATTCTCTACCAGAACCCGTCATCGTTGAAGCCGACGGAAGAGGGGTTCAACTACGCCGAAAAGTTTGCGGAGCTCGATTTTGAAGCTCTCAAAGAGGATCTTCGGCACATTTTGAGAGAGTCGCAGGAGTGGTGGCCGGCCGACTACGGCCATTACGGTCCATTTTTTATCCGAATGGCATGGCATAGCGCCGGCACATACCGCGTCTTCGACGGTCGCGGCGGCGGGAGTACCGGAAATCAGCGTTTCGCGCCGGTAAACAGCTGGCCAGACAACGTAAACCTCGACAAGGCCCGCCGTCTGCTTTGGCCCATAAAGAGGAAATATGGAGAGAAGATCTCGTGGGCCGACCTGATGATTTTGGCGGGGAATGTCGCACTGGAGGATATGGGGTTTGAAACCTTCGGTTTCGGCGGCGGCCGCGTAGATATCTGGGAGCCCGAAGAGGATGTCTACTGGGGCCCCGAGTCGGAGTGGCTGGGCGATGAACGCCACAGCGGCGAGCGTGAAATGGAGAAACCGCTTGCCGCCGTTCAGATGGGCCTTATATATGTAAACCCGGAGGGGCCCAACGGTGAACCGAATGTTCTTGCGGCGGCGGAAGATATACGCGAGAGCTTCGGGCGTATGGGCATGAACGACGAAGAGACGGTCGCACTCATCGTAGGCGGCCATACGTTCGGCAAATGCCACGGCGCGGCCGACCCGCAAAAGTATGTGGGGCCGGAGCCTGAAGCCGCTCCGCTCGAAGAGCAGGGAACGGGCTGGAAAAACAGCTACCGAAGCGGCAAAGGGCCCGATATGATAAGCAGCGGCCTCGAGGGCGCATGGACACCTACGCCGATAAAGTGGGACGACAGCTTCTTGAGGCTGCTGTTTAAATATGAGTGGAATCTCGAAAAGAGTCCGGCCGGCGCGTGGCAGTGGGTCGCCGTCAATCCCGACCCGGAAGATATGGCCCCCGATGCGCACGATCCGCAAAAGCGCCACAGGCCCATCATGCTCACGACCGACCTGGCGCTTCGAATGGACCCGGCATACGGGGCCATCTCGAAGCGTTTCAGGGACAATCCGGACGAGTTGGCAGACGCCTTCGCCCGAGCCTGGTTCAAGCTGACGCATCGGGATATGGGCCCAAAAAGCCGCTATCTGGGGCCCGAAGTTCCCGACGAGGAGCTGATCTGGCAAGACCCGATCCCGCCGGCAGACCACGCACCGGTAGAAAAAGAAGATATCGAAGCCCTGAAAAGAGAGATTCTCGCTTCCGGCCTCTCTGTCTCGGAGCTGGTATACACCGCATGGTCCTCCGCATCGACGTTTAGAAATTCGGATAAGCGCGGAGGCGCCAACGGAGCCCGCATACGGCTGGCGCCGCAGAGGGAGTGGGAGGTAAACCGCTCTGCCCGGGTAGATAAGGTGATAGCCGCTCTCGAGCAGATCCAGAACCGCTTCAACAGTGCGCAGAGTGACGGCAGGCGGGTCTCTTTGGCCGACCTGATCGTCCTCGGAGGCACCGCGGCGGTAGAGGAGGCGGCTCGCCTCGCCGGTCTCTCCGTAGAGGTTCCATTCGCTCCCGGGCGCACGGACGCTGCGCAGGAGCAGACCGATATCGAGTCGTTCGGCTACCTCGAGCCGGCAGCCGACGGCTTTTTGAACTATCTGAAACCGGGCTGCAAGATCAGAGCCGAGCAGGCGCTGATAGACAGGGCGCAGCAGCTTACATTGACGGTACCCCAGATGACGGTACTTGTAGGCGGTATGCGGGCGCTCGGGGCCATCTACGGCGACGGCGCGCAGGGGCGGCTTACGGAACGGCCCGGACTGTTGACCAACGACTTCTTTGTAAATCTGCTCGATATGGGTGTAGAGTGGAAGCCGGTTTCAGACGAGGCCCTGCTCTTCGAGGCTTTCGACCGCAAAACGGGCGATCGCAAATGGAGCGCTACCCGTGTGGACCTCGTCTTCGGCTCCAATTCACAGCTGCGTGCGCAGGCGGAGTTTTACGCCCAGGACGACAACAGGGAGAAGTTCGTACGCGACTTCGCCGATGCCTGGAGCAGAGTGATGAACCTCGACCGCTTCGACCTCTCGTGGCGGTAATTAATAGAGTGCGGCGGTTCCGGCCGCCTGCGCTCCCCTTCAAGTCAACTGACTCGCCAGCTCTCTGTCAGCAGGGTATCTTCCGCGCTGAATAGCTCTACTTCGAAAAGATCGCCTTTTTTGTAGGTGGAGACACCCTTCGGGGTACCCGTCATAACTATGTCTCCGTCTTCGAGCGTCATGAAGCTGCCGATCTCCTCGATGATCTGCCGCGGTTTGTAGATCATGAGCTCGTAGTGCGCCTCCTGTGCCGGCCTGCCGTTTCTAAAGAGTCTGAAGCCTATCTCTTTCAGCTCTTTCGGTGCGGTCGTAAAGCGTGAGAATACGGCGGAACCGTCGAACGCCTTTGCGCGCTCCCACGGCAGACCTTTCGACTTCAGATAGTTCTGGATATCGGCATGCGTAAGGTCAAATCCGAATCCCACCCTCGCTATGTCGCCCTGTTCGACAAGAAGGCATATCTCGCCTTCGAAACGTGTATTCGGGCCGAAATATCTGAAAGTGGAAGAGAGGGCGCTGTTTGGTTTGTTGAAGAGCACCATATTTTCGGGCATTTCGTTGCCCAGCTCTTCTATGTGTTCGACGTAGTTTCGCCCTACGCAGACGATTTTGGAAGGGGTGACGATGCGATCTTGAAAAGTGACTGTTTGCATACGCCATTATGGCATATTTCGAGGCTTCCATGGAGGGAGTGCAATTTTTATATGATATAGTTATTAATACCTGATGTTATGCAGCTCCGGCAAGGGCCGTGAATTTGTCAGGGGCTGAGCGGCCCTTTGCACAGCATCGGGCGATATAAAAAAGAAGGAGTCTCGATGAATACGGTAGTAGCGGCGTCGGTCGGCAGTTTTGTCGCCATTTTGGCGGTTCTTGTACTTCTGCGTGCCAAAAACAGCCGTCTGGAGGTAAAGCCGGCGGATATCGTGGTAGCAATTCTTCCCGTACTGGTCTTTCTTTTGGTTACGGGGAAGCTTCAGAAGTTCGAGATAGGAGAGGGTGGAGTCAAGATAGAGACGGCTTTCGTCGAGGCTTCGAAATCTTCCATAGTTTCCCAGGTATCTCCTCTTACTGGCCTTCCGTCCGAACCCATTCGCATAGACCCGAAGCGGGGAGTCGAAGATATTCCGAAGCTGATCGCACACAAGACGGAAGGGCTGCTTTTCAGGCTCGGCCACGGCGGGTACCGGGGGCCTGCGATAAGCGAATATTTCAAGCTCTGACCGAAAACCGGACAGTGCCGGTATGTTACGGACCAGTACACTGCCTTGACCTTTCGCTCTGCTTCAGCTATACTGCGCTCAACAGAAAAGAGGGACGGTCTCTCTTCAAGTGCTCTACGGAGCGAGTAAATATCGAACAACACTCCTAAAAACAGTCGCTTTCTTTATATCTACTCACTAAAGGGCACCTCCAAGAACCCTGTGCGGTCTCAGCGCCATAGAGGAAATCAGCATCAAGGCGACGCTTTGCAGGCCTGGCCTTAGCCAAGTCAAAAAGCGGCAACGCAGAGGATGGCTTTCTCTATGGTGCCCTGCGGGAGGGCTTTTGAAGCATGATCTTTACTCTGTTTTCGTCTTGACTTAGCTATAGCTAGGCCTGCGCCGAAACCAAAGAAAATCTCATACTTCAAAAGCCCTCTGAGATCCGTACAGGGTTCTTGGAGGTGCCCTTAAATCAAACCATTGTCAAGCCCGGGACCGGACATATCTAATTAACCGATTTATGGCGGGCGGAAACAGAAAGAAAAAACATGTCTTTTGAGACTCTAAACCTAAACCCCCGGATCCTGCGTGCCGTCAAAGAGGAGGGCTACAGCGAACCCACCCCGATACAGGCGCAGGCCATACCCGCCGTCCTTGACGGCAAAGATATCCTGGCCGCCGCACAGACCGGCACAGGCAAAACCGCCGCTTTTACCCTTCCGCTGCTTCAGAAGCTCTCTTCCAAAAAGGGGGAGGGCAAGCGCTATGTTCGCGCACTTGTTCTTACGCCCACCAGGGAGCTTGCCGCACAAGTGCACCAGAGTGTGAGAACCTATGGAAAATATCTGAAGCTCAAGAGTGTAGAGATATACGGAGGCGTCTCCATGCAGCCCCAGACGCGCGCACTCAGAAACGGTGTCGATACTCTTGTCGCTACGCCGGGCCGGCTGCTCGACCATCTCAACCAGAGCAATGTAGATCTGAGCAGAGTCGAGATACTCGTACTCGACGAGGCCGACAGGATGCTCGATATGGGCTTTATAAACGACATCAAAAAGATCATCGCTGAGCTGCCGCACTTTCGTCAGAACCTGCTCTTTTCGGCAACTTTTTCCGATGAGATCAAGCGTCTGAGCAAGACGATCCTAAAAGAGCCCGAGATGATAAAAGTGGCGGCCGACAATAAGACCGCGGAGCGGATAAAACAGACGATCCACCCGGTGGACAGGGCAAAAAAAGCCGATCTGCTCAGCCATCTGATAGGAGCCAACGACTGGAAGCAGGTCCTTGTCTTTACCCGCACCAAACATGGAGCCGACAAACTCTCCAGACGCCTTGCCCAAGACGGCCTGCCCAGCACCTCCATCCACGGAAACAAGACGCAGGCGGCACGAATGAAGGCCCTGAAAGCCTTCAAAGAGGGACGTGTGCGCGTTCTTGTGGCTACCGATGTGGCGGCCAGAGGCATAGATATAGACAGACTCGGACAGGTGGTCAACTTCGATCTTCCCGAGGTTGCGGAAGATTACGTACACCGCATAGGCCGTACAGGCCGTGCGGGAAACGCCGGCGAAGCCTTCTCTCTGGTCTGCATAGACGAAAGGCATCTGCTGCACAGGATCGAAAAGCTTACCGGGACGCAGATAGAGAGGGTTCTGGTAGAGGGGTTCCATCCCGACCCGAGTATCAAGGCGGAGGTTCCCAAAAAACGCTCTAGGGGAAACAGGGGCAGAAGCTTCGGCTCTCGCAGCGGCAACGGCGCTTCGGGCGGCCGAGAAGGCAGGAGTTTCAGGAGAAGGTCATACTAAACTGATGTTACGCAAACTCCGGGCAAAGCCCGTAATTTGGCAGGGGTGAGCTGCCCTGCAACCATCTGAAGCTACGAAATCCAAGATTTCGAAACAGTCCTTTCGGTGTATATGTGTTAAAATAGGCGTATGTGTCGAACATTTTTAACTCTTCTACTCCTCTTTTGCTCCATAGCCGCCGCTATGCCGGTGCACTCACCGGTTCCTGGCGGCATAATTGTGCTTCCTCTCGAAAAAAATGTAACATCGGCAGAGTTACTCGGAAAGCGGGGCTCCTTTTTTAAAGAAGCGGACCGCATTTACGTGCTGCTGCCCATACCTCTCGGTGCTCCTCCAGGATCTCATAAAGTCTATCTGTTTCAAAACGAAAAAGCGGTTGAGAGTATTTTTGTAAATATAGAGAAAAAGAGTTATGCGCTCCAGAGTCTTACGATAAGAAAGAGACGAAAAGTGGAGCCGAACAGAGAAGATCTGAGGCGCATAAAAAGTGAGAGCGGCAGGAAAAAGGCGGCAAAGTCGTTCAGAAGAGACGGGTTTGCGAATGTAGATTTCATCTGGCCGGTCGAAGGGGAGCTGAGCAGCCCGTTTGGGCTCAGAAGGATCCTAAACGGCAAGCCCAGAGCTCCGCACAGGGGCATAGATATAGCGGCGCCGGCAGGCGTGCCGGTAGCGGCCGCGGCGGACGGTGTGGTCGTCGATGCGGGAGACTTCTTTTTCAGCGGAAATCTCGTTTTTATAGAGCATAGAGAGGGGGTCGTCACCACCTATGCGCATCTTGACAAAATAGCCGTCCGTCCGGGTGAGCGGGTAAAAAAGGGGGATCTTGTGGGGTATGTAGGCTCTACCGGCCGCGTAACGGGGCCGCACCTTCACTTCGGTGTGATGGTAGATTCGGTATATGTGGATCCGCTCCTTTTTCTTCCTACACGACATCCGTCAAGTGCGGCGGCGGAAAAATTGAGTAAAATTAGCCACGGCCCGGCCGGCAGAAATCCATACCATAAATAGACAAGGTTGCCACATGTTGCCCACTCAGCACCTGACACTGAAAAAGTTCGAGCAGTTCAAAGCTGCAATGCGCCCCTACGACTACTTCGAAATGCTCGATACGCTCGACTTCGAGAGTCTGGGAGAGGGAGACCGTTTCTACCTTCAATGTTTCGGCATATACAACAGCGAGCTGGAGGAGGAGACCTTCATGCTGCGCATCCGCACCGCGGGCGGGCGCATAAAGGCTGAGCACTTCACATCGATAGCCGCCATAGTCAAAGAGCACGACCTGCAGATGGTACTAACCGCGCGTGCCGGCATACAGCTTCACGGGCTCGAAGCCGACAACATTCTGGAGGTTTTCAAAGAGGTAAACGGCATGGACGGCCTTACGACCTGGCAGACCTTCGGAGACAACATAAGAAACGTTGTAACCGACCCGTACGACGGTGCGGGAAAGAGCTGCAAAATAGAGGTCTACCCGCTCATAGAGAGGATGCAGAGCTTTTTTTTGAGAAACCCGGAGCTTGTCGGCATGCTTCCAAGGCGTGTCTCCGTAGGTATTACGGGAATGGAGTTCAACGCCGTTCCCCTCTTTTCTAACGATCTTCTCTTCGCGCTCGCGAAAAAAGACGGAGAGTACGGCTTCAACGTCAATATAGGCGGCAAAAATACCGAAGTGGCGATGCCTGCCGACATATTTTTGGCCCCCGACGATGCGGTAGAGTTTTTCGAGGCGCTCATCTTCGCCTTCAACCGCTACGGCTCGAGAGAAAAGCGTACAAGAAGCCGGCTCTTTCATATGATAGAGGATATCGGCATGGAGGGGCTGAAGCGAAAGATTGCCGAGTTTTACAAAAAGCCGTGGTCGGAGGCCGGCGAGCTTCTGCTTAAAAAGCGCGACTTCGGAGATTTCGAAGAGCTCAAAGAGGGCGGTTTCGGCTACCGCTACCGTACCGACTACGGCGTTGTAGGGCCCGAAGAGTTCGAAGCCATCGCACGGTTTGTCATGGCAGAAGGCGCAGAGGTGCGCCTGGGTATCGACCAGCAGATATATATTCTGGGGCTAAAAAGCGCGGAAGTACCGTTTGAGAAAAGAGATACCGCCCCGACGGTGGTAGCCTGCGCCGGAAGCGAGTACTGCCCATTTTCGTACTGGAGCATCAAAGATGAGTCCCATATGCTTCCGCAGAGCGAAATAGAGGAGTGCGGCGCGGTTGTCGGCTTTTCAGGGTGTCTGAAAGGGTGCGGGCGCCATAAACATGCCGATATCGGCATAGTCGGGCTCAGATCGAGCAGGTTCGGCAAAGACGACAGATCGGCGCGAATATTTCTGGGAGCCGAATATACATCGGGCAAGAGGGCGGCGGAGGCTGTATTTCAGAGTGTGCCGCTGGCCGAAATGGGCAGGGTGGTCTCTCTGGTGCTGGATGAGTTCAAAAAGAGCGGCTGCGATACGTTCGAGGAGTTTTCTGCTTCGGTGCTGAACCGTTTCGAGCCGGAGTTTCTCTCTTTGTGGTTTATGGCGAAGCTGGAGAGCGGCTCCGATGCGGCTCTCGATCCGCAGATGGAGGAGATGGAACTTTTGAGCCGCACTTTTGAAGGCAGTGAGTATATGGAGGTAGCCAGAGAGAGCGGCTTTGCCGAAGCGGCCGGCAGAATCGTAAAAGATATGTGGTACGAGCAGGAGGCGCCGGAGGTGCGGCATGTAAAGCCGAGCGAAAGGAGATCGCGCTAAAGGCGTTTTGCGGATGGAAGAGAAAAAGAGAGAGAAGTACCTCACGGCAAGATACAGGCGCGAGCTGGAGCGCTACCTTAACAGGGTCGTCTCTTTCGCCATGGGTGGAGAGTTTGAAAAGGGCGACTATGAAAGCATGGTTCAAAAAGCGCTGCAGAAGCTCCAAAAGGTGCAGAAGGTTCCTCTCTATAACGACTATTTCGAAAAGCTGGAAGCCTTTATAGAGATGACAAAAGTGCTTGCCGGAAGCGAACGGGAGGCCGACGATATACGCGGTGAGATCCTGCACGAGGCCAACCTGATAAGAAAATCGAAGCGCAAGAAGAGTTACAGCCGCAAATCGAAGGGGAGTTCCCGGGACGATGGCTACTGAGGCAATTGGGGGCGCATTCCGACTTTCCGGCCGGCAGAGAAGTATATAAAATCTATTACTAATAACTTTTATATATGTTAGAATATATAAAATCTATTAGTAAGGAGGGGGTGCGCAATGTTCAGTGTCGGGCGACCGGTAACGGGAAGAAGCTTCTTCGACCGTTCGAAAATGGTAAAAAAGCTTGTCGCTTTTATCGACGACGGACAGGATGTGATGGTCAAGGCCCCGAGAAGGTACGGCAAAACCTCTCTTATAAAGCAGGCTTTCAAAGTCTCCAAAAAAGAGCACATATATGTT
This sequence comes from Campylobacterales bacterium, assembly GCA_027081015.1. GTDB lineage: Bacteria > Campylobacterota > Campylobacteria > Campylobacterales > Hydrogenimonadaceae > Hydrogenimonas. The sequence goes on along the minus strand of JALWMA010000104.1, from coordinate 1,926 downwards.
GATCTCAGAAGGGAGAGGAGCCTCTCTTCGGCCGCCGAGAAGATAGTGGACAGAGCCTACGAGAGCGCGGGTATGAAGGGCTTTGCAGCGGGCCTTAAAAAGAGTGTGGTAGACCTGCTCGGCAGAGCCGAAAAGGAGCTTTCGATCGATCTCGGCATAGTCAAGGGATCGGTGAAGCTTTTTGAGCAGAGCGGAGAAATGGGTGAAGAGGAGCAGCTGGCCGCAGCGCTCGACAACGTTTTCGAGCTCGCAAAAGAGCTTGGAGTGCGCTTTTACATCGTTTTCGACGAGTTTCAGGATATCGGAAGGTTCGGAGTCTCCAAAGATCGGGTGCTGGATGCTCTCAGGGGCACCATACAGCACCATGGAGAGAGCGTAAGCTACTATTTTCTGGGCAGCATAGAGACCATAATGAGCGAAATCTTCGAAAACAGGAAGTCGCCCTTTTACAACTACTGCCGCCGCCTTACGCTCGAGCCGTTCGAAATAGAGGAGATAAAAAAGGATCTGATAGCGGCGTTTCGCAGAAAGAAGATAGTTTTCGAGGATGAGGGGGCGCTTGAAGAGACCCTTCGAAAGCTCTGCGGCCACCCAGCCAACACAATGGTGGTTATGCAGAACCTCTACTATATCGCTCTCGAGAAAGATATAAAGAGCATAGGTCCCAAAGACCTGAAGAGGGCGTATCGTGACGGTTACGATGAGGTTCTCGATCTGATAGAGGAGTATATAGGAGAGATAAAGGCCAGGAAGCATCATCACGATGTCATATACCGGCTTGCCAACTCTATTCCGCAGGAGCTGAAGGGACCGGCCTTGAGGCAGGTGTTCAGAGGGCTCGAGAATATGGGCCACATAACACGTACCGGCAGAGGTGAGTACAGAATCAACGACGGCTATCTGATAGAGTACCTAAGGGAAAAGTGAGGAAAAAAGGCCGCTTTGGAGAGATTCTCGTCAAAAAACCTTGACAATGATGGCAAAAGATATTAAAATTGCACTCCATTTTTAGTCGCCGGTGTAGCTCAGTTGGCTAGAGCAGCTGATTTGTAATCAGCAGGTCGCGGGTTCGAGTCCCATCACCGGCTCCATTTTTTCGTCAGTGTTTGTACCAGAGTAGACAATGACGGTGGGATACTCAAGTGGCCAACGAGGGCAGACTGTAAATCTGCTGGCTTTCGCCTTCGGAGGTTCGAATCCTCCTCCCACCACCAGTCGAATCAGATGGCTGCGGGAGTAGCTCAGTTGGCTAGAGCATCAGCCTTCCAAGCTGAGGGTCGCGGGTTCGAGTCCCGTTTCCCGCTCCATACGAAATCTGGGAGCTGAAATTTAGATTCTTGCAATCGAACGAGGAACTGATTCGTCTCATATTTTATGAGACCGACTCCATGCCTCTGATAATTCACTCCTAGCAGACAACCATGCCCAGATAGCTCAGTGGCAGAGCACTTCCTTGGTAAGGAAGAGGTCGGCGGTTCAATCCCGCTTCTGGGCTCCACGAGCCGGACAGATTCGGAAAATCTAAAAGGCTGCGGAGCGCAAAAGCATACATTGACTAAAACTTTGGTATAATACGGCGCACATTTTGGCAGGGTGCCTCTGTAAATGTTCTATAGAGCGGTGCGGCGGCTCTTTTCGGTCCGCTGCTGAAGCGAACACAGCGTTAGCGTAGCCGAAAGGGGCTTTTCTCCCGGGCGGGTACGCAAAAAAGGTTTAAGCGCGGTTTATCTGCGCGTGAGCCCGCTGCTGAAGCGAACACAGCGTTAGCGTAGCCGAAAGGGGCTTTTCTCCCGGGCGGATACGCAAAAAAGGTTTAAGCGCGGTTTATCTGCGCGTGAGCCCGCTGCTGAAGCGAACACAGCGTTAGCGTAGCCGAAAGGGGCTTTGCCCCTTCGGCGTATTAAGAGATGGAATATTTGCAGAGGT
>JALWMA010000103.1 GCA_027081015.1 Campylobacterales bacterium | reverse complement strand
AAGATTTCGAAGCTTCAGGGGGTTGTAGGGCCGGCCAGGCCCTGCCAAATTGCGGGCTTTGCCCGGAATTTGCGTAACATCAAAATAGAAGGTTTGGATATGCAATATGTAGATATGAGTTCGGATGAGTTCCTGGCTGAGTTGGAGAAGACCAAAAAGTTTACCGACAAGGTGTGCAAGCAGTTCGGATGGGTATACAACCCCAACGAAGAGGTGAACGAAGGCGTTACGATGGGACTGGCGCGCAACAAGATGCTTTACGGAAAGCGGTGGTGTCCCTGCTTTATGGTTATAGAGGATGCAGATGGAAACCACAAAAGTGCGGACGACCGCCTCTGCCCCTGCAAACCGGCGATAGAGAAGGAGATTCCCGAAGAGGGCAAGTGCCACTGCGGGATCTTCTGTACTCCAGAGTATGCCGCCACCCATGATCACTGATCTTTTCGGGTGCGGTGCCTGCGGAAGGGAGTCGGTCTGATGGTGGTTCATATTGTCATGTTTCGGTTCAAGGAAGAGGGCAGGGAAGAGAATATAGAGCGGGTCAAAGCGACGCTCGAAGCTCTTGTGGAAAAGATAGAGCCGCTTCGATCCATGGAGGTCGGTGTAGATTTTCTGCACTCGGAGCGCTCGATGGATCTCGTTTTGACCTCCGTTTTCGATGACAAAGAGGGGCTCGAGAGCTACCGTGTCCACCCCGAGCACCTCAAGGCCGTGGAGCTCATAAAAGAGGTTACGGTAGAGAGCAGAGTGGTAGACTACGTAAAGGGTGAGGGTTGAGCTCCGGAATACTCGCGATGATGCTCGGCATCTCCACGCTGCTGGGTGCGCTCGGCCTGCTCGCGCTTTTGTGGGGGCACAGAACCGGCCAGTTCGAAGATCACCACAAATTCATAGATGGAGCCCTCTATGACGGCGAAGAGGAGCTCAAAGACGCCGTTTTGATGGAACAGAAGCGCAAAGAGGCCAAAGAGCACTCCCAAAAAAAGAGGCGCGAAGACAAAAGGGTCATGCCCGATTGAGAGGAGGTTGAGTGGGACCGGCATATATGCCAACCGGCGGCCATGTCATAAACAGTGCGGCACTCCCCGGTTTTCTCGTGTGGGCCGGACTGATTGTACTGATAATGGCGCTTGTATGGCTGCTTGAGAGATGAAAAAGGCACTGTTCCTCGACCGTGACGGGGTTATAAACATAGACCGCGGCTATGTGGGCAAAATAGAATATTTCGAGTTTGTAGACGGTGTTTTGGATCTCATATACGAGGCGCAAAAGAGAGGCTACATCCCGATAGTGGTAACGAACCAGTCGGGAATAGGCAGGGGCTACTACAGCGGAGAAGATTTCGAAAAGCTCACCTCGTGGATGGTGCGAAAGATGCGTGAAAGAGGCATTATGATCGACCGTTCACATATCTTTTTCTGCCCGCACAGACCCGACGAGGGGTGCGAATGCCGCAAGCCGATGCCAGGAATGTTTCGCGAGGCGCAGCAGAGGTTCGGCATAGATATGGCAGCCTCGTGGATGATAGGCGACAAGCCGGGCGACATAGAGGCGGCCGAGCGCGCAGGTGTGGGGCACACCTACCTGACGGAGAGAAACAGAAGAATCGATATAAAGGAACTGCATGGACTTTAACGGCAAAAGCATACTCATAACCGGGGGCGCCGGCTTCATCGGCTCCAATCTTGCCCACTGGTTCGAGAAGAACTATCCGGAGGCGAAGGTGGTCGTTTTCGATCTCTTCCGCACGGGCGAGACCTTCGACAACGGCAACCTCAAAAGCTTCGGACACTACAAAAACCTCAAAGGCTTCAGAGGCGAGATAATAGCCGGAGACATCACGAAAAGAGAGGATCTCGAGCGGCTCGAAGATTTCAGCTTCGACTACATATTCCACGAAGCGGCCATCAGCGACACGACGGTGTATGACCAGAAGATCATGATAGATACGAACCTGAACGCCTTCAAAGATCTTCTGCAGATGGCAAAGAGGATGGACGCCGCGATGATCTACGCCAGCTCCGGCGCCACATACGGCAACGCGCCGGCACCCCAGACCGTGGGCCGTGAAGATCCGGCGAACATCTACGGCTTCAGCAAACTGGCGATGGACAACCTGGCTTACGAGTGGATGAGAAAGAGCGACCGCCCCATAGTCGGCCTTCGCTACTTCAACGTATACGGCCCGAGGGAGTTTTTCAAAAACAAAACCGCCTCTATGGTGCTTCAGTTCGGCCACCAGATACTCGCCGGCAAAAACCCGAAACTCTTCGAAGGCTCCGACAAGATCCTGCGCGACTTCATATATATAGACGATGTGATCCAGGCCAACATAAAAGCGTGCAACCCCAAAAAGAGCGGCGTCTACAACGTAGGAACCGGAAAGGCCAGAAGCTTTCAGGATATAGTGGACATACTTCAAAAAGAGCTCGGCACCGATCTGGAATGCGAATATATTCCAAACCCATACATAGGGCAGTACCAGTTCTTCACCCAGGCCGACATAGAACCGACAAGAGAGTTTTTGGGGTATGAGCCGGAGGTGACGCTCGAAGAGGGAATAAAGCGCTATATTCCGGAGATTGTGAGGGTTTTTGAGGAAGA